>CAXBHX010000006.1:0-144148 GCA_963975655.1 uncultured Verrucomicrobiales bacterium
CGCTGTTCCCATCAGCACCCGAACCCACGATTCGCTCGCTCCAGCGCAACCACGGCAGAAGCGTGATCCTCTGTCCATTCTCCCTTACTGAGTCTGCCCCGGAGTGGAACGGGAACTACGAATTCATTGACACGGAGAGTCGTGCACAACACCACAGACGAATTGACCCGTCACTTTTGAAGCGGTATCTCAAGACCTATCATCACCACTTCGATCGCTGGAAGGCTGCCGCGTTGCGCGCCCAGTCTCCATTCGCGAGGATTCCCTCCGTCGGCGACTTTGATTCAGCTATCAAACTCGAAGCCATTCCCTCCGGAGCCATTCAACTTGCCTAACATGCCGGTTATTTTTGCCAATCCCCTCGGATTCTGGACTCTTCTGGGTATCCCTCTGGTTTTACTGATTCACTTCCTGCAAAGACAGTCCATTTCACTCCCTGTCAGCACGCTCTTCATGCTTGATGCCATCGACCGGCAGAGCCTCAAGGGAAGGAAGTTTGACCGACTGCGCAATTCTCTGCCTCTCTGGCTGCAACTCCTTTCCATCCTGATACTGACCTGGCTCCTGATCGAACCTCGCTGGATGAGCTCCAATACGATCCAACGCATCGTCGTTGTTCTTGATAGCTCTGCGTCTATGGAGCCGTTCAAAGAGAACGCAGCCAATCTACTCGGGATCGAGCTACCCAAATTATCACCGAGTGCGGGTCAAACCAGCTATACCTTGTTGGAATCGCGCAGCCAGGGCGACCGGCTCTATCGTGGAGACTCCTTAGACGGCGTAAGCGAGGCGCTCGGGGCCTGGGAGCCCGCCAGCGGTGCTCACTCACCGGAGTCCGCACTCAGAGTTGGACGCAGCCTCGCCGGATCGGAGGGCACACTTATTTTTCTCACTGATCATATCAAGAATACACTTCCCTACGGTGCAATTCTCTTCAGCATAGGAACTCCCATCGATAACGTCGGTTTCGCAGGCCTCTCCACCACATCGTCAGCCGACGGAAGAACCTGGCAGGTCACAGTTCGGAACTATTCAAGAGCAATCCAGGAAAGAGAGTGGTTTCTCGCGGCAGGCCAGCAACGAACTGAAAGTCGCGCCTTAACCTTGGAGCCCGGGGAAACCCGCACTCTTTCCGGGAAATTTCCTGAAGGAACAGATCACGTCAGGCTCATCCTGAATTCGGATGCATTCACCCGAGACGACCAACTCCATCTGATCCTGCCTCAACCCAAACCTATTCTCGTTTCCGCATCCATCGCTCCAAACGCGAACGAACTGGTCCTGGACATTATCAACAGCTTGGAAAATGCCCCACTAGCTCAGGCTCAGTCGGATCCCAAACTGGCAGAATCTCCCGACCTGGTGTTTTCGACATACAACCCACTGCAACCCGGGCCCCTGCCACCAGTCTCTATAGCGTTTATCAACCAGTTGCACGTTCCGAAAGAATTCTTCAAAGGCCCTATCTTCTCTGCCAATCACCCCCTCATCGAAAATCTGAACTGGCAGGGGCTCATAGCGAAATCCACACCATCCATTCCGGTCAATCAGGACGACAGCCCTCTCCTATGGCAGGGAGATCGTGCCCTCATCTTTCTGCGAGAATTCGGTGAAATCCGGCAGCTCATATTCAATTTCGATGTCATTCAGTCAAATGCCGCACGCTTGCCGGCATTCGTGGTGCTGATCGACCGCTATGTGAATCAGCTTCGCGCAGAGAAGGTCGCCGCAAAAAGTGAGAACTTCGAACTCGATCAGCTCATTCCCATTTCAGTCGAGACAGGCCAGACGGCTCCAGACATATCCCTGAATTCGAGCTCTGGCCTACAGACCATTCCCTGGAATCATGCAGGACTTCTCCGGAGTCCCCGGGATCCAGGATTTTTTCAGGTTCGTCAAGGTGACCAGCTACTCCTCGATGCCTCAGCCAACTTCGCTGATACGCGCGAAGCGGACTTTTCTGATGCGGCATCTCGTTCCGACCTTGTTTCCCTGGCTCGAAAAATTGCTGAACAGAAATCCGTCGAAGATCCATTCTCGCAGGGCTGGCTGTTGGGCCTCATTATGCTGGCCTTATTCTGCTGGTTTCTTCTCAGTCGCGCTCAAACTGATTCGGCACCTATCACTGCGACGAAATAACAAATTTCCCGAAGGTCGATTGTCCGAAAAACTCATCTCAGAGATCAGAATGGAAGACGGCCCGCCCATCAGCTACTCCATGTAATTCCGATAGCTAGTTCCCATGGCAGGCCTACCCTAGAATCTACCTCTGAACCTTTGATCCCCTCACTTACGGATGTCACTCTTTGAACTCATCGCGGTCCTATTAACTCTAGCCGCTATTCTTGGCTACCTTAACGCCCGCTACCTGAGGCTACCCACAACCATCGGGATCATGCTGCTGAGCCTGATTTTCTCGTTCATCCTGATCATAGTGGGATTGTTTGAGCCTTCGATTGAGCAGGTCGCGGAAAGTATCGTCAGCCAGTTTGATTTTGGAGACGCGCTTCTGGACGTCATGCTGTGCTACCTTCTATTTGCCGGCGCATTGCATGTCGACCTGTCGGATCTAGCTCAGCAAAAATGGGTAATTGCACTGATGGCCACGGTCGGAGTCGTGCTTTCGACCGCCCTCATCGGAACTGCCACCTATTTTCTGCTTCCTCTGTTTGGGTTTGGAACCAAATTTATCTACTGCCTTCTCTTTGGCGCCCTCATATCCCCAACTGATCCAGTAGCTGTTCTCGGGATCTTGAAAAAAGCAGGTGTCGGGAAGAGCCTTGAAACCAAGATTACCGGCGAATCGCTATTCAATGACGGCGTTGGAGTCGTCGTGTTCCTGGCTCTTCTCGGAATTGCCACAGGCGAACATGAATTTTCAGCAGCCTACATCGGGGAACTATTCGCGGTCGAGGTTCTGGGAGGCATTCTATTCGGGGGCGCGATCGGATTCATCGGTTACGCCCTGTTGAAACAGATCGACAACTATCAAGTGGAGGTCCTCATCACACTTGCCCTCGTGACCGGCGGTTACGCCCTCGCCTCCCATTTTCATCTATCCGGCCCACTCGCTATGGTGGTCTCGGGACTGATGATTGGAAATCATGGCCGGCTTCTGGCCATGTCCGATATCACCAGAAAGCATCTTGATCTGTTCTGGGAGCTCATCGATGAGATTCTCAACGCCCTGCTTTTCGCCCTGATTGGCCTGGAATTGCTCATCGTATCAAATCAATTCTCAGCGCAGACCTTCTTCCTAGGTTTGATCGTAATTGGCCTCGTACTGGCATGTCGCTGTATTGCCGTATCCGTGCCCGTCGTGGCACTTCGTCCCTTCAGGCAGTTCAGCGATGGTGCCATCAAAATGCTGACATGGGGAGGTCTCCGAGGTGGCATATCAGTGGCCCTGGCTCTTGCGCTGCCCGAGGAGGCCGAGCGCGGTCTCTTCCTGAAACTCACTTACATGGTGGTCATTTTCTCCATCGCCGTGCAGGGACTAACCGTAGGGAGCCTGTATCGAAAAATAGGAGTCAAGTCACTTAAAAACAATAAGTAAACGATTGTTTTTACACCTGAATTAGCTAACTTCCCTGCCCGATTTACAGACCTTAACAGGAGGTTGGAACACCTTGTGCCAGTTTAACGGAATGAGGTATGGCTCCTTTGACGAACTCAAGACACTCCACCGCTCCACTCGGTTTTCCAGGAAGGGCAACTACCAGCGACTGATCTACGATCGCGGCAAGGCTTCGTGAAAGGATGGCGTTGGGTGTGATTTCAAGAGACTGCATTCGCATTGATTCCCCAAAGCCCGGAATCTCCAGACGCATAACCCCTCGAATGGCTTCGGGAGTCACGTCACGAATTGCAATTCCTGTTCCCCCTGTCGTCAGGACCAATCCACAGCCCTGGGCTGAAAACCCACGAATCGTACGCTGGATCTGCTCCATATCGTCGGGAATAACAGCCTGAGACACGACGTTCCATCCATAGCCAAGGCAGGCTTCCTTAAGAGCGGGTCCGCCTTGATCCTCATATTCGCCAGCAGCGGCCCGATCCGATACGGTGATGATGCCCACCGCAATTTCCTGATTCATCTTGAAAGCCTGCAAGCCAAACTCAGTTTGAGAAGCTAGGTGTCGGAAAAGCGCCTGCGGGCGGTGCGGGTGGAGTTTCAACTCTAGGATAAGAAGTCGAAGCGGGATTACCACTCACGGAAGGCGGTGTGGCAGTCGCACCGGGATAGACAGGCGTGTTGTATCCACCGGTAGCAGGTGCGGGAGGGGCACTTTGATAAGTCCCAGTGCCCGCCGAATTACCATTATTCATCACCAATTGAGGGGACACCGTGGTAGGAACCTGAATCGTTTTACCGGCGTAGATCGTCGTGCCAGATATGCCATTGGCCGATTGAATCCGACTAATATTGGCGCTGTACTTACCGGCTATGCTGGAGAGGGATTCGCCTGTCTGAATCTGATGAGCCACCAACTGCTCACCCTCGCGAAGCTCGAACGGCTGTGGAGCCGGTGGAGCTGCAGGAGTAACCGTCGTGTAATCGTTTTGAGCAGTCGGCCCACCCGAGTATCCAGAAGGAGAGCTGGGATAAGCAGCAGGCGAAGGTACGGCGCCTTCAGAAACAGCTTCCGTCTTCTTGGTGAGGCAACTCACAGAGAAGAGCCCAACACAGCAGGTCAAGGCCAATCCAAAAGGCAATCGTCCAGAAATCATGGAAACAGTTACCACTCCGCTTCACTTCGAGAAAGTTAAATTTTAAAATTTCTCAACTTTAACTCTAGAATTTTAATATTTTCGCTATTTTGAACATTTATTCATCTTTCAAGACTGAAACGATTCAAGATTTTCGGGCAATCTAGGCTCCCACCAGCATTCGGTCGGGGTTCTCGAGGCACTCTTTCACCCTCACAAGGAAAGTGACAGCTTCCTTCCCGTCGACGATCCGGTGATCGTAGCTTACGGCCAAATACATCATCGGACGTATCACGACCTCACCGTTGATGGCAACGGGGCGCTCCTGAATGCTGTGCATCCCCAGAATACCAGATTGTGGCGGATTCAAGATCGGAGTGCTCAGCAACGAACCATAAATGCCACCGTTCGTAATGGTAAACACCCCACCTTGTAGATCAGCAAGACCGATAGATCCCTCCCGTGACCGCGTAGCATAGCCAATGATAGACTGTTCGATTTCAGCAAAAGACTTCGTCTCACAGTCGCGAACAACGGGGACAATGAGCCCTTTCTCCGTACCCACAGCGACCCCGATATCATAAAAGTGGTTCTCGACGATCTCATCACCGTCCATCTGCGCGTTCATCGACGGCACGGACTGCAGAGCATCAACCACCGCCTTGATGAAGAACGACATGAATCCAAGCTTCACCCCATGCTTCTTCACAAATCCATCTTGAACCCGCTTCCTGAGGGTCATGATCGCAGTCATATCTACCTCATTGAAGGTGGTCAAAATGGCAGCTTCCTGCTGGGCATTTACCAAGTGAGTCGCAATTTTCCGGCGCAAAGGTGACATCTTGCTCCGAGTGGTGCGCTTTTCCCCAATCTCAGCAGAAGGAGCCGCCATGGTGGCGACTGAAGGTGCTGACGGAGCAGAAGCGGCGCCCAGAACGTCCGCCTTCGTGATTTTTCCACCTGTCCCACTTCCGGACAAGCGGCTCAAGTTCACCCCTTCTTCAGCAGCAACCTTACGAGCAACCGGGGTCGCCTTGATCTCGCTGGACTTCGGCGCCGGCGCGGGATCATTTTCAGGCGTCCTCTCATCTTCCGAAACTGACTGGGCTTCAGTGGCGCGATTGGTCCCTGCCGGTGCATCACCCTCTTCGATCAGTGCCACCACGGCTCCAATATCCAGTTCGGCCCCTTCGGCTGCCTGGTGCTTCAAGATGCCGGCGCGATCCGATTCGAGCTCAGTTGAAATCTTATCGGTTTCAATCGTCAGAATGACCTCCCCGGCATTGACGTAGTCTCCGTCGTTCTTATGCCAGTTACCTAGCGTTGCAGATATGATGGATTCTCCAACTGAGGGAATCTTAATTTCGTGGGCCATTGCGTGAAATAGAAAAAGTTAAACAGAGTAGTTCAAGTTAGCGATCGTATTGATATTCGCCTTACTTGTGGAAAGCCGCTTCAATGAGACGGCGCTGTTCCATCTTGTGCACTGCCTTTGATCCTGTGGCGGTACTTGAGGCAGTAGTCCGACCGGCAAACCTGACGCGGTGATCGGTCATTTTTTGAAGTCTGGGACCGACAAACGTCCAGCCTCCCATATTTAAAGGCTCTTCCTGACACCAAACCCACTTCGACGCGTTGGGGTATCGCCTCGCGATCGCTTCGATACGCTCTTGATGGAATGGATAAATTTGCTCAATACGAATGATGGCCGCATTGCCAATTTCATTGCTCCGACGAAAATCGATCAAATCGTAGTAAACTTTCCCGCTGCAGAAAATAAGCCGGTTGATGCGCTCCTCTTTGCCGCGGTGCTCAGAGGTGTCATCAATTACCTCTTGAAAAACGGTGTCCTCGCCAAAATCCTCAATATCCGAAACACATTCAGGATGCGTGAGCAGACTCTTAGGGGTCATCAAGACAAGAGGCTTGCGGAATTCGCGAGTCATCTGCCGACGCAGCACATGGAAATACTGCGCAGGAGTGGTCAAATTACACACCTGCATATTTTGCTCACCGCAAAGCTGAAGGAAGCGCTCGAGCCGTGCACTACTGTGCTCCGGCCCCTGCCCCTCATAGCCATGAGGCAGCAACAGGACCAGATGGCTTGGCCTCTGCCACTTCGACTCGGACGAGCAGATAAATTGATCAATAATCACTTGGGCTCCGTTGGAGAAATCGCCAAATTGCGCTTCCCAAAGCACCAGCGTATCGGTCGAGACTAACGAATATCCATACTCAAACCCTAGTACCGCGAACTCAGACAAATTGCTGTTGTAGACCCACAGCTTCTGCCTTTGATCAGGAGCCAGATGATTGAGGGGGGTGTAGCGCTCCCGAGTCTCAGGATCATACAGCACCGCGTGTCTCTGGCTGAAGGTTCCCCGGCGGCAATCTTGGCCGGACAGCCGAATAGCATTCCCGTCTCTCAAAAGCGACCCGAAGGCTAACGCTTCACCAAATGCCCAATTGATACCTTTACCTTTTTCAATGGCATCCCGCCGTGGCCCCAGGAATCTCTTCGCAAGCTTCTCGTTCACTTGGACACCATCCGGAATTTGTGAAATAAGTAGTCCGATCTCCCTGACTTCATCCACAGGAATTCCAGTCGAGGCAGGCCCATGCGAGTATTCAGGTTGCGGCTCAATATTGGCTTCCGCCATGGAGTGGCCCTCCCCTTTCTCCATGGCCGACTCAAGCTCGGCGTGTTCGCTGTCGAGCTTTGACTGATACTCATTCTCGATCGCGTTGACTTCTTCGTGAGATAGATCCCCCTGTTCAACTAATTCTCGACGGAAAATGGCCAACGGTGTGTCGTGCCGCCGAATATCACGATATGTCTTTGGCAGAGTAAAGGCAGGCTCATCCCCTTCATTGTGTCCATGGCGCCGATAGCAGACAATATCAACAACCACGTCGCGGGCAAAGGTCTGCCGGAATTCGAGAGCCAGCTCAATCACATAAAGCACATCCATCGGCGAATCGCCATTCACATGGAATACCGGCGCTTCAATGATTTTTGCCACATCTGTGCAATAGGCCGATGAGCGAGCATCCTTAGGCGTTGTCGTAAATCCGATCTGGTTATTCACGACCAGATGGACAGTACCTCCGGTTCGGTATCCCAGCAGCTGAGAAAGATTAAGCGTCTCCGCCACACTACCCTGCCCAGCAAAAGCGGCGTCACCATGAATCAACACGGGAAGCACTGAATCCCGATCAACAAAGGAATCACGAAGCTCAGGATCACGGGCTCGCTGCTTAGCCCTTACCTTGCCTTCGATGACCCCGTTAACCGCTTCCAGGTGACTGGGATTTGCCCCGAGATGAATCTTTACAGGATGACCGTCCACCTCAAAATCGGCATCAAATCCCAGATGATACTTAACGTCGCCATCCCCTGCCACGAGGTTCGGCACGTAGTTCTCAGAGAATTCGTAAAGAATAACCGTGAGCGGCTTTTGCAAAAGGTTGGCCAGCACATTGAGTCGACCACGATGCGCCATTCCCATGACCATCTCCGATATACCATAGTGAGGAAAGAGTTGGACCAATCGGTTCAACGCCACAATCAGCGCATCGCCGCCTTCCAGTGAAAATCGCTTCTGCCCGACGTACTTACGGTGGAGGAATCGCTCAAAAAGCTCGGCCTTCGCCAACCACCCCATCGCATCCTTTTTGGCCTGAAGAGGTGGCTCGGGCAACTCGATACGTGCCTCAACACGCTCCTGGACCCAATCCCGCACATCAGGCGTCTGCATGTGCATGTATTCAAATCCAATCTTACCGCAGTAGGTTCGCTCTAGACGATCAACCAATTCGCGCAGCTTCATCCGGCGACCGCCCTCGTAAAACTGGGTAGCAATCTCTTCATCGAGGTGCTGCGGAAGAAAGCCTAATTCATCAAGACTCAACAACGGTTGATTTGGTCCTTTCTCTTCTAACGGATCCAGCCACGCGGCAGTGTGCCCCAGGGTGCGGTACTGGTGCACCATCGTGACGATTCGTGCGCGGGTAGCCAGATCAAGCCCACCTACCTCTTCAGATCCCGAGTTAGCATGAGCGGATGCAACTCCTTTCGAAACCGGCTGGGACAAGCCCAATTCAAAACCCTCGAAAAACATGCCCCATGAGTCATCGACCGACGTAGGATCCTTCTTCCATTCTGCGTATTTTTTGTCGATCAAATCAACATTCGCACGTGCGGAAATGGAGTGGCTCATAAAAGGGCAGGTCTAGCTAAAAAAGAAGTCGCGTAAGCTCGCTTCAATCCCTGCTGCTGGCTAGGGAAAACTCCGTCACAAATGTGAAATTGCCGGCAGCAAATTCGGACCGGCGTCGCATCGTGCATCCTGTTTCAATGATAAACCAATGAAGGTTTCGCATGAGCAACTAAAGGGTTATTTCTGATAGTCGAACCGCTTAGATATAGAAACCTTAAATCAGCCCCCTTAAAGGCCCGCTCTAAGTCTACAGGCCCTTATCGTATTGGACATCAACATGGCGATCGTCATACGCCCCACCCCACCGGGAACCGGAGTAATCGCTTCGCACTTTCCTGCGACCGCATCGAAATCGACATCCCCCACCAATCGGGAACCTCTCTTAGCAGATGGGTCGTCGATTCGATTGATACCGACATCGATGACGACAGCGCCTTCCTTCACATGGTCAGGACCGACAAAGTGAGGAATTCCGATCGCCGCTACCAGAATGTCTGCTCCTCGCGTCACCGCCATCAAATCCTTCGTCCGTGAATGAGCAACAGTCACTGTGGCATTCGCTCCCTCGCCTTTCCCCATCAACAAGAGGGCCAGGCTTTTCCCAACCAGAAGACTGCGGCCCACGATCACCACATTCTTCCCGGATGTCTCGATACCACTCTCGATCAGCATGCGCTGACACCCCAAAGGAGTGCAGGGAGCAAAGCCGGTCGAGTCGTCCATCGCCAACTTCCCTAGATTCACAGGGTGTAAACCATCGACATCTTTTGCCGGATCGATCCGCAAGGTGACGGCATCCTCATCAAGATGTTTGGGTAGAGGAAGCTGAACAAGAATCCCGTGAATCGCATCATCTGCATTCAGCTCATCGATCACTGCGATCAACGCCTCTTGTGACGCATCAGCCGGCATTTCGATCTTAACCGAATGCATGCCAATCTCTTGACACTTTCGCTCCTTTGATCCCACGTAAGCTCTCGATGCCGGGTCATCCCCAACAAGGACTACCGCAAGACCGGGCGTGTGGCCGGCAGCTCTCAACTCTTCAAATGAAGCCAGGCATTCCTCATAGACCGCCTCAGCAATAGGTTTTCCTTCAATCAGTTTCATGATCGGGATTCATGACCGTCTCTATTCGTTGTCTCTCCTTTTCGAAAGCCTCATCATCGAGATTTTCTGGAACGGATTCGAGCGGTTCAAGGTAAACGTTTACGGTGGTGAACGGTTTCGGCAATTGGAATCGGTCCCAACTCTTAAAAATCCAGGCGGATCCATATTCAACCCGAATGGGAAGAATCTTAGCATCGGTCATTTGAGCCAATTTGATAATTCCCGGACCGAGCCTATAGCGGGGACCTCTGGGCCCGTCAGGAACAACCGCCACATCATAGTCATCGTTGATCCAGTCGATCAGACCGAGCAGAGCAGCCACCCCACGTCTCGAAGAAGACCCCCGCACGGCAGCCACGCCGAAATGCGAACAAACTGACGCGATAATCTCTCCATCCTTGCTCGCGCTGGTCAAAATGGCGCCACGCCGTGCCTTGAAATACCTTGGATACACAACGGGCAGAACAAAAATACGGTTGTGCCAGAACGTCCAGATCATGGGGTGATCAGGCGGCCTTTCACTGACGCCATCAGGATCGTGCAGCCTCCATCGAAACGTCAATGCAAATACCCTGATCACTACAGAACCAACCCAACCAATTCTCCGTGCCTTGGCCGAAAGGTCTGCGGCAGCAATACTCTTTTTCGGGCGTTCAGACATTAAAGTAATCCTGCATCTCTCAGCACAGTGGTCAAAGCAATCTGCTTATCCAGCTTTTCACGGTATAGTTCCGCAGTTTCAGCATCAGGTTCGCACCGCGTGCTCTCATCGAGAGCGACGAGACGACCACAAAGTTCCTCGTAACTCCCCTTACCGTCGGCATAAGCCGCCTGAATCGCACCACCCAACCCTGCACCCTCGGCGGTCGCCAACCCAACCACCGGCACACCAAACACATCAGCTGAAATCTGCCTCCAGAGACCGCTCTTCGAACCACCTCCCGTCAGTCGAATCTCACCCGGGGTCAGGCCAAGAGCGTCAAAACGGCGAAGCCCATAAGCCAGTCCCAAAGTGGCGCCCTCCATGGCTGCCCTCGCGAGATGAGCGGGAGACTTGCTCGATCCACCCAAACCGTGAATCACGCCCGTTCCGTTAGGGAGGTTCGGTGTTCTTTCGCCATTTAGATAGGGAAGAAAACTAACCCCTCCGGCCCCCGCAGGAACGGAGGCAGCCTGCCTTTCAAGCTCGGCCAGGTCCCAGCCGAACCAGTCGCGAACCTGCTCGGTCACCACTGTCACATTCATGGTGCAGGCCAACGGCAACCACCGATCTGTGCTATCGCAGAAGGCAGCAATCTCGCCATTGGGGTCGACTATCGGTTTCTCGGCACATCCGTAGAGGGTCCCGGAAGTTCCAAAGCTCGCTGTAATGATACCATCGGCAATGTTTCCCGTCCCGATCGCCCCGATCATATTATCGCCGCCCCCTGCGCTGATGATAACGTCACTGCTGATTCCCCATTCCCGAGCCAACTCAGGCAACAAGGTACCGTGAACCACATTTGAAGAACCCAATTCAGGCAACATGCTTTGAACCCTGGTGTCCACGAAATCAATGAGTTCACTGTCCCATTCACGTGTGAGCACATTGAGAATCCCCATTCCGGAAGCATCGCCATACTCCATTCGCTTTACTCCAGTGAGGCAGAAATTGATGTAATCGTGAGGTAGCAAAATCGATTTCACCTGAGCAAAATGATCCGGCTCATTCTGCTTCAGCCAAAGTAACTTGGGAATCGTGTACCCAGGCAGCATCGTATTGCCTGCTTTTGCGATAAGACCATCAGTCCCTCCAAACGCTGCAGCATACTGATCGCATTGATCGACCGTCGAAGTATCGCACCACAGCTTTGCAGGACGGACTACTTCGTCATTCCCATCAAGCACCACAAGGCCGTGCTGCTGTCCGCTAACACCAATTCCACGAACCTCGCTGCGGCGCTCGCCCAGCTGATCCAGGCAACTTCCTACCGACGCTTTGACGGCATCAATCCAATCCGACGGGTTTTGCTCAAGATGTCCGGCAGGAAGGCCGGAAATCAGATCATACGCCTGACTGGCTTGAGCCACAATCTCGCCCGTTTCAAAGTCGAGCACGACCGATTTTGTGCTCTGGGTTCCGCTATCAATGCCGATGTAAAACATGGGCTAAATGGCTAGCGGCGAATGATCACTGGATCAAGCACAGAAAGCCGCGAAAGCCCCGCGATTGGTATAAATCGCCTTCGCAAATCTCCTCCCTGCCGGGGAAGCTACCCTTTTGGCAGCAATCCCTCTTTGAGTGCCTTGGCCACGGCACCGGTCATCGTGTTGACATGCAACTTGGAGTAGATGCCCCGAATGTGTTTGTCGACCGTGTGAAAACTGAGATCAAGCTGATCGGCAATTTCCTTTTTCGTGAGGCCTTCAACCATCTGTTCGAGCACTTCTTTCTCCCGCTCAGTCAACCCGTAGTCACGGCTTTGAGGAGCCAGGTCGGCGAACATATCGAGCACACGCCGGGCGATAAGAGCGTTAATGGGTGCCCCACCTGCCAGAATCGAGCGAATCGCATCAGGAATCTCACCCATACTGGAGGTCTTCAGCAGATAACCAGAAGCACCCGCGCAAATCGCGTTGAATACCTTTTCGTTGTCATCAAACACCGAGAAGACCAGAATTTCAATCTGAGGAAGAGCCGTCTTAATGCGGCGAATCCCCTCAATACCGCTCATTCCCGGGAGACCAATATCGAAAAGCATCAGATCGGGGCGCTCACCTGCTACGAGGGCCTCGATCGCTTCTTCGCAACGCTCAAACTGATGAACACACTTCATGTCCTTCTGACGGTCAAGAACGCGCGCCACCGTGCGACGGAGGGTCTCGTTATCTTCCACCATCCACACTTTGGTTGGTGCCTTCGGCGCGTCTTCAGTCTGGGATTCTTCGCTCATGGTGTTTTCAAAATATTCAACTTGGAGAGCCTACGGCGTTTTGCATCCGAATTCTCCCCCTATTTAGGGCATAGGAACAGTTAATTGGACTCGGGTCCCCTCTTCTAAAGCGCTACGGACCTTCAAATTTGCTCCAAGAGCTTGCGCTCTCATCCTTAAATTTCGCAATCCATTGCCCTCTCTGAATGCCTCATCGAGGTTATTGAAGCCGATCCCGTCGTCAATAATCGTCATTTCGAGGCGATTCCGTCGACAATCGATCTCGATCTCCACATTTTTGGCTCCCGCATGTCTTACGATATTGTTGAGCACCTCTTTGTAGATCAGAAACAGGTCACGCTTGAATTCCAACGGTAGTCTCATGTCGGTGCTCTCTCCCAGAACAACGAGACTGTATTCGTGAGCCCGCAGCAACTTGGAGGCAGTTTCGCGAAACCGAGTCAACATCTGCTGCCAGGTCTCCTCTCCAGGTCGTATCAGCCAGACAATGTCCCGCATCGACTCGATCGTTTTGTCAGCAGTTGACTTGATATCGGTCAATTCCTCCAGCACCAACTCCGGTTCATCCGTCTCGGTTTTCCCCAACTCTGCGAGCAAAGCAATACTACTCAAATTACTTCCGATGTCATCATGCAGATCACTCGCGATCCGCTGCCTTAGGTCCTCCAGATCTTTCCGCCTCTTCACTCTGCCGCGCGACAGTGCGATAAGAACGAATCCAAAAATACCTGCGACACTGCTGACGATGAAGGTCACGCCCCGGGTCACGGTTCGGTCCACCATATCGAGGCGCTGCTCCTCCTGCTCCAGCCAGCGAAGAACCAGACGATTCCGCTTATCCATGTCAGCCAACCAACGCTCAGACGAAACTATGTTCCTTCGACTGCTGAAACCATCAACAAGGAACGCTCGGGACCATTGACTGGATTCCGCTGAGTGCAGAGCCGTGACCGGCTTCCCCAAAGCCACATTCTCACTACCCGAAAAGACGACGATCTCCGCAAGACTGAATCCAATCGACGCTTCCTTATCGGAACCCTGCACACTAACTCTAACAAATCTTCCATACGAATCTTGCGCGGGCATGATAAGAGGATTCTCTCCAATCATACTAATTTGAGACGGGTTGAACTTCCCAACTACTTCCGCCTTTCGCATATCAGGAGAGTCGGATATCTGCACCTGCATAGGGTAAGGAAAACGAACAGTAGGATCCGGAATCGACTCGGGTGAGTCGGCAAGGATTAACTGAACCTCGTTGATTGACATACTCTCTCCAAGATCTACCTGGACCCAGCTCGATTTGGCGGGTTCTTTGGAACGCGCCTTAAAGCCGAGCGTCGGGCTCACCTCGTTCCCGTGAGGAATGCCTAGTGTTGTAATGCCGTCGCTGACAAAACGACTCGACCAGCGATTGGAAAGCTCTTCGCTATCGAGTGATTTCACTGATTTCCCAACCGCAAGATTCCGCCCCCCCTTCAAAACCATTACTTCACTGAGGGCAAAAACTTCCTGATTCGTCTTTGCTGACCGCCACAGCGATGTGGCCGAAATTCGAATATAACGACCCGTGAAACCACCCACTTCTCTGAAAAAAGGCCAACGCCTGATTCCACGGGGATCATCGACTCGACTCTCCACTATCGTCTCATAATTTCGAAACTCTTCCTCATTGGAGATATCGACCCTGAAACTCCGGGGAAACCCATAGCCATACACTCGCTCACCATCCACCTCAGCCGTCACTGGTAGCAAGGCAATCGCATCTGGAGAAACGGGCTCGCCCATATCAATTTGCACCCACTTGGGGCGCTTTTTCATCGACCCTGAGTGATATCCGAACGCCGTGATCCGCTGCGCCTCTCTCGCAATCCGGGGCAGATATTCCAATTGCTCAATAATTCCGCTTTGAGCCTCCTCGATGTCCCTTAAGTCACGATTGAAAAGTCGAGCCATCCGGTCAGCACTTGTCTGCCGTGGGCTGACGACAGGCTCAATCACATCCAGCGGAAGTATCTCCGGCAGATTGCGACCAGAACTGCCCTGGCCGTCTGCCTCGGGGAAGGGAGAAAGCTGCCCGACCGCAGGAACAGCGAGTGCACCGATGGCAATTGCCAAACACGCTACATTCACCAGTGGGTTGAATCTGGAGGGTGAATTCTTCAAGGAAGTCAGAGGCAAAATCAGCAAGTCAGTTGGCAGGCCGTCTATTCGCTACATTGCCGAAAGCCGGATTCAACCATCCTATCACACAAAGGATAAAGCAACCACCGCGACAGCGTCCCGATACTGGCATCTCCGAGGCTCTTCTTTTACCTCTCGGTAAAGACATTGTGCCCTAGCATATTCAAGTGGTGGATTGACGCCACATCGCTTTTTCTGGTAAGAAGTATCTCAACGCAGCATTTTCACTTCTTGAACCTGGCTGTGAGGAACCCAAACCCAACCAAAATCCCCCTATCACTATGGCCGTAATTGGATCAATTCTTTCAGGCGTCGGTGGCATCGCATCTATTGTTATATGGATCATGACCATCGTAAAAGCATTCAAAGCAAAAGACACTCTATGGGGAGTTCTCTCGATCTTTCTACCTATCTGCGGCTTGATCTGGCTGTTCATGAAGGGACACAAGCAGCTAGGGATCTACTGGATCGTGGCGATTGTTGTCTGCATTATCGGTGGCGTAATCTCAGGAGCTGGCCTCATGGCCAACCCTGCCTTTCAAGAGGCATTATCGCAGCCGTAATAGATTCCTAGAACTTTAAGGTTTTGTAAGCGGCTCCTCTTCAGGAGCCGCTTTTTTTGCACCCTAATGCAGTTTGCGCCTGCTCCACGTCTCTCTGTATCTGGAGCTTCAGCGAGTCGATTCCCTCGAACTTCTGCTCGGGTCGAATGAACTGCACGAACTCGATCTCGAGGTCCTCACCGTAGATTTCGTAGTCGAGCCCAAACAGGTGCACTTCAAGCAAGCGTTTCACTTCTCCCCCATCCACAGTCGGGCGGTAGCCAAGATTGGCGACCCCTTCCCAGGAGTCACCAGCTCCGGTCGCCCTGACCGCATAAACTCCCGTAGGCGGTAACTGCTCACGATGCACTGTGAAATTTGCCGTAGGAAAACCAATAGTTCGCCCTACTTTTCGTCCTTCAATCACCGTTCCAAACACAGTGTATCTCCGCCCCAGCAGAGAATCGGCCACGTCAAAATCCCCTGCTCCGATCGCTTCACGAATACGGGTGCTACTGACTCTCATCCCGTCCGACTTAACTGTTTCAACTCCAGTTACGCCAAAGCCATATTCTCCTCCCAGTTTTCGCAGCAGTTCAATATCGCCGGACCTACCCTTTCCGAACTGCCACTGCTCCCCCACACAAATCCGGGAAATCCCCGGCCCGTCTGCTGCGGCCAGTAGAGACTGTATAAACTGCTCTCCAGTCTGCTCCGCAAATTCCGCATCAAATCGAACCACTAACACGTGCTTAATCCCCAGATTTCGATCGAGGATTAAAAGCTTATGATTTGGAAAGGTGAGAAGCCGAGGCGCATTTCTTGGCGACAGGACGTCCACAGGATGAGGATCAAAGGTAACCACCACGACAGTCCCTCCTGACGCTTCGGCTGACTCGATTGCAGCGTCGATCACAGCCCGGTGTCCGAGATGGACCCCGTCAAAGACGCCGATAGCGAGATGCAGGGGCCCGTTGAGACGCTTCAGGTCATCAATATCAGATAGCACCTCCATGGCTCGATTTAGCCGCTGCCGTTGAAAAAGGTCAAGCTCCGCGCAAACGGGATACCTCTGGCAGGCTCATCATTTTTGAAATGATGTCACTCCGCTCTCCGAACTTCAGCTCGTCGAACGTCACGGATCGCTCCAGATCGAATTTCCCGGAACGAGTCCGGCGCAGAGAGTTCAGAAACGCCCCGCAACCGAGATCCTCACCTATATCGTGTGCATAAGTACGAACGTAAAACCCCTTGCTGCATTTCACGGTAAACTTCACCACGGGCAATTCGATTCCGTCGATGCGATAACCGAAGACGTGTACAAATCGAGGATCACGCTTCACTACCTTACCTTGCCTCGCCAATTTGTAGAGAGGCACACCGTCCTTCTTGATCGCTGAGACCATAGGAGGAATTTGATAGAAATCTCCGCGAAACTTTTCGAAAGAGGCTTTGATCTCTTCTTCGGAGAATGCAGATACCTCTGCTTCCGTCAGGACCTCGCCTTCAGCATCTTGAGTACTGGTAGTCTTACCCAGTTCGAAAGATCCGGTGTATTCCTTATCCTCAGCCATGAGAAGGTCCTGAATCTTGGTCGCCCGCCCGATCACGAGAATCAGGAGTCCCGTCGCCATAGGATCAAGCGTACCACAATGACCGATCTTCTTCGTATTCAAGGTACGTCGCGCCACAGCGACAACGTCGTGCGAAGTCATGTCCTGCCCTTTGTCGACCAGCAGCACTCCGTCGATAGTATCCGGATTCATAATTATAACATTCTTCCGCCATTCAGCGGCGAGTCCCGCCTCATTGTCGGCGAGAGGGCCGAAAGTATCGCGCCACAGCGAAAATAAAACCCAAAACTTCCAATTCGCGCCGCATTCGCATGACTCAACAGGGTCAGATGATGGACTCAACCCTGTTTACTGAGCCGATTTGCCGGAAATATCGTAGCAGATCAATCGCGAACCCATCTCATTCTGATTGATAAAGAGGCGACCATTGCTGATCGCAGGAGGCGCCCAGGTCTCCGGCGCATAAAACAACCGCGCCTTCGACTGAATCTGAAAACCCCACGAACCGAGATCCATCCGAAGCAGGGCTCCGTTCTCGCTGAGGCAGACAAAACCATTGTCTACGTGAAGTAGATGGGCATGACCTAGGCTGATGGGAATATCGCGCTCCTTCCAGGTGATGGTCGTCTGGTAGAATGCTTCGTTCCAAAGAATCCGACCGGTGGCCCCATCACACGCCAGCATCAGCCCGCCGTTCCCCCCGAACCCATAAACGATGCCTTCATGGTAGATCGGAGTTTGAAACTGACATCCAAACTCCAATGAGGTCCATAGCACATGAGCCTTGAAGTCCTGATCAAACTGCAGCATCACACCTCCACGACCGTAGTCCTCGGTGACAAACACACGGTTAGGGCCACAGGGAACCGGCGTGGCAGCATTCACACTCGCGAAATTATCAGAACGCCAGAAAAAGGAATCGTCAATTTCGCCATTCGAAGGATTGAGGCAAATCAGACCGCCATGCGGCGGGTCGACCTCTCCCCCCGCAAATACGAACAGTCTATCCTCCCCATTGACCTGCCCAATGACAGGAGAAGCATAGCTTCCATTCCATTCGTGGTCAGCCTGCCACAACACCTTTCCATCCAGCTTGTTCAAAGCGATCACACAGGGGTTGTCTGCACCGACATGCACTATCAGCTTTTCCCCGTAGATGAGGGGGCATGATCCATAGCCGAAGAAAAACGGCGAAGGTCCGAAGACCGTCTCAAGACCCATCTGCCAGACGATCTCTCCCGACTCCAGTCGAAAACAGATCAGGTCCCCATCATTTCCCAGAGTATAAATCAATTTCGACTCTGGATCGATTACCGGGCTCGATCTTGGCGTATCGACAATGCCGTAACTCTGCCCGACCTCGACCGGATAGGAATGCGTCCACCGCGTCTCGCCTGAGGCAGCGTCCAGACAACGAATCTCCTCGTTTTTGTCGACCTGATGAATAAAGACCACGTGATCATCGACGATAACGGGCCCGGAATGCCCCTTACCTCTCTCAACCTCCCAAAGGATGGGTGGTCCGGACTCGCCAAACTCCCAATTCAGGCCGGTCTCAGCGCTGTGAAAATCGTGATCAGGCCCCAGGAAATGCGGCCAATCTGCTGCCTGAAGCGGCGGCGCTCCTGCCAACAGTAAACTTGCCACCAGCGCGACGGCGCTATGAATCGAATGAGTCATCGCGAGAGGTTAAGCCAGAACACGCCAACCGGTTCAATTTTTCTTGGAAAATACCGCGCTTTCCAATCACCCTCTGGGAATGACTTCTTCTCTATCCCTCCGGGGCAAAAATGCGATCATCACTGGAGCTTCGAGCGGCATTGGTCGCGCTATTGCGCTGGCGTTGGCCCAACAGGGTTGCTCCGTTGCCGTCCTCGGCCGGCGGGAGAAACGACTTCAGGAACTCGTCAGCGAAGTCGAAGTGCACCAAGTGAAAGCAGGAGCGTTTCCGGTCGATCTCTCTGACATCACCGCCACCCAACAGACAGTTGCTGCCGCTGCGGAATCACTCGGCGGACTCGATATTCTCATCAATGCTGCCGGGGTTGGCAGGCAGGCGCACCTCATCGACGGGGATATCGCCGACTGGAAAACGATGCTGGATGTCAACGTATTCGCCCTCGCTCTCGTCACCCGGGAAGCCCTGCCACACTTCCCCGACTCCGGTGGCCATGTTGTCAATATCAGTAGCATGTCAGGACACCGTGTGCCCGGCAAAGGAGGATTCTACGCCGCCACCAAATTCGCCGTTCGGGCCTTAACGGAAGGACTGCGACAGGAGCTTCGAGGCAAGAACAACTATACCCGGGTCAGTAGCATCTCTCCCGGCTTCGTAGACACCGAGCTTCTGGATGACTATTTCAGCACTTCAAAAGATGACTCCACCAAATACGAGCGCATTGGGTATCCCATCCTTCAACCCTCGGAAATCGCCGATCTAGTCATCCATCAGCTAACCATGCCGGCCACCGCCGAAGTCACCGATATTCTGGTTCGACCCACAGCTCAAAGAACCTGAGAGTCTACAGCTTCACCGCTCTCGTCGCAGCGAACATCGGGAACCACCCCTGCAATCGCGTGCTCTCCTGATCCCAATCATCTTCATAGAAGCCGGTAATAGCGAACCCCTCATCACATTGCCCCCCAATCTGAGCTTCCCAGCTGTGGCTGTACTCGACGCTGAGTTGCGCCTCCAACTGTTCTGACAGCAATTCAGCATCGGCATGCTCCATGTCGGAGTATGGAAGCCTATGCTTCACCAGCAGTTCACCGGTCTCCTCCAGAACTTCATGATCGAATAGAAAAAATGCCGGATTCATAAACCCGCACATCAGAGTTCCACCTTGGCGCAGCACTCTTGCCGACTCGATCCAGATCGGTGCCAACTGCTCTGCGAAAACATTCGAGACCGGGTTGAATATGACATCGAAGGATTCATCTTCCAATGCCGTCATAGCCGCCATGTCTCCCTGGACAGTCTTCACGGACAAACCATGCCGGGCACAGGTCTCCTCGTCTTTTTCAAGTTGGACATCGGAAGCGTCATAGGACGTAACCTCAGCCCCCGCAGCGGCAAAAATCGGGACCTGCTGTCCTCCACCGCAAGCCAGCGCCAGAATCCGGACTCCGGACAAGTCAGGATATGAGGGAAACCACGATCCCTGAACGGGCTTATTCGGCGTCAGAATGACTGACCAATCCCCCTCCTTCGCCTGATCTATCACTTCATCAGGATACGGAGTGCTCCAACGACATCCTTCCTGCGACTGCAGATTCCAGGCATTGCGATTGTATTCGGTCACGTTCATATTGGTCTCGAGCAAAGAAGAACTCGTTCAATTTCACGCGGATGTCGTCAGCGAATTGGGGCATTTCTCAGTATCGGAGACGTGAAAGGCCCTCACATTTTGTACGCCTCGATGCTTGCAGCACAATCAATTCTCTTCACCATATGGAGAACAATTCACTCACAACCGCATCGCCCAAAAATTTCCTAGGAAACAACATGACGAATCGCCTCTCTAGCGTTTCGTTATTTGGAAATTAACTTTTGTTATCCCACCCATGCCCCGCTTTCCGATTCAGATGCCACAACTGGGCGAATCCATGGCCGAAGCCACGGTTCAGAAGATCCTTTTCTCCCCGGGCGATACCGTCAAAGCCGATCAGGATTTGTTCGAAGTCGAGACCGACAAAGCCATGATGGAGGTCACAACGCCTTGTAGCGGAGTCATTATCGACATCGTTGCCGAAGTGGAATGCAGCTACGCGGTCGGAGCGACCCTGGCCAATATTGAAGCGACTGAGGAAGAGGCGGCAAAAGCCGGCCTTCTCCGGCCCACTGACGCAACCGGTTCTGATATCGAGGCCGACATCGAAAACCTCCACTTTGCGATCGATCAGGCCGACGTCATTCAGCAGAATGCAGCACCATCAGTGAAACCAACGGTTGAGGGTGGGCTTCCCGTCCCGGTTCGGTCGAGTGTCTACCTCAGTCCACGAATGAGACACCGCATGGACGAACTCGGATTGAATTCGGCCGATCTTGCCGGAGTACCCGGAAGCGGATCAGGCGGGCGCGTCACGGTGGAAGATTTTGAAAAATTCATCAGTGACCTTGAGCAGCACCGCATGACTGATGCCTCGCCTATGCGTATCGCTGTCGCCGATTCGATGCGCCGAAGTTGGACCCGCCCCCTCGCAACGGTCACGGTTCCTATCATCATGGATAATGTGCTGGCGCACCGAAAGTCACTCGAAATCAAGCCTGGCGTTACGCTTTATGCCATGCGAGCGCTTGCGATTGCCATCTCTGAAAACACTGCGGTTGCCGGCCGTCTTATTGGAAACCGTATTGTTCACCCCAGCGCCATTGATATTGGATTCGCGGTCGAAGTCGATGATGGCGTCCTCGTCCCTGTCATACGTACCGTTGACCAGCAGACCATGTCTGAGCTCCGAGAGCCATACGAAGATCTCGTCAAACGAGGACAGAGCCGCCGCCTCCCTATTGAAGCCACTGGCGGTGGAGTTGCCACCGTCACCAACGTCGGCCCTTTTGGCATCACTTCAGCGACCCCTATTCCTCTGCCCGAACAGAATCTCGTATTGGGGCTGATGGCAGGTCGTAAAACTCCCGTTTGGGACAATGAGGCAGGAGAGTTTACGCCGAAGGTGGAGGCCCAGTTCATTCTTAGCTTCGATCACCGTATCCTCGATGGAGGGGCAGCAGGACGTCTACTACAGCGGGTCGGTCAGTTACTCCAGGGGCCCGAAGAGCTCTAAACACGGGAGCGGTCCAGATCCAGGTCATTTCCGAAAATTGAAATACTGCCGGATCACTGGTTAAACCTTAATTAGAAGACCTGAGGACGATGCGTTTGTGGCGCCAAAATTGACGCTGGAGCATCGTTCCGCAATGGAACAAGGTAGTCTGACTCAATGACCCGACAGCACTGGAACCGTTCACCTCATCTGGTGAATTTTCCAGATATTGTTTCGTCGGATTCGACTATTCCTCTATATCAGCTTCGGACCGTTCATCACCGGAACTTTCCATCAACCAGACGACGATGAATCCGGCAGCCATTGCCGCTAGAGCGATCAGAGTTTCGGCTGAAAGGTCGGGGAAAAACCAGTCATAGCCGACTACTTTCTCCTTCACTTTTCCGGCTGCTTCAAAAGTAGTTTTTAACTCAGTCTTCCACGGCCAGATAATCGATAGGGATCCCGCCACAAAGCCCGTGAGCAGTGCCACGGCGTGGTCGTGAAACTTTCTAAAGACCCAGGAGAGAATGTGGCTCAAAGCCAGGACCCCCAGCACCGCTCCAATCCCCACTGGAATAAGAACTCGTAGTGCCCCCCAATCCCCTGAAGTCAGCTGGGACACCGATTCGATCATGACTAACTGATAGTTCCCCATCAGAAGCAGGACAAACGAGCCGGAAAGGCCAGGGATGATCATGCTGGCCATCGCCACCACACCGCAAAGCATCAAATACAGGATGCCATCGTCTTGTGAAGCAGGCTTCAACAGGGCAACGGTGATCGCAATACCGGCCCCGAGAAGGCATCCGACTATCGCGCTGAAAGACCAGCGCCCCACTTGCTTTCCAACAAAAATGACCGACGCCAGAATCAGGCCAAAAAAGAAAGCCCAAACCAAGGTAGCGTGGTTGGCAAAGAGATACTTCAGAACCTGTGCCAGAGTCAAAATGCTGATGATCACTCCCAAGCCCAGAGAAAACAGGAATGCGAAATCCACCTTCTCCGAAAACTTGCGTAGCTGCCCGGAAAATAACAATTTTGCCGCGCTCAGATCGAACCCTTTGATCGCATTGATCAATCGTTCATAAATCCCGGTGATAAATGCCACGGTTCCCCCGGACACACCGGGAATCACGTTAGCAGCACCCATTGCGGCGCCTTTAAGAAAAACAGAAATAAGCTCCTTCATAATGGATTCACCGCCTTCAACCAAACTCCTGCTGCATCTCCTTCAGCAATCGCCGAATCGCCAGCTTTTTAGCGCTCGACATCCGATCAATAAACAATTTCCCAAGCAGATGATCCGTCTCGTGTTGAATCGCGCGGGCAAACAACCCATCGGTTTCCACAACAATCTCATCTCCCCCGAGGGTCGTCAGCGTCGCCTTAACCTCGAATGGACGAGTGATATCGCCTTGAAGCTCGGGGAATGACAGACAACCTTCCACGCTGGTATCTTTTTCGCCGAGCAGTTCCAAACTCGGATTGAGAAAGGTAAGAGGGCAGACCTCTTCAAGCGTCTTCTCCTCACCGTTCACCCTCAGATAGGTGATGCATTCAGGGTCGTGAGAAACATCCACTATCGCGAGCTGGATCGCCTCTCCCACCTGCTGCGCGGCCAGACCGACACCATTGGCATCATACATCGTCTCCAGCATGTCACTGGCCAGCTCCCGAATATCGTCGGTCACCTCGTTGACGGGGGCGCCCACCTTTCGTAGCACTGGGTCTGGATAGAAAACAATCTTGCGTATCATCGGCCTAAGTATTTTACGCTCTATGTTATCCCTTATTTCGCCCAATCAACCAAAAACACAGGGATAAAGTCGGTGAATCTCAGTTCTCGAGGAGAATTCTCAGGGGAAGATCGCCAATATCTAGCCCGGCTTGAGTCGCCGCATCCCACACTTCAACCATCAGGCCCAGAGGGGCGCCTTCGTCGGCCTTCAACTCGAGATTGGCATCAGGATTCAACTCCTTGAATCGCTTCAACGCAGCAGGAAGTGAAGGCATCGGAATAACGTTCTCTCCAAGAGAAACCTGCCCGTCTTTTCCCAGAGCAAGCGCAATCCTGTTCGTCACCTCTCCCTCTGCCGCCATTTCGGAGGACCGTGGCAAATTCACCTTCACCAACGATTCCTTTTTCTTGAAGGTCGTCGTGACGATGAAGAAAATCAGAAGAATGGCAAGAATGTCGATCAAGGTAATGATCGGCACCGTCGGTGTCTTCCTTCTCTTTTTGTAAATATTCACGAGAGAATGTCGTTTGGCTCACCTTCCAAAGCGTTCCGTTCAATCGCTTCTACAAGCGACTCATTCGGTTGGGCAGACTCAAGCTTTTGCTCGCCGGCATAGATTTCCGGTCCGCCATATCGGTAGAACTCGGAGACCAGATGCCCTGAGATCACTTCCAGACGTGCCGCCACCCGCTCCAGTCGCCGGGTAAAAAATGAATGCAGGATCACCATGATGACCGCAACTACCAGGCCTGCGATCGTCGTGTTCAACGCCACTGCAATCCCTGCGGCAATCAGAGAGGGATCTGATACATCACCTTGCTGGCCAAGGGTACCAAAAACGCTAACAAGTCCACTCACCGTTCCAAGAAGCCCCAACAGAGGAGAAATAGTAATCACCACTTCAAGCACGCCCATTCCCTTCTCCAGCCTGACCATTTGCTCTCTCGCCGTCGCCTCCACTGCCTCCACTGCCGATCCACGTGATTGAAACTCCGGCGACAATGCGACACGACCAATCCGGCCAATCGGGCTGTCACTGCGGGTCAATGCAGACAGCAGATGGTGTGCCCGCCCCTTTTTGAACTGCTCACCGCACTGATGCAAATCGCTCCGGAGATCGACCGGAATCACTGCATTCCATTTTAGAGTCAGGACCCGGTGAATGCTCACTGCAATCCCCACAAAAGAGCAGGTTGCGATAAAGGCCATGAAGATGCCTCCCGAAATCAGAAAGTCCCACAGTTGTTCGTTCACGCTCGTATTCACCATTCCAGTCACTCAATAAATAATAAAATCGTAATCTAAATCCAGTCCTCCAATCCCCAGCTCTTCAGCCACCTCCTCCGGCATAGGGGGGATGTTGGCATCAATCACAGCCTGAAGCGAAAACTCGGTCATCAAAGTGTTGGACTCGTTCTTCACAACCCGCAAGCCATGAATCGTCCCCGATTCATCTACCCTGAACTTCAGCTTCAATACACCCCAGGTAACCGATTCCTTATGCTGAGTATGGTAGCGGTACCACTTCCTCCCGATGGCATCGTGCACGGCCTTCTTATATTTTCCGATCGCCGTTTCCTCAGCATCAACCGCGTTTTGCCCGATATTACTCAAGGTCCCGTTCATGCTGCTTTGAAGCCGCTCCCGAGTATAACCTTCCGCAAAAATACCCGCATCGGCAGAAGCCTTCATTGCCTGCTCCGTCTGCGTTTCGGTCTGCTCCTTCAATTCTGACTCACCCTCTTTGCCCACCTTTCCTGAAGCCATCGTCTGCTTCTGAGCGATATCCGCTAATTCGCCGATATCGCCTTCCTCATCACTGGACGCAGCAAACTGATCTTTGTCTCCTTCAAATTTCTTCAGTATCGTCGCATTTTGCAGGCCGTTAGGATCCACAAAACTACGTTCCATCACTTCTTCGGTCGCTAATTCATCAGGAATAGATCCGTCAGGTCGGGTCCGTCGATCCGCAATCGGCGCAACAGGCTCGGAGTCCCCACCCTCCGCATTCATCGTATCCTCGCCATCCTTGGCTTCAGGATTGGGCAATGCTTCAGAGGGGTTCTCGGCACGATGACCGGCCTCAGGTGGCAATGGCAAGGCCCCTGGCTGGGTCGCTTCCACAGGCATCGAGGGAGCGGCTGCCATCGAAGCGGGCTGACTCACTTCGCCGTCCGTGTATTTCCGGGTTTCTAGCTCAAAAAACGGAAACCGATCATCTCCTTTCAGCGTAGGCCCATCCTGCTGAGGAGCACTCAGATCCGGTGCCATTTCGCTGGCAGCCGAGGTGTTCCGATCCGATTCAAACCGCGCGTTCTCCGGCACATCCAATTCCGCGGCATTGAGGTCAGTGCTCATGTAAGGACGAGGCAATTCCGGCTCCGGTTGAAGCTCAGGCGTTGGAGGCTCAACCTCCACGAGCTCCATGAGTTCACTCATCAATATCGTGACCTCCTGCGGTTCGTCAGGCTTAGACGAAGAATCACCCTGAAGCGAAGAACCGATGCTTCGGGTGCTGAGAAGAAAAAAGACCACCACCAAGAGCAGCACGTGGACGACAACAGCTCCTGAGACGCTGGCAAAAAGTTTTTGCTGCTCTGACATGCCTCCTTCCATGACTAAAGCGTTTTCCGGGCAAAATGAAAGAGGTATTGCTGAGCGTAGCCGGCATTCGGGCCGAAGTAATTGATCGCCCAATCCTGCAACTTGGCTCCCTTCACTCGCTTCCGATATTGATCCCTTAGAATCCTTTCAATCCAGACATCAATGGGAAAAGCGCCCCAGTTGCCACAGCCGAATAACAAAGAGCAATTGGCAATCTTCTCCCCCACCCCGTGCAGCTTCATGAGCTCCTCTCGAGCGAGAGATTCATCCTCTGTCGTCTCGACCAGATCCAGATTGATCGAACCCTCCGCTATCGCTTTGCCTGCCAGCGCCAGCGACTTGGCCCGGTAGCCCAGTGAGCAGGCCCGCAAATCATCCTCACTGATCCCGGCCATCACCTCCGGCGAAGGATAGGCGAAAAATTCCTGCCCCCCCAATTCAAACCCGTTTCCGAAGCGCGAACGAACCTTCAACGAAATAGCGCGAATGTGAGCGACCTGCTTCAAAGAAGACGTGATAAAGGTCGCCAGACATTCCCACAGCGGTTGGCGGGCAATTCGAATCCCTGGGCAATACGCCATTGCCTTCTCCAAGACAGGATCATCAGGTGGAAATGTCCCGTGAATCTCTTGTAAATCCTGATCGAGCCCAAAATAACGAATCGTCCGGTCCAGTTCAGACGCCAGAACGACAACCTTATTGGCATCAGGTTGCGCAATCCAGGAAGGGGCAGCGTTTCCGATGCAGCCAGCAAACCCCTGAATTCCTTCGAGTTCAAGCGACTCCCAATGAAATAACTGTCCCGACTTCAATGTGTCAGAGAGAGAAAACTGATGAACGAGAGGAATCTCGATGAACGATGAATCTGACATTTTTGGGGCTCCCGGGGTCTCCGTCAGATACCTGGCTCAATTCACGAAAAACCCGAGGCTACCAAGCTCAACAGCCAGATCCACGTGATTCACTTCCACCCCGTCCGGCACGTTGAGAACAGCCGGTGAGAAATTCAGAATCGCCTGAACTCCCGATTCGACCAGAGAATCAGCCACTTCCTGTCCCGCGGTCTCAGGGACCGCAATAATAGCAACCCGCACCGCGTGCTCATTAACATAGTTCTTCAAATCGGCCACATTATAGACGGGCACCCCCATTTGCCCAGTCGTTGACTTTACATTCGACGGCTCAGCGTCAAAGGCGGCAATAATCTCGAAACCTTCCTTTCGGAATCCGGCATAGCGAAGCAAGGCCGCACCTAGATTACCGATACCAATCAACACCACAGGCTGGAGTATGGAGAGACCCATCACGCCCGAGATGGCTTCTGATAAAGTCGCCACCCCGTAGCCTAGACCTCGCGTCCCAAACTGCCCCAGGTAGCCCAGATCCTTTCGTAGCTGAGGCGATTTCACCCCGGCAGCGCCGGCCAGATCATCAGAAGACACCGTATCAACGCCCTGCTCAATGAACTTTTGCAGGCATCGCTGGTAAAGAGGCAACCGGTAGACGGTGCGTTTTGGAATATCGATCTTTTCCACTGTCGCTAAGGGGAGTTAATTTAAGAATAAGCTGAAACAGCTATATCGTCACAACCATTTAGACGTCCGAAAGGGTCGTTGAATTAACAGAAAACCTTCATTTTTTTCATCCAACTGAAAGATCGTCATAGATCTAGCTCGGAAAAGAGACTGGCTTCGGCGGACCTATCTAGAGATCGGTACTCTCCAGAGCCCCTTCAGCGACCTGTCCGCCCCTCACCACCACTCGGTTCAGCGAAGCACCCGCAGCCACGGTGGCCCCGTCCCATAAGATGCTCTCACGAACAGTGGCACCCTCCCCAATCGTGACATGGCGACCCAAAATTGAAAATTCGTCAATTTTCGCAGAATCAGGGACCCTGGCGCTCGCCGAGACCCGATCCAAGGTGCCCGCACCGGCATAGGCGGGGAAATTATTCAGAGGCAAGCGCAACGCATCCAGATAAGACGGCCGGGCCCCCAAGTCACTCCATTCTCCATCGTCAGCCAGAAACCCTCCTATTTTTTCACCATTACGAATCGCCTCGAGAAAGGACAACACGACTGACTCGATCTCGCCCGGCCGGATGTATTTCAAAAAGGCTGGAGAGACAAAATAGATACCCGTAAACTGATACCGCTTCGACCAATCAGGTCGGAGCTGGCCCCTCAAGTCGACAACTTCCCCGCTTTCTTCGTCAAACCCTACTCGCAGCTCGTCTCCTCTGGACCGCAGCACCAACGTCACCAGATTCTCGGAGCGAAGGTGATGCTCCCAAGCCCCTTTCAACGGCAAATCGGTCAATATATCGCCGTTATAAACAACAAATGACTGATCCTCTGGCAACCAGTCACGGACGTTATCAATCCCGCCCGCCGTATCGAGAAGAACGGTTTCATGCCGAAAGCTCAAGGGGCATCCCTGATAGGTCCCCTCAGGAAAAGCCTGAGCGTAGCCTTCCGAGCAATGATGGGTGTTCACCATAAACTCACGAACTCCCAGCTCCGACTTCAAGTGATCAAACGCAAAGGTGATCAATGGTCGGTTCCAAATTGGCACCAGCGGCTTAGGCAGGCTCTCTGTAAGCGGCCGCAAACGAGTCCCTAAACCCGCACCAAGAATAAAAGCCTGACCAACTGATGACATGACCCGGCCAAGTTCCCTGCTTTTCCCATTCATTCAACTCCGTTCAATCAGTGAATTAACACTGTTGGATCATCGAGAGGAATGCCGATAAGACACGTTACTCGTTTGCAGGGCAGTAATTATTGCATCACCTTCCCCGATGGGCTTTATCATCAACGGCGATCGCGTCGAAGACAATGTCATCGACGACGAATTTGAGTCGATCAAAGAACACTATGAAAGCATCGGCGAAACAGTCTGCTGCGACCGTGATGTTGAGATTCGTGAACTCGCACAGGACAATGTGATCAACCGCACCCTGCTTGAGCAGGAGTCGATCGGTCAATTCGGCGAAATCCCCGACTCTGAACTAGATGATAAATTCTCTCAACTCATTAAGGAGCATGGAAGTGAGGGTGAATTTTACGAAAATACAGGATTTAACCCAGGCGACACCTCGACGATACGGGCAAAGCTCAAAAGCAGCCTCCTGATCGACCGACTCCTCGAGTCAAAACTAGCCAACCAAGGTGATCCGACAGACGAAGATCTTGAGTCATACTACCAGGAGAATATCGAACGATACATGACTGAAGAGCAGGTGAGAGTTAGTCAGATTTTCATTGAGCCATCCAGCCACGACGCAGCTCGCGAGGCATACGTCGCATTGCGCCGACTCCGCCGCGAACTACTAGACGGGAAAGATTTTGATGAAGCCGCGCGGGAGCATGGTTCCGACGAGGATCGAGATATCGACCTGGGCTTCACGAAGCAGGGTGAAACGATGCCTGAAGTTGAGGCGATCACGTTTTCCATGGAGATCAATGAGATTAGCCCTGTCGTTGCCACCCACTACGGTTTTCATGTCTTTAAACTGACTGACAGGAAAAAGCCTGAGCCCATCCCCAGATCCGAAATTGAAGGTCTGAAAGAACGCCTTATCGGTGACAAGAAGACAGTGGCGATCGATTCCTACATCGAAGACCTCAGGAATAAGGCGACTATCGAGAAAGCAGAGGGAGAGACCGCCTGAACCAATCTACCTGAACGGTAGCAAGCTTTCTCACATCCCGACCGCGATTAGCCCGCGTAATGGGACCCGGACCACTGTATACATCAGCTCGGAAGCCTTGTACAGCATCGTGCTCACGCCTGAAGGTCGCTGGTAAACCAGCCGTAAATTCCGCTCATCGTACTGAATCGTCAAATAAGCCGCTACCTCTTCAATCTCGCTGTCCCGCATCCCCGATAGCAGGAATTTCTCACCCGCCATGGGACCTTCCGGAACGATCACTCCTTCTCTCATCAGACGAGCGGTCGCCTCGACTCCCCCCATCGAGTCAGGAATGACGTGAGCAACACCCAGCGCCGCCAGCGCCTCGGAGAGCTGCGCCACATTCTTGGCATTCTGCATCGCGGCGGCCCTTTTTGCCGACTCGCGGATGTTCCCGATAACAGGTAGAGCAATCGCAGCAATGATCCCTATGACCGCGATCACGATAAGAGCCTCGACCAGACTCAACGCCGATCGATTTCGACGGTTTGGGTGTATTTGAGTCATTTGGAAGTAATTCACTAAAATATCAGATGATTCTTGATATTATGGATCTCTTTACTATTCTCTAATTACTGGTAAACTCAGGTTTACCTAATTTATTACAGTTTTCAGATATTTCAATAAGGTAACTGATTGCTCTGGAATCCCTTTTGACCACGTTCCGACAGCTTTCTGCATTAGCATTCGTTCCACTTGCAGTGGGAGCCTGGGCCTTGCCATCTCTCGATGCCAAGGAAGAGCCGTCATCCACTCGGATCCGTTTCACCACTCTCTCCAAAGCGACTCCATCAGGACTCAAATCCGATTCCGTTCTTGATCTTGTTCAAGATCTCAGTGGCTACATTTGGCTGGCAACCGACAATGGCTTGAGCCAATTTGATGGCTGGGAGACGGAGAACTACGCCTATAGCCCCGATGGAACCACCACTTTGAGCAGCAATCGTTTAACGGCGGTGGCTGCCAAATCAAAATCTCCAGGACCACTTTGGATTGGAACTGCATCGAAAGGACTGATGCGATTCGATCAACCGTCAGGAACCGCATCATGGATCCTGAAAGGGTCAACTTCCGCCCATGCTCTTCTCAGCGACACCATTACTGATCTCGCAATTTCGGAAGACAAGTATCTCTGGATCGCAACAGATCATGGTCTCAACGTTCTCAACCTGGCAACCGAGAAAATAGTCGTTTCGGAGGGCCCCCTTTCAAAAACCCCCATCGCCTTTGTGTCATGCCAGCGCGGAAGCGAAGTCTGGGTGGGCACCACCGCGGGCGAACTCTACAAATGGAATGACACCCTGGCGGGATTCAAAAAGTTCTGGGAGACTTCCGTTCCTGTAACGTCTGTCGTCGCCGATGCGGAAAATAGAGTTTGGATAGGCACGGCAGGGCTCGGGCTCTACACCTTTTCACCCGACAGCTCGGATTTCCCAGCGCGTGTCTCTTTTGACTCAAACCACATATCAGCGTTGTTTTTTGACTCGAAGGCAAACCTCTGGATTGGCTCACCCAATGGCCTCGCCTTGCTGAACGATCGCGACGCCGATTTCACCTGGTTCCGCAATAATCCCCGTCACACAGAAAGCCTGACCGACAATCAGGTCACTGGGATCCATGAGGATCGTTCGCAAATGCTGTGGGTCACTACGGCAGGGGGCGGCACCAGTCGCTTCAGTCTTGATCGACAGTGGTTTTCCCACATTCGTTACAATCCTAATCTTGAGATTGGCCTCCCCCACCCATCAGTGAGATCCATCCTTCCCGGTAATGATCCCTCGATTCTGATCGCGACAGATCAGGGCCTCGCCTGCTGGATCACCGAAGAGGCTCGGTTCGCGGAGCCTCCGGTTATTCCACACGTTGGCACTAAGAGCATCTCTCATCTACAACGCGACATAAATGGGAACCTCTGGATTTCCACTCGCGGTGAAGGCCTCATCCGATATCACCCTGACGAAGGCACTGAGTATTATTACCATGAGGCGGAAAATTCGAATTCGCTGGGTCATGACAATGTTTCCGTAACTCTGTCAAACGACGACCGAACCTACATCGGCACACTCGGAGCCGGCTTATGGATTCATGAGGCACAGAGAGACGAACTTCGGCGAATCCCGAATCCTCCCGGTTCGGATATGAATTTTGTCACCACACTCTCTCTTGATACGAAAGAAAACCTCTGGGTAGCCGCTCAATCGAACGTCTTTCTATTGAAATCAGGAGACAAGGAACTCACTTCATTCTCAGAGGCATTTCCTCAGGCGGAGCCGCTCACCTCAGCATTCATTACGACGATACTACCCGACAGAAACGGAATCGTCTGGCTCGGAACGCTCCACTCAGGACTCGATCGATTCAACACCGTCACCGGGGAGATTGTGAATTTCAACTCAGCCTTTAACGGGCTGCCTGACGACGAGGTCAAGGGCCTCATCAAAGATGACAATGGCTTTCTCTGGGTAGTAACACACGCTGGTGTCGCCCGCCTCGACGCAATGCAGAATGGGTTTCGCGTATTTTCCGCAGAGGACGGCCTGCAGAGAAGCGGATTTCAACGCGGTGCAGTTACCCGATCAAACGACGGGCACCTCTATGTGGGAGGCGGCCGTGGATTCAACATCATTGATCCTAAAAATCTCCCCGCTATCCCCCTGACTCCTAGCCCGTTTCTAACCAGCTTTGAATTTTTTGGAGAAAAAGTCGTCCCAAGAAAGGGAGGAATACTTGAAAAGGAAATTGCTGCCACCAGTGAGGTCGAACTCCCCTTCGACCAGCGCAATCGATTCGCGCTGAGATTTGGAAACCTGGATTCACGATTCCCAAACAGCGGGCACTACCGCTATATGCTGAAGGGCTACGAGTACGAATGGCAAAACGCCGATGAAACCAGAAAAGCGTCATACTCCAGTATCCCCCCAGGCTCATATACATTCATGGTACAGAGCTCGCTGGACGGTCGCGACTGGCCGGAAGAATCAACCAAAGTCGACATTCGCATCACTCCGCCGTGGTGGGAAACCTGGTGGTTCCGTATTCTAGGATTCTCCATCGCAATATTCGGCACCGTCGGGTTGACCAAGTTTATTATTCAGTCACGCGTCAAACAAATGCAGCGCCGCCAGCAGAAGTTGACGGCACAAAGGGACAAGGCCGAGGCCGAGCTTGCCCGGCAATTGCAAAATAAGATGCTGATCGAGCGCACCACCCGTGAGCTCCAGAACGAAGTCAGTGAGGATCAAATCCTCGATGAACCCCTCGAAGGCATCACCGAGCAATTTCATGCCACCCACTGTATCGTGCACCGACTCATCGACGAAGATACAGAAAGTGACATTCCCCGCCGATCACTCAAACAAATCGGCTACTTTGGCAAAGGAAACCTCCACCCCCAAGGCCCACGCCCTCAACTCACTTTGGAGCAATCTCTGGTGCGGAGTATCCTGGAAACTCAGCAGGTCGTTACCCTGACGGACCCATCTACCATCCCTGACTCGATCCGAAAGGCCTTTGGTGACTCAGACAGCATTTCGCTAATCTCAGCCAATACCCGCTTTCTAGACGAGGCGAATGGACTCGTTACATTGCTTCGAGTGAACGATGATCGCCCCTGGACAGACGAAGACACCAAACTTCTGGAAGTCCTGACGGGGCAGTTCGGTATCGCCATGGCTCAGCTCGACACGGCGGCAACCGAGGAGCGATACCGCCGTCACCTTGAGAGCGCACGTCATACTGCAGAAGTTGCGAACCGAGCCAAGAGTGACTTCCTCGCCAAAATGACGCACGAGCTACGGACTCCGCTCAATGCCATCATCGGATTCTCAGAAATTCTAGGGGAAGATCAAACACTCAACCCCCGACAAAGGGAAACACTCGACATCATCAACAACAGCGGTGAGCACCTGCTTGATGTTATCAACGAAATCCTCGATCTATCAAAAATTGAAGCCGGTAAGATGGAGAAGAACGACGAGTCATTCGAGTTCGTCCCCATGCTGAAATCTGTCTACGAGATGCTTGCAATGAAGGCAGATTCGAAGCGAATCGGGTTTAATTTTACAGCTCAAAGCACCATGCCCGGCGAGGTGGTCACCGATAGGAGTAAACTACGTCAGATCCTGATCAACTTGATCGGCAACGCCATCAAGTTCACCGCGCAGGGTGCTGTCAGCCTCTCAGTCAGGGCCATCGCTCAATCAGAACCAACCGAAGTCGACCATCGCCAGCGCCGAACCATCCGCATTGAATTTGAGGTTCGGGATACGGGTCGTGGAATCACCGAAGATGAACTGCCAAAGCTTTTCGAACGCTACACTCAGACGGAAAGCGGACGGCGCACTTCAGAAGGCACCGGATTGGGGCTGCCTATCGCCCGCAACTTCATCCAACTCCTCGATGGTGACGTCAAAGTGGAGTCAATTCTGGGAGAGGGCACCGTATTTCGGTTCCACATCGAATGCCCTGAACTCGCTCCTGTGGCAAGTTCATCGGCCCACCTCAGCACGGCTCTCGACGAGAACACTGCCCAGCGGATAACCGGACTGGCATCGCCCGGGGAAGAGGTTCGTATTCTGATTGCAGAAGATCAGCCTACCAATCGCCTTCTCCTCACGAAGATTCTGGGTAAAGCTGGATTTGCTCTGGCAGAGGCCAAGGACGGTCAGGAAGCCGTTGAGATGTGGAACGACTGGAAGCCGCATCTGATTCTCATGGACGAAGACATGCCGATTAAGAAGGGTAGCGAAGCGACCCGGGAGATCAAATCTCTCGCTACTGAGGACAATGACCCAGTGATCGTTTCACTCACTGCCTACGCCCTCGAACAGGCTCGGATCAGTGCCCTCGAGGCAGGTTGCTCTGACTTCGTTGCAAAGCCGTTCAGATCACACGAATTGTTCTCTGTGATCTCCAAGCACCTCGGTATCAGCTACGTATTCAACGACGTAGCCTGAGACAGATCTTTAACAACTACCGGGGATCGTGACCCAGCAGGTTGTATTGCCCTGCTACCTTCTTGGCGATACAGGGTCCACTCTCCTCCACCCACTTGGCGAAATGATCACTCGCTTTGTGAGCCAGAAACGCTTCCCGGTCTTTATAGAGTTCGTAGATAGCAAACTGATCGGAGTCGTCCACGTGCTGTGACCACTCCCACTTCAAACACTCGGGTTCGGTCCGACTGTGACACGCATTATTCTCCAGCGCGATAATGAGTTCCTCGGCTTTTCCTGGTACAGCTTCAATGGTGACAACGACGGCAAACATGGCGGCACTTTGATCTCAAATACTCAAGCTGCAAGCAATTCTCGTTCCGCTCGGCAATGCCTCAGTTTTCTGAGATAGGCAATACCCCCCGCAGCGCCCAGAATGCCGCCCAGATAACTCGCGTTGTGAATATAGCCGACCGTCATAAAGGCATCCTGATCGACCACACCACACTCTTCCATCCAGATGAGCCACCCTTCCGCGTACCCCGTCCCTCGTCGCCACTGCCCCCATATCCATCCGCAACCCGCAGAAGCTGATGCCACGAAAAATACAATTCCATACGCAACTGCCATCTCTCTCACTCGTGCCAGACGCCCTTCCCGAGAAATAGAAATGCGTGCTAGGATCCATCCCACAAACGCGCCTACCCACCAACTTGCCAGAAATCCGATGATCCCGACAAAGACTCTTGGATCGTCACTCGCGGGTTTGGCATTTGAAAACTGGATGAACTTGAATCGAGTAAAATACTCCTCCGAAATTGTGTAGGTGATCTGATCATGTATCACACCGTAGATGCCTGCAATCGCAGCACCGACGGCGCTCACAACCAACATCCTGGGAATCATCCGCAGTGGAATAGTTGGTACCAGAAATTTCAGCATTCTCTGATAGTAGTTGGGCCAACTTCAAGTGGACACAAAAAAGGGCAGTTGTAGAAACCGCCCTTTTTCAAAAGAATTTAAGAGAAATCCTAGAGGCCCATTCCCGGCGGCAATCCCATTCCGGCTGTAAGCTTACCCATTTCATCCTGATTCACAGCCTTGCCCTGCTCGATGGCTTGCTTCACCCCACTGAGAACCAGGTCCTCAAGAATCTCAACATCTTCAGGGTCAACCACTGCCGGATCGATTTTGATAGAAACCACATCTCCGGCACCATTTGCGACCACAGTGACTTTTCCCCCACCTACACTGGCCTCGAACTCTTTCTCTGCCAGGTCAGCCTGCATTTCGCCCATCTTTTTCTGCATCTGCTGGGCCTGCTTCATCATCTTTGCGATGTTCATAATTATGTAAGTAGATTTTGGTTAGGATTTAATAACCCGCGCCTCAAACGCCTTCAACGCCTCTTTGATCAGCGGGTCTTCTTTAAAACTTTCATCGGATTCTTCAGTCACTTCAGGAACGGCAGGTTGCGGCGCCGGAGAAGATACCTCAGGGACTGCATTCCCAACCGCGGCCTCCACCTCCGGTGTTTCTTCCTCGTCATCCTCCACATCCAAGTTGGCGGGCTCAATATCGTCTCGAACTTCGATCACCAGGGTAACCTTCCCGCCAGCCACCTTCGAAACGTGTTCCTCGATGTCTTTCTCGTACCGACTTAGTGACTCACGGAAAAAACGTTGTTCCGAGGAAAACCCAATCGAAAACTTGCTACCCTCATGGCTCAGATACTGAGCTGCACTCAGCCACATATCGAACAACGGCTTTTCCTCGATGAGTGTTCGACGCGATTCTTCCCAAAGCGCTTCACCGTCGAGAGGAGCCCCTGCAGGTACGACAGGAGAAACGGTCGTCTCCGGAATTGGTGCCGCAGGTTCCGGCTCAGATAGGACTTCCACTGGCAGCACCAACTCCACTGTTGGCGGAAGAGGTTTATCAGCAGGCTCATCAGCCCTCACAATCGCCTGAGGGGTTGCCTGCGGCACTTGTGCTCGGGGAGCGGGATTCGCCGCCACCGGTGCAACACCCGGCAGTCCCTCGGCAGAACTGGCCGCTGCTGAAATCAGTGAGATCACGTCATCAATCGATGATTCGCCCACCGCCTGAATTGCCTTGATCGCTCCGATCTCAAAATGAAGTTTCTTATTGGGAGCCCACTTCATCCGAGCATCGGTTTCGGCGAGCAAATCGATCACTTTCAACAGACGGGTCGTATTGACCAATGCCGCCTGAGCCTCGACCTCAACCCGTATCTCAGAAGACATCTCTCCGGTATCAGCCGAAGGGTCTACCTTCATCACCAGCACCGAACGAAAATGCCCAATCAAATCACCCAACAATTTGGAGAGATCCTTACCTCCCTCGCTGTGGGTATGAATGGTTTCGAGCGCCACCGCGTTCTCCTGCCGCAAAATCTGACCAGCTAACCCACAGATCGATTCTCCGGAGTTGAAGCCAAAAATCTCCAGCACATTCGATTCTTCGATTTTCTCTCCGCAAAAGGCGACCAGTTGATCCAGCATCGACTGCGCATCTCGCATGCCACCTTCGGCGCCCTTGGCGATCGTGAAGGCAGCTGCTTCAGTGATTTCAATCCCTTCCTCAGTCGCAATATACTGCAAATGCTTCGCGATGACATCAGTGGGTATCCGACGCAAATCGAACCGCTGACATCGACTGATGATCGTCGGAAGAATCTTTTGCGGCTCTGTCGTTGCAAAGATGAATTTTACGTGATCCGGCGGTTCTTCCAGCGTCTTCAGCAGAGCGTTAAACGCCTGCGTCGTCAGCATGTGAACCTCATCAATGTAATAGATCTTAAACTGCCCTGAACTCGGCGCGAACTTGACCGTGTCGCGCAGTTCCCGGACCTGATCGACTCCATTATTAGACGCCCCATCGATCTCAAGAACATCGAGACTATTCCCCTCCCCAATCTCCTTACAGATCGGATCGTCGGGATCAAATTCGATACTGGGCCCTCCCGGACAGTTAAGAGCCTTGGCCAGAATTCTCGCGGTGGAAGTCTTTCCAGTGCCTCGTGGCCCAACAAACAAATAGGCATGAGCCAAACGCTCTTTCTCGATCGCATTGCGCAGTGTCTGCACCACGTGATCCTGACCCAAAACGTCTTTAAACGTACGGGGACGATACTTCCGGGCAAAAACCTGATAACTGGAGCTCACGGCTCCACTGTAGATAAGAATCAGAGAAGGAAAATGAAGAATCAGAGAAAATTGCGTCTGAGTGCCCTAAATCGCACACTTTCTTCGTGTCCAGTCCACAGGACACGACTACCCGAACAAGGATTTTGATGAGATCAGCTTCCCTCGATCTCCGCCCAGAGGGACGAGATAACAGGATTCAGCGCCACACCTACCCCTGTTAGCTCCATTTCAGCGACCGAATGATAGAGACGCGCTCGCTCGTCGAGGCGCCTCTTAGCAGCTCCATCAGCCAGGATTCCAGCCTTCAAAGATACCTGGCTCTCGGCAAACTCAATCTGCCGGGCACTCAACTTACCGTCACGAATCTGCTCCAACAGAGCCACAACCCGGTACCGATCCATCGCTGGAACGAGAGAGGAAAGCTGATCTTCATGCCCTCCGTGCTTTTCGACCAACGAATCACCCGGGACCAGGCCAACCAAATCATCCTGGCAGATACGCAGCCAGAGATGATAATCCTCGCACACTCGAAATCGGGCATCAAAGCCCCCGCTTTCTTCCCAAAGATCCCGGCGCATCATGACGCAGGAAGGTCCGATCGAACATCTCTCACAGGAAGCGTCGAACAAGTCTCCCGCCTTCGGCTCCCAATGCAGAGGCTTTTTGACTAGCTTGCCGTTTCGAATCCAATTTTCACGCACCTGCGATATTCGGAGATCAGAATTTTCGGCATGCCACCGAGCCTGCCGCTCCAGCTTTTCAGGCATCCAGGCATCATCGGAATCCAGGAAAGCAATCCACTGAGCACGGCACTCGCCTACTCCCCGGTTCCTGGCCGGTCCGGGCCCGGAATTCTCCGAAAGACTAATCCAGCGGCAGCCTGCCTGCTCAGCCATCGCTTTGACTCCGGCAAGGTTTATCGTTGATGCGTCATCTACGATGATGATCTCTGTCGCAGGTTTCGACTGATCCAACACCGAAGCAATGGCCCGGCTCAAAGAGCCGACTCGGTTGAAGACCGGAATAACCACAGCGATTTCCATTGAAAATTGAGTTAGAATTGGCCTTGCAAGAGATACCCAATCAATTATGTGATACTGCCCTAGTTCATGAGCGATTCCAGCAAAGATTCGTCCCCGTCATCTGAGAGGGAGACTCCTAACAGCAGCCTCCCCGAGGGCGTTGATCCTCCGCCGGTACCCGACCCAGACCTTCTAGACCCGACAGAGCTCGGCCCGACCTACACGGTGGATCAGGATGGAAAGCGAAAGAAGCAGATCAGAAGTCATCCTACTGACCCTTACAAAGCACTGAATAAGCGGAGTGGATGCAAAGGGTGTGGCTGTTGTCTCGGTACTGGACTCCTTTTGATGCTGGGCATCATTATCTTAATTTCCGTAGTGGTCGGCATATTCGGTCCCGGTCGGCAACTCTTTGAGGGCTACGAAGTAGTCATGATTGATGAATCAGCCCCTACGATCCTCGAGGCTCCTACTGAACCGACCTACTACATGGGAAATCAGATCAACTACCTCGCCCCTGTCACAAACGTCCCGATTGCCATCGCCGGCACCAATATCGTGATCTCAGGCGACTTCCATAAGGATGTCACGATCACTGGCGCCAAAGTAAAAGGGATGCCCTCGGCTCGTTTCGCGAGTGATCTTGAAATTTACGCAGCCCAGTTCACTGACGGAGGAATTTCCTTGAACGGTGAGCTCAAAGGCCGTGTCATCAATAATCTGCCTTAACCCCCTCCAATCCCATGGTCGAAATCAATGTCGTTTATGAAGGAACTCTCCGATGTTCCGCCACCCACGGACCTTCCGGATCCACCCTCGAAACTGACGCACCAGTAGACAACCATGGACGCGGGGAACGTTACTCTCCCACCGACCTCGTTGCCTCCGCGCTGGGCACCTGCATGGTCACTATAATGGGCATTTACGCCCAGAATCACGACATCGATTTAACCGGCACCAAAGTCCACGTAGAGAAGCACATGTCTGCGGGTTTACCTCGAACGATTGCAAGGCTCACCACTCAGATTACGGTGCCTCTGCCCGAAGACCACCCTCACCGCAGCGCAGTTGAAAAAGCAGGGCTTACGTGCCCGGTTCACCTTTCTCTCCATCCTGATGTTGAGAAACCCGTGGTCTTTCTGTGGGTAGGTTAGAGGCCCCCCCCCTTACGCCATTACTTCACGAATTGGGTCTGCGCCTTCTACGCCGACCAGCTTGTGATCGAGCCCGCCGAAAAAGTAGCTCAAATGATTGGGATCGAGCCCCATCAGGCTCAGGATGGTCGCATGAAGATGCTTCACCTGGTAGCGGTTCTCCACAGCCATGGATCCAAGCTCGTCGGTTTGCCCAACGGATACTCCGCCTTTGACGCCTCCTCCTGCCATCCACATAGTGAACCCATAGCTGTTGTGGTCTCGCCCGGTCCCCTCCGCATATTCCGCAGTGGGCTGACGCCCAAACTCTCCGCCCCAGACCACGAGTGTGTCTTCCAACATCCCACGCCGCTTCAAATCTTTAAGTAAGCCGGCAATCGGTTTGTCAGTGGCTCCAGCGTGGTGATTGTGATTCTTCTCCAGGTCCCCGTGGGCATCCCAGTTATCATCATTGTGTGCCCCACCTGAATAGAGCTGAATGAAACGAACCCCTCGCTCGACGAGACGGCGGGATAGCAGACATTTCCGGCCAAAATCCTCTGTCTCAGGGTTGTCCATTCCGTAGAGTGACTTTGTCTCCTCCGGTTCATCCTCAAGATCAATCGCCTCCGGAGCGGTTGCCTGCATCCGGTAGGCCAATTCATAGCTGGCGATACGAGCGGAGAGATTTGTATTATCGTAACGCGGAGAGAGGTGTCCCGAATTGAGATGATTGAGCGAGTCAATCAGTACCCGCTGCTCGCCGTCGCCCATCCCGCTGACATGTTTGAGATTCAAAATAGGATCTCCCTGTGATCGAAATACAGTCCCCTGATAACTGGCCGGCATGAATCCCGACGTCCAGTTCTTTGCTCCCGAAATCGGACCGCCACTCTGGTCCAACATCACTACGTACCCCGGTAGATTATCGTTCACCGACCCCAGGCCGTAGTTCGCCCAGGAACCCAACGACGGATTCCCACTGATGAGCGATCCACTGTTCATCATCAACAATGCAGAACCGTGAATTGGAGAATCTGCAGTCATCGAATGGATAAATGCAATATCGTCCACACAGCTACCCACATGCGGGAATAAGTCGGATACATATTTCCCGCTTTCCCCATACTGCTTAAATTTCCATTTTGGTTCTACAATGCGGCCTTCATTCTTCTTCCCTCCTCGTCCGAAGGTCTTCACCGAAATGGTCTTACCGTCCATCCCAACCATTGCCGGCTTGTAGTCAAACGTATCGATGTGACTGGGCCCGCCATACATGAACAAAAAGATCACACTCTTGGCTTTTCCCAACAGCATCGGAGGAACTGCTGCCAGAGGATTCGAGCTCGCTGCCTGGGTCTGACTGAAAAAACCCTCCTGCCCCAGCATGCCAGTCAGCGCCATTGCCGGAAATCCCCCGCCAACCGTACTGAGAAACTCGCGGCGATTAACATTACCGCAAAACGTGCCTTTTTGTTTCTTCTTCATGATCAGTCCAGGTAGATGAATTCATTGAGGTTCAAAGCAAGTAAAGCCAGGCGCTCCAGCGCCTCCTCAGGGGATAACTCAATATCGCGCTGAAGGGTGTCGTGTAACTCGACTAGATGGTCCAGCTCCTCCTCTTGAGGTTCACGTTGAAATACCAAGGCCAACCCTGCGGCGATCTGATCCCTGACACTCCCACCTTCTTCGCTCATCCTTGCAGCGAAGAGAGCAGCCTGGTCATTGACGAATTTAGAATTCAGCATCGTCAATGCCTGAGTTGGCACCGTCGTGGCGAAACGAACCGCACAAGCCGTATCCGTGTCGGCCTGGTCAAAGTCTGCCAGCATCTGATGCCGAAGACTGCGCTTCACATGCACATAAAGAGATCGGCGATAATGATCTTCTTCATTTTTGGAAACGGGCCAACCCTTGCCGGGTCTGGAGGCGGTTGCCAACACCTCTGCTGGAAGCGGAGGGTAAACCCATTCCCCATGCAGTTCAGTATTCAACTTGCCGGAAACGGCCAGAATAGTATCTCTCAACTCCTCTGCCGTGAGCCGGCGCATTGAGAATCGCCAAAGGTTATTATTCTGCGGGTCGGAGGCAATGTTGCCACTGTCTGGCTCGGAAGAGAGCTGATAGGTCCGACTGTGTAACATAAGTCGGTGCATCGCCTTAATATCCCAGTCGCTCTCAATGAACTGCGAAGCAAGCCAATCTAACAGTTCAGGATGCGTCGGCTTCTCCCCCAACTTTCCAAAGTCCGACGAACTGGGAACAATACCGCGTCCGAAATGATGCTGCCAGATCCGGTTGGCCATGACCCGCGCCGTTAACATCTTCCCACCGCCAACCATCCACTCGGCGAGCGCGAGCCGCCGCCCCGAACTGACCCTTCCTGAATACTCAACTGGAGCCGGACTCGCGGGTAGCGGATCCGAGTCCGCACTCGAGAGAACAGCGGGAAATCCCGGGGACACCTCTGCTCCCAGTGCGTGAGCGCTTCCTCTCAAATGAATGTTTAGTGGACCTGGATCTGGCCCTTTCTCAGTGACGACATTCAGGGGAATTCCCTGCTCTCTTCTTCTCCACTTCGCGATATCAGCGACTACGCCCTGGTAGGCACCCGCCAGGTCCGCACCTGTCTTCGATTTGATCTCTTTACCGATCTTTTTCCCGGAAGGTCCAGAGAGAATGCTGCTCAATGAGGAGGCAGCAGAACTCGTTCTCAGAGCCAAATCGATATATTGACCGCCAGCACCATGACGGCAATGAACCGCAATGACATTCTTGCCAGTTTGTAGAAGGTCTACGGCAGAAGCAGGGAGAGGAGTTACCTCGTAGTCTTTTAAAAACCCCTTTGCCTGATGAATGAGAGTTCCGTTCAAATAGACCTCGACATCTTCATCGTGATAGATCTCCAGAGAGAGCGAATCAGGTAAGGCCTTGAGGCCGAAGTTCGCTCTCATCCATATCTCTTTAGTGTCCCACTTGGTATGAATCTTTGACTTGGGATGTGAACCAGCCCCGAATCCGCCCGCCGCCTTAACCCAAGCCTTGTTGATATACCCGACATCGGCCCAGTCATCGCTGGGCTTGGACACAGTGTAAGCCCAGACAGCCCCCTGCCCTCTTGAGTCATCAATGAATGTCACCGGCTTGGCTTTTCCGGCTCCCATCTGGTTGTTTTCCGTGAGGTAGTCAGTTAGCTGCGCTTTGATTTCGTCTCGCTGCCTGGTGAGATCATCAAGTTGACTCTTTCGTTCCTCTTCGAACGCAGACTTCTCTTCAGGAGATGCCCAGTTCATCAGCGTCCCTGCAGTCTGGTAGTGAGTCACCCCATGGAAGAACGACATAAATGAGTAGAAATCTTTCTGTGAAATCGGATCAGCCTTGTGATCGTGACACCTGGCGCATCCGAGACTCGTGGCGAGAAACACCTCACTCGTGATCTGCACATTGTCAGCCAGGACGTCGTAAACATGCTGCAAACGATCAGCCGGTTCGTCGTCCCATTGCATGAGGCGATGATAGCCGGTCGCCACAAGCGACTCCATGGTTGGTTCGGCAATCTCATCACCGGCCAACTGCTCGATCAGAAACTGATCGTAAGGCTTATCGTTATTGAAGGCATCGATGACATAATCCCGGTATCGCCAGATGTGTGGCTTGGAATTGTCTCTCTCGAATCCATTGCTCTCGGCGTAACGAACCACATCAAGCCAGTGCCTCGCCCATTTCTCCCCGTATTGAGGACGCGCTAGCAAATCCTCAACCAGCATACTGTAGGCTTTGTCGAAATCCGACTCACAAGCCCCAACGAATGCCTCCACTTCGGCGGGCGTTGGAGGCAATCCGGTCAGATCATAATGAAGGCGCCGAATCAGCGTCGCCGGTGGCGCCTGAGGATTCGGCTTCAACCCTTCGCGCTCCAGTTGAGCTCTAACAAACGAGTCAATTCCGTTCTTCGACCAATCCAGATCATCCACTTGCGGCGGAGCATCACCGGATAGAGCTCGATACGCCCACCAGTCGCGATCTTCGTCAGTCAGCGTAAAACCGCGTCTTTCAGTCCCTTCCCCCTTGATCTCCAGTGAAGAATCATAGGGAGCTCCCATCTCGACCCACTGAGTGAGCACTGCAATTTCAGCCTCCGACAGCTTCTCTTTCGGCGGCATCTGATGCTCATCATCTTGATAGCTTACCATTTCAAGCACGAGACTCTCTGTCGGATTCGCTGTATCGATACCGGAGCCATAGTCACCACCCCGAATCAACCCTTCGCGGCTGGTGATACGAAAATGCCCCTTTAGCTTTTCTCCTCCGCCATGACATTCGAAACAACGCGTCTCAAGTAGAGGGAACACTGTCTCGGCATAGAATTGACGCCCCTTCTCGTCGTCGTCCTGCGCCAGCATAGATCCGCCGCTCATCAAGAGAGCGCTAAGACCTGCGAGCCAACAGGGTTGAGTGGGGAACTGGAGAGGGTTGGTTCTCATCTAATGTACTAAGAAAGTATCATGCCGACGTGGGCAGTATTGGTTCGACCTGAGTATTTTTTGTAATAATGCGACACTTTTCGCCGAAATGGAATCACGCGATGACGTCGCACTCCTTGAAACCGCCCTCCACCCCTCGTCGTTTAATGAAAATCGTGAGAGGCTCCCGCCGGTAGCCCAGCCGTCGCCCTCAACGCCTCAACTCGCTCCACCATCAGGTGAGTCGTTCCTTCCGCTTGCTGCACCGTCCCGGTGATGACCAGGAACGGCTCCGTCGTAATCGTGAGTCGGTATTCCTCGAAGCGCTCCGCGTAGACAATACTATTCGATAAGCCGGTCTCATCCTCCAGCGTAATGAACACCACCCCCTTCGCCGTGCCCGGACGCTGCCGACAAATCACCGCGCCGGCAGTGGATGCAGCAGCCCCGTTCGATAGTTGGCTGAGATTCGCAGCTGGTAGGATAGAATCCGGCAATTGGGCTCTCACCAACGCCATGGGGTGCCTCCCGGCGGTTAACCCCAATCCGGAAAAATCTGCCTGAACTCTTTCCGGGTAACTCATCTCCACTAACGGGCAATCAAGCACTTCCACACAGTTACCTCTGTCGACTTCTGCAAACAAATCCCCTTGCTCCAACCCCTCCTGCTCCACAGCCCACAGGGCACGGCGCCGGGTCGAAGTGAATTCATTTAGAGCCCCGACCGAAGCCAGTTGGCGCAACTGCCGACGATCAAACTTCGAACGCCAGCGAAAGTCATCAAGCGACTGAAACGGCGTCGAAACCCGGGCCTCAATCATCGATTCCACTGTGGATTCATTGAGTCCTTTTACCGTCAGTAAGCCCAGTCGAATCCTGGCATCCCCCAGGATTTCACAGCGCCACCCGGACTGCATCACACAGGGAGGCTCAAAGGAAAGTCCTCTTCTCTTCCCCTCTTGAACCAGAGTCGACGGGGAGTAAAACCCCATCGGTTGATTATTGAGAAGCCCAGTGTAAAACTCAGCAGCCCGATGAACCTTCAGGTAGCTGCTGGCATAGGCTAAAATACCAAAGCTGATCGCATGAGACTCGGGAAACCCATAAAGAGCGAACGATCCTATCACCTGCACAATACGCTCAATCGTGTCCGCCGCCACCTCACGCACCTGTAAGGCCGCCCTCAACTTCTTCTCGACCTTTTGCATGCGCTCGTGAGAACGATGAAAGCCCATCGCCCGCCGCAATTCCTCAGCCTCGCTCCCGCTGAAGTCAGCCATCACCATGGCTATTTTTAGAACCTGCTCCTGAAACATCGGCACCCCCAGCGTTCGCTCCAGAGTCGGCTTCAGCTTTTCATCAATATAGTCAATCGGTTGACGCCCCTCACGTCGCTCCAAATATGGATGCGCCAACCCGCCCGCAATCGGCCCGGGACGCACAATAGCCACCTCGACAACCACATCATAAAAACAACGGGGTTTCATTCGCCGCAGCGTATTCATCTGAGCCCGACTCTCAATCTGAAACACCCCTATCGTTTCCGCCGAACACATCAAGTCATAGGTCGGCTCATCATCTTTAGGCAACTGAGCCAGATCGACGGGTCGGCCGCGCTTCTCAGACAAAGCCAGAGTCTCCTGCAGCACCGCCATCATCCCCAGCCCGAGCAAATCGACCTTGATGATGCCCATGTCCTCGCAATCGTTCTTATCCCACTGCGCCACGGTCCTGCCCGTCATACTCGCATTCTCAAGAGGCATCACCGCATCAAGCTCTCCCTGACAAATGATCATCCCCCCCGAATGCTGACCCAAATGCCGGGGAAGGCCATAAACCTGCTTGTAGAGTGTCGCCAGAGCCTTGGCCCTCGGATGTCCACTGCTGATCCCAGCCTGCTCGACCTGCTCCTCAAAGGCCAGGGTGTGTTTGTAATCTCCGCTCGCGTAGAGATCCGAAAACCGACTCAGCATTTCCTCAGGAAATTCCAGAACTTTGCCAATTTCCCGCACCGCACTGCGCCCCCGAAACGTGATCACATTGGCCGTCATCGCCGCTCCGTGCCGCCCGTAGCGGCGATACACCTCCTGAATCACCTGCTCTCGCTGATCACCACTAGGCAGGTCCAGATCAATGTCAGGCCAGGATTTTCGCCCCTCACTCAGGAAACGCTCAAACAACAAGCGACTCCCCACCGGATCCACCGGCGTAATCCCCAGACTATAACACACCGCACTATTGGCCGCGCTCCCCCGCCCCTGCACCATAATATCGTGTTCATGACAGTAACGGACCAGACTCCACACAATCAGAAAATAGCCACTGAACCCCAACTTGATGATCAGATCGAGTTCCCGCTGAATCTGTCGTTTCACTTCTCGAGAAGGCCGCCCATACCTCTCCTGAACACCCTGCCATGACAATTCGGTCAGGTAAGTATCCATCGAGTGTCCTTCCGGAACCGGAAATTTCGGAAACGTGTAGCCAAGGCTCTCAAGCGAGAATTCGAGCTGATCGAAAAGACGCCCCGTATTGTCAATTGCCTCCGGTAAATCCCGAAACAACGACGTCATTTCGGCCCCGGATTTCAAATGACGCTCCGAGTTCACCGCCAGTTGCCGCCCCGCTGCATCCAAAGGCGTATGTAGACGCAAACAAGTGAAAGCATCCTGGATCTGACGATTCTCAGGCACTGCATAGCACACTCCATTCGTGGCCAGAAGCGGCAAGCGGTGAACCTCTGCCAGATCCCGCTTTGCCCGAATCAGCGACTCCTCTCCCCTCACCGCATGTCGCTGCACCTCCACCCAGAGGCTCCGCGCAGGGACATGACGCTTCAACCTCTCCAGCACTGCCTCCATCTCTCGGCAGCCACCACGCCGCCACCCCGTCTCCAACGGCCCTTCCTCATCTCCTGTCAATATGGCGACATCATCAACTACCTCCTCCAGTTCAGACCACGCCACTGAACACTCTCCCTTGGGCGACCGCAATTGAGCTCGGGTGATGAGGCGGGACACCCCTCGATACCCCCGTCGATTCCGCATCAACATAGGCAGAATCGTCCCGTCCGCCATTGTCAGCTCAGTTCCCACGGCCGCTCTGAACCCGTTCTTTTCCGCTCTCTTATGGAACCTGACCGAGCCATAAAACCCATCACGATCACACAACCCCACTCCAGATAGCTCCAAATCCCCCCCCCGATCTGCCATCGCCTCTGGATGTGCGGCTCCTCGCAGAAAGCTGAAGGCACTTCGGGCATGTAGCTCAACGTAACTCATACAAACTCTTTTTCTTAATCTTAATCTTTTTCCTGCTCTTCCCAGAATGCCCTCAATGTGGATCACGCGTTATTCGGAGAAAAAGAAAAGGAGTAAGATTACGAGCAAGATCAGGATTAAGACTTTTACTCATAATACCCCTCCACAGCCCACTCCCCTCCGCTGACGACCAATCGAAACAAACCCTGATTCAACAATTCCACATCCCATTCGGCCCGCTCCCACTGACGGCCCTGATGCCACCAGTCCCCACTTGCATTCCATGGGCCTGACACATTCACCACCACTCCCGAGGCCCTCGACGAATCAACCCTGACGGGACAACCTTTTCGCATCATCACAGTAGCTCTTCGCGCCGATGGGTAGCACCGGAGAACCAAACCGGTCACCGGTGGCCCAACGGGTTCCCTCCCTGGCTCAATTTCCGCCGGCAGCGGCACCAGTTCGAACACCCCCGGCTGATGCGTATCCTTTCTTCTCGGAGCCCCCACCCGCTCGCTACCCACAAGACCGCGCAACCGCTTCATCGTATCCTCAAACTGATGCCGATTGCGCAAACCGGCTCCAAACAACTGCCGCTGAGAAGCCAACGAATCCGACGGCTCGAACCGCAACCGAACAGCCTCAACTGGAGCCTTCATCTCCAGATTCTCTAAATGGCCGCTAACCAGATGAAACAGCACTTCTTCGTCCAGAACAGGTTCCGGCAACGGTAACCGACGGGCATAACAGGCTCCGTCAGAAAAAGACAACAAGAGATGAACGGCAATCACCGCCTGCCCCGTCCGTCCCACTCGCATAGCGAGCTGCGCCACAAACCGATTGAGGATGAATAACAGAGGCTCCCGTTCACGAACCTCGTATTCGAAATCGTGATGCTCCTCAAACAGCTTCTCAAGCTTGGCTAACCGTAACGGTCGACGGAGGCGGCCCGTCAACCGCAACCACAACTCAACGCCTTCCGCGCCAAGACGCGTCGCCACTGCCTCACGATCGAACCGGGCGAATGCCCCCAATGATTTGATTCCCCACAGCCGTAACCGATCCCTCAACTCCGCCCCCGTCTCTGCCACGGTGAGAGGCAACGAGTCAAGTAACTCAAGCCGACTGTCGGGATGTAAGTGCCAAAGGCTTCGGCCACGGCTCAAAGCCGTCAATGCGGCAATACGTGCCAATGATGGCGTCTCTCCAAGGCCAATCGCCACATCTAAACCCAAACGATAAAGCTGCGCCCGAATCCGGCGGGCACTTTCCAACCAGTCTGATTCCGGCTGAGTCGAAAGGTCGAGTGTCAATATTCCGGGCTCTGTTTCCTCCACGCCGGGGGCCCAGCTCAAGACTTCCTCCAGTAAAGCCCGGGAGGCAGCCATCTCCCCCGCCGAGGAAGGTCGCTCGACCCGAAGATCCGGACAACGAGCCAAAGCCTGCACCGTTCGCATTCCCACCTCGACCCCTTTCCTGACCGCCTCTTCATTACGGCACAACACAATCGACTGCCTCAGGGTGTCATCAACCAGTGCCACCGGATCCTCTCTCCAATTCACCCGGCGAACCACCGCCTGTAGTTTAAAGTCGGGACACAACACGACAGAAAACCCTGACACCAACACCTTCCGGCTATTCTCCACCACGCCCATCCCTGCTTCTCTATTTAGCCAACCTGCAACGACTCCACCCGTCGTCGCCGACCTTCGCGCTCTGTCGGCACAAGCGAATCCCGGCGAAACCGTAATTCAGGCAGGACACTGGACCTCTCCCGTTCGAGGCACTCAAAAGGCAAGCGCCCCACCAACTCCATCCGTTGTTTGGCCACGGTAGTCACTGGATGCCGGGCAAAGATCACCCCGATCGACTCCCGCTGCCGCAACTGCCCCAGGACACGGTACCACTGGTTCGCACGTACCGATCGCCAATCCCCGGGATCACAATCCCGGAGATCGATCAGAAAGAGATGAAAATTTTCATCCCGAGAAGCCACATCCAGAGCTTCGATCGCCTCTTCCGCCGAGGCACACCCCACCCAAAGTAGAGAATCGAGATCCTGCTCCGGCACACTCTCCAGCGAAAAACCCCGGCCCACATCCAATAACATGACATAACGCCGCTCCTGTCGGGCCCGCCCCAGCAACGCCGCCAGAATCAAACCACTGCCGGATGAAATCGCCGGAGAAATCACTTCCGTCAATTGCCCCCTTGCCAGACCGCCCCCGAGCCATTCGTCCCAGTGCTCCAGTCCCGATGGCCAACGCGGCTCTTTTGTCTGCTGCCCCTGCAGCAACTCAGCACCCGATGTGATCTGACTCCCCATCTGCTGGCGAATTGCCTGCAGGGCAACGATTTTAGCCAGCTCCACCTCACCCTCTACGGACGGCACCACCCCCTTGTCTTTCCCCGTTTTACACATATTCCTGAAATACTGTTATTATGAACAGTATTTCAAAAATGCCCCACTCGCAAGAGAGAAGGCCCAAATTGAATCCCACTCACCGGTATTCTTTCCGGTAATACAGAGGAGTCAGCCCCATGTGCTTCCGAAATTGCCTCGAAAACGCGGCCTGATCGTAAAAGCCCAGGTCCGTCGCGATGTCAGAGATCGCTTTGCGCGTCCTTCTCAATTCATCACAGGCAGCATGCACCCGCATCTTGATGATATACTGCTGGGGAGGCATTTTGAGGTGCTCCTTAAACTTCCGCTCGAACTGCCTTACAGAAAGACCGCACATTTTGGAGAGACCGGGAATGGGAATTTCGCGATTAAAGTTCGCCGCGATATGGTTCAAAGCGGGGGAAATATCCGAGTCCGCCGGTAACAACTCCCTCTGCTTATCATAGTCCTGGATGGTTCCCATCACCCCAATGACCTCTCCACTCCGCGATATCACGGGGATCTTATTGGTCAAAAACCAGGCAGGAATACCGTGGCGACTGATAAATATCTCCACAATCTCCAGCATTGGAGTCCCACTCTCGATTACCTTAAGATCATCCTGACGAAACTTCTCAGCCAGACTCCTCGGCAACAGATCAAAGTCCGTCACACCCCAGAATGTCCCCTCATCGGAATAGCCATACAAATCGAGCAACGCTCGATTCGCCACGAGGAGGCGCCCATCCCTGTCCTTGGCGAAAAACAATACCCCCGGAAGGTGATCAAAAAGCAGCTGAAACGCCTGATCAGGACGCACCTCAGCTAAAAACTGCTCTCGTAATTCACTCCCGTTCATCAATTTACTGAAAGGACCTACCACACAGGTCCGTAAAACTACCGACAAAAACCGTTAAGTCGGTAGAATTCCATCAAAACATCGACTAGGTAACCCCATTATGAGTGAAGATTACAATCCGGAGCAAACCCTAGAAGAATACGGCTACAGCCGTCCAGGAAAGGGCAAGACGGTCGTCATTATCCTCCTTTCCATTCTGTTACTGGCAGCAATCGGCGCTGCCGTTTTCGTCGGGAAACTGTGGAGTGCTGAACAGTCCAAGCTGCTGAAGTCGGCGCAGCAACTCCAGCAGTTCACCTCTCGAGTCAGCGAACTTGAGAACAAAAATGCAGAACTTTCAACTTTGCTCGCTGACAAACAGGCCGAGTCCGAAAGGCTGCGCGATGAATGGGCTACTCAGGTCGACACCCTGAAGCAGCAGCACAAGGATCAACTGCAGCGAACCTACGCTCAGATGAACGATATCGTCTATGACAGCCGCAAGACGCTGGCCTACATCGGTGACATCGAGACGCGTCTCCGCAGTGGCCAGAACCTCGATCAAGAGGAAGCCGCCAAACTCTCCAGCGTCGTCAACGGACTTCTCGTTCTGCACGAACAATACAAAAAGCCGCTCAACGAATTCAGGGAGCTAAACCGCTACTTCAATCAGCAGCTCTCCACCTTGCCCGTAGATGCCGTCGATCCACTCAACTCAGCCTCTCTCGGAAAACGCATCTTCAACAACAAGGAACTCAAGCAGGAAAGGCAGCAGTTTTTTGAAAGTCAGGGAAGGCGCTCAGCACTGGTCGAGGCGCAGGAGGCCGTCGATACAGCCTACTCCGCCGCTCAGGCTCAGATGTCACAAGTGTCGCTCAACATGCACCAGTATCTATCCGAACTTGATAACATCATCGAATCCAACGAAAACAGCGCCGAAGAAGTCGCTAGCTTCTTTGAAAAATCCAAAGAAATCCTCAAGATTCACGACAAGATCATGAACATCGAACCTCCTACACCGGAGGAAGTTCAGCCCTGATCCAACCGGGGCTGCCTCCCGCAAAAGCTCCCGATATTCAATTTCATGCAGCTCTCTCGAGCCGGGGAGCGTATTCAGGGGCGTTGCAGCAGATTTCCAGTAACTAGCATCTCTCAAGTAGATGAAATCTTCCCTTGCAACTTTCAAACGAACGTTTTAAACGTTCGTTTAGGAAAATGGGCAAGGCAGCCAACAATCAGGTAGAAACACGTGACCGTATCCTCGATACGGCAGAGTCTCTGTTCTCAGATCAGGGGTTTCGTGATGTCTCTCTGAGACACATCACCCGGGAAGCTGGAGTGAACATTGCTGCAGTTAACTATCATTTCGGGTCTAAAGAGGCCCTGGTCGCTGAAGTGCTCACCCGGGTGATCTCCCCCATCAATCGCGAAAGGCTCAATCTTCTCGATCAAGCTGAGGCGGAGGCCAAAGGGGAATCAATCTCTCTCGAAACCATTCTTGACGCGCTCCATCGACCGGTCGTCACCCAACTTCAGCAGACAGGGCACCAGTCATCGGTCTATCTTAAGCTCGCCGGACGCTGCCTCTCCGAGCCCGCAGAGAATTTCTCTGACACGATCGTCGTCCTTTTCAAAGAAGTGATTCAGCGATTCATGGCGGCAACGTGCAAGTCCCTCCCCGGATTGGATGAGGCCGACATATTCTGGCGGATGCATTTTTCCTTCGGAACCATGATTTACGCCCTTACCCACGGTGATCGACTCGCCCTGTTTTCCCAGGGAAAAGTCAAAGCCACCGACCCCGAAGACACCCTGCAACGTCTCATCGAATTCACCGCCGCGGGGTTGCGAGCCAATGCGGACGGCCCCAAAAAAGGCGCCCCTAGCCGTCAGAGGAAGGCGGGGATTGTCGCTTCGGCTCTAATCGCTCTCGTTGGCCTCAGCAGTTGCAAATCGATCTCTCCCCCGGACTCAAAACACTTCGCTTCCGTTCAGGCACCAGCCCATTGGGTCGCCGGAGACAACTACCGTCCCGACCACATCGCCGACCGATTCTGGGTCGAAAATTTCGAAGACTCAAACCTGACGGCCTTCGTCAATTCCGTCATCGAGAATAACAAGGACCTCAAAGCGGCCCAATCTAGGATTGAGATCGCCGCAGCCAACGCACGCATCGTTGGAGCCGACATATACCCACAATTGAACGGCGGACTCAACGGTGGACGCAGCTCTCAGAATTTCATCGGATTACCGTTACCGGGCTCCACGCCGGGATCCATCTTTTCCAGTCAATCCAATCAATTCGGCCTGGCTCTCGACATGACATGGGAGATCGACCTTTGGGGACGTATCCGGGCCGCCGAGTCAGCCGCTGTGGCCGATTTTGAAGCATCCCAATTTGATCGTGCCACCGCTGAACTTTCGCTGGCAGGACAAGCCGCCAAAGCGTGGTTCGCTCTGGCGGAGGCACGCGATCAAATCGCGCTGACGCGTTCATCGATGAAGATTTTCTCTGAAACAGAAGCCCTGATTCGGAGTCGATATGAACACGGCATTGAAGAGAACGGAAGAAACTTTGCCTCGGAATTACTCCTCGCCGAATCAGATGTCGCCCGGGCCGAGGAAAACCTGAGTTCCGAACAGGATCTGGCTGAACGCACTTCGCGCCAACTCGAAGTCCTCGCAGGAAAGTACCCCGCCGGACGAGCTGGCACGAGCGCCCGTCTTTCCCCACTCCCCCCACCTGTGCCTGCTGACCTCCCCGCGACGCTGCTCGATCGGCGACCCGACCTCGCTGTTGCGGAAAGACGAATCGCAGCGGCAGACGAACGCCTCCTCGAAGCAAAGAGATCCCTGCTTCCCGCGCTTAGCCTGACGGGAAGCTACGGAACCTCCAGCAGTGATATCAGCAACATCCTCGATGGTGGCTTCAGCGTTTGGAGCATTGCAGGCAATATGGCTCAACCCATTCTTCAGGGAGGAAGACTTCGCGCCAATATCTCAAGAAAAGATGCGGAGCTTCAGCTGGCAGCGACCGAATTTGAACAGGTCGCACTGACCGCGTTTTCCGAAGTGGAGAATGCCCTCGCCTCAGAACGCTATCTTAGAAAACGTATCCAGGCTCTTGAAAAATCGGTAAGGCTCACAGGTGCCGCTTATGATAGGTCCCGGGAAGAATTTGAAAAGGGCACTGGCGACATTCTCACCGTTCTCAGCTCACAAGAGCGAGCCTTCACTACTCGATCTCAGCTGCTTACGGTTCGCCGGCTCCAACTGGACAACCGAGTCGATCTTTACCTTGCCCTCGGCGGAAGCTTTCGCCCCTACGAAGCACCTGAAGAAGGAAAGGATTCGCAGTCATGAAAAAATTCATTCGAGTCATCATTTGCATAGCCATTTTGCTTGGCGGATTCGCTATTTCCGCACTGCTTTGGATCACAAAACCAGAGGCTGAAAAGGTGGAGCAAAAAGACACGGCACAAACCGTCAAAGTCATTCCAATCGAGAGAGAGAACCGCTCCTTCACAATCCCCTCACAGGGAATTGTGGAAGCTGACCGGCGTGCTACTCTTTCCTCTGAAGTGGCTGGACGGGTCATCGAGGTCAAACAGTCCTTTGAAACGGGCAGCAAAGTAACTGAAGAGGAGGTCCTGATCCGCCTCGATCCAACTGATTTCGAAGCCAGTCGAGCACAAGCCAATGCCTTACTGCTCGATGCTATCTCGGTGCTCGCCAGCGAAGAAGCACGTGCGGAGCAAGCAGTAAGTGACTGGACGAATATGGGTCGGGGAGGAACCCCTTCCGACCTCGTTCTGCGCAAGCCGCAACTGGCAAGTGCCTCCGCACGGGTTGAGTCGGCACGGTCAGCGCTCAAAAAGGCCGAGCATGACCTTAAACGCACTGAAATCCGGGCACCCTTCGATGCGATAATTGCCAAGACATTCACCGAAAAAGGCAATTATCTCACACCAGGGTCCCCGGTCGCAGAAGTATTCGAATCCGGGCCCTACGAAGTAAGATTGCCGGTGTCAGTAGATGAACTGACCTTCCTCGAAGGAGATGAAAACGGGCGGCCTACAGGCAAGGCAGTGATTCAGGCAACCGCCGCCGGAATCACCCGAAGCTGGGACGCCACTATTTCCCGTAGCGACGGGGAAATTGATCGCGAGACCCGGTCGCTCTATCTCATCGCCACCATTGAGTCCCCCAAAGACGCAAGCGGCATAGAAGTTCGCCCGGGACTCTTTGTGGATGCCTCTATCACGGGCCGTGAAATTTCCGACGTCGTCTCCGTTCCGTTCAGTTCGTTCACCGACATCGAGGCGGGCCGCTTTCACGTTGTCGTCGTTGATCTCAATGACACGCTCCGATTTCGGGAGGTGACTGTTGTCTACAGAGATGGAGACGAAGTTTACGTGTTGGCTGATTTCATCACCGAAGAAAAATTCAGCGATAATCTGGTTGGCTTCAGAACAGGTGACCGGATTTGCGTCACCGAGGTCCCCGACATTATCGAGGGGAATTCGGTCATCCCCGTTTTTGCGAGCCCGAGTGAACTGAATGACAGTGACTCCCCTGTCGATACCACTATATCCACCCAACTTTGAGTGCTCCCTACAAAGACTCCGGGATCATTTTTTGGTTCAGCCGCAACCACGTTGCGGCGAATTTTATCATGGTATTGATTGTGGTGATAGGGCTGGGCACCTGGCCAAAGATTAAGAAAGAGATATTTCCGGAGATCTCAATCGATTCTATCAGTGTCGCAGTACCTTTCCCCAATGCCACTCCGGCGGAAGTGGAGAAAGGCATCATTGTCCCAATCGAAGAAGCCATTCAGGACGTCGACGGGATCGACGTGATCCGATCGACCGCCAACCAGAGCGCCGGCAATGTTTCCATCGAAGTGGCCAACGGCTACAACGTTCGAAACGTGATGGATGACGTCAAAACTCGCATCGACGCGATAACCAATATGGCTGAAGAGGCCGAAGAGCCCATTCTTCAGGAAATCCTGATCAAGGCTCAAGTGATGAGCATCGCGGTCTCAGCAAATACCGATGAGAGGACATTACGATCGATCGCCGAGAGGGTTCGCACAGGCCTCCTCAATTACAAAGGTGGAGAAGAACAAGTCACCCAGGCAACGCTTGCCGGAGTCCGGGATTTCGAGATCTCGATTGAAGTTTCAGAACAGACATTGAGACAGTACGGCATCAATTTTGACCACGTGGCGAATGCCGTCCGAGTCGCCTCACTCGACCTTCCCGGAGGCTCCGTTCGCACCGAGGCCGGCGAAGTGCTCCTGCGAACTGAGGCACGAAGGTACACCGCCGAAGAGTTTCGTCCCATCCCCGTTATTACCCGCCCTGACGGATCCACCGTCGACCTTGGATCGATTGCCACGATTCGTGATGGCTTTGAAGAGGACCCCATCGACACTCGATTCAACGGCACCCCCGCCATCCTCATTAATGTTTTCAGAGTCGGAAACGAAGACACCATCAAGATTGCCGACACTGTGAAGAAATACATCGGGGAAGTGGCTCTTGATACCATCCCTTCGGGCGTCTCCCTTGAGATTTGGAAAGATGACTCATCCTACCTATCCGGGCGTCTCTCATTGCTGGCGAAGAATGGCATTTTTGGGCTCATTCTCGTCACCCTCGTTCTGACGCTCTTCCTGCGACCCAGCCTGGCCATCCTAGTCGCGATCGGCATTCCCGTCTCATTCGCCGGGGCCATCGCGCTGATGCCATACACCGGCGTTTCGATCAACATGATCTCGCTTTTCGCATTCATCCTCGTCCTCGGTATCGTGGTCGATGATGCCATTGTTGTGGGTGAAAATGTCTACAGCCGAATGCGCAGAGGAGAGCATCCCCGCGACGCGGCGCCCCGGGGGACTCACGAAGTCGGTATTGTGGTCGTCTTCGGGATTCTCACCACCGCGATGGCGTTCACCCCGATGCTGGGACTCAGCGGGGTCAGCGGAAAAATATGGCCTAACATTCCTCTAATAGTCATTCCAACTCTGCTTTTCTCACTCATTCAATCGAAACTCATTCTGCCGTCCCACCTCGCCTGTTTAAAACCCGCTGATCAGGAAAAGGAGCCCGGCCCGGTGATCCGCTTCCAACGGAAGTTTGCCCGAGGACTGGAGGAGTTTGTCGACCGCATCTACCGACCGGTTTTGAGGTGGGCGATCAACAACCGCTACGTCGTGCTATCCGCTTTTGTTGCTCTCTTGATCATTACCGTCGGCACGATCAGTTCAGGCTGGATCAAATTCGTCTTCTTCCCCGAAGTCGAAACCGATGTCATCAACTGCAAGCTCAAAATGGCCGAAGGGGTCTCCTACGAGAAGACCGAAAGGGTGATTCACAGAATCGAGGAAAAGGCATTCCTCCTCAATGACGAGTTTCCTCTTTCCTCGGGAACCCCCATTATTCGGCACACTCTGTCCAGCATAGGAACCCGCCCTTTGGTCGAGGGGTTCGGAGGCGGAGGAGGACTACCCAAAGGCAGTAATCTCGGTGAAGTCACTATCGAACTGACCCCTTCCGTTGAAAGGGAAGGCATCACAGGGGTGGATATCGTCTCAAAATGGAGACAGTTGGTCGGTGAAATTCCCGGTACCATCGAACTCATTTTTGCCACCGAATCGGCCGCCGGAGGGAACGCGATCGATCTGGAGCTCGTCGGCGACAACTTCGCCGATCTCAAGGCAGCCACCGAGATTGCGAAAGATGCGCTTTCCAGCTTCACGGGAGTCATCGATCTCACCGACTCTGATATCGAAGGTAAGCGAGAATTGAAGTTAGCACTTCTCCCTGCAGGTAAAACCCTGGGGCTTCGCCTCAGCGATATTGCGAGACAAGTTAGGCAAGGCTTCTATGGAGATGAAATCCAGCGCCTTCAGCGAGGGAAAGATGAGGTCAAAGTATTTGTCAGATACCCTCGGAAAGAGCGATCATCGATTGCTGATCTTGAGAACATCAAGATTCGAACGCAGAATGGGTCTGAGGTCCCCTTTTCTGAGGTGGCCACCGCAACTTATGGGCGGTCCGATGCCTCCATCCAAAGAACTGATCAGCAGCGCGCCATTCGCATCACGGCGGACGTGGACAAATCCACCGATGCTAATGCGACCGAGATCGTGAGGGCACTCACTGCCGGGGGAACCGTAAAGAGCCACAACCAGCAGTGGAAGGAGAATGCCATCAACTGGCTTCGAGACTGGCGCGGTAAGCCGCCGATTCCAGAGCCAGAACTCGGAGCACTCGTAAAGCTCGAGAGAGAGTTCCCCGGAATTCGATACAGTTTCGAGGGAGAACAGAAAGATCAGGCGCAGTCCGTGGGTGAAATGGGTAGTAAGGCTGTATTGGCTCTTCTCGGGATGTATGTGCTCATGGCCATTCCTCTCCGCTCCTATGTCCAGCCCATGATCGTCATGTCAGTGATCCCCTTCGGACTGGTTGGCGCCGTCATTGGGCATATGGTGATGGGCTTCAATTTCAGCATCATGAGCATGTGCGGTATTGTTGCCCTGGCCGGCGTGGTGGTGAATGACAGCCTGGTTCTCGTCGACTACGTGAACCGCAAGCGGGAAGAGGGCCACTCCCTCCACGATGCAGCCTGGGAAGCCGGCGCTGCGCGATTCCGCCCCATTCTCCTCACTTCCCTGACCACATTTGCGGGTCTCACCCCCATGCTGCTGGAGACGGACGTTCAGGCCAAATTCCTCATCCCCATGGCGGTTTCGCTCAGTTTCGGGATTCTCTTCGCGACATTTATCACTCTGTTCCTCGTCCCATGCGTCTATCTTGTGCTGGAAGATATCGGAAAGCGCTTTGCGAAAGACCCGGAAGCCTTACTTAAAGCACCGCATTAATATTTGTCATTCGCCGCTCCTCATAGTCTAATAGAAACACAAAGAGGATGAGAAGACGGATTCGCTGGCTATTACGAAGACTGGGACACCAGGTCAGCAGTTTCATTTCGGAAAATACAATCGACCCTTTTCCGATTCGAAAGGGATTCAGTAGCTACCGCGCCAAGGATCTCCGCACGGACGCTCTCTCCGGCCTGAATGTCGCCCTATTGGCATTCCCCCAAGGTATGGCCTACGCGGTCATCGCCGATCTTCCGATTCAATATGGAATTGTTTCCGGGGCCGTCGCAGCCATCCTCGCTCCGCTCTTTGCCGGTTCCCGGCACACCATCCTCGGTCCCACGAATGCGACCGCGTTCATGCTCTTTTCCAGTTTTGCAGCCTTCTCAGATGAAAAGCGGCTCGAATATCTACCGATGCTCGTACTGTTTGTCGGCATTCTCCTAACGATAGGAGCTCTCTTTCGAGTCGCCGAACTGGTTCAGTATGTGAGCCGATCTGTCGTTGTGGGATATATCGCAGGAGCCGCCATTCTCATTATCGCCAATCAACTTCGTCACGTGCTCGGAGTGGAACTCCCCGACACAGGAGTAACAGACGGGCCCAAGACATTCTTCACCATCATCCAGGGAACCATGGGTGAACTTGACCACACCCAGTGGCAGCCGGTCGCCCTTGGAGTCGTTACCTTTGCCCTCTGGTTTTTGTTATCCCGGAAATTCAAACGCCTCCCCGTTTTTGCCATCACACTAATAGTGATGTCAGGAATCAACTTTCTGATGGGCAAATACTTTGCGCTCTACCAGGAAACCGAGTGGGCCGTCGCCACATTTGACTCCTTCGCCATATCTGATCTTGCTCCCCGTATGCCTGAGGTCAGTAGAAGTGGTTTCTTTTTCGACGTGAGCCGTCTCATCGGAATTGCGTTCTCCATCGCTTTTCTTGCCTCGCTTGAGAACTCAGTCATGTCGAAGACCCTCGCCAGTCGGGCCGGAGACAGACCCGATGTGAATCAAGACATGCTCAGCGTCGGCATTGCCAACCTCGCCGCATCCGTCACAGGAGGTATGCCCGCATCAGGCTCCCTGACCCGCTCCGCTCTCAACTTTTCCAGCGGCGCTGTTTCTCAGCTCTCCAGTATCATCAGCGGACTCCTCTGCGTCGCGGGTCTGCTGCTGCTTGGTGATCACATGGACCTGGTTCCAAAAACCTGCCTCGCCGCCCTGGTGATGTGCATCGCCGCTTCGGTCATCAACCGTCACCACATCCGAATTTCCCTCTATTCCACACCTTCAGACGCAGCAGTGCTGATCACTACTTTCGTCGCAGCCCTCATCATGCCTTTGAATGTGGCCATCTTTTTAGGAGTCGGCATTTCCGTGATGCTCTATCTCCATGCTGCCAGCCGGCCTTATCTGACCGAGTATGAATTCTCAGAGCAAGGAGAACTCCGTGAAACCGGGGAAAAACGAGCCCGGCCTATGCCTGCGATCTCAATCGTTCACGTGGAAGGGGATCTCTTTTTCGGGGCTGCTGATTTGTTTCGCACACAGATCCAGAAAACCTCACTGGATCCCGACCTCCGCATCATCATTCTAAGGCTCAAGAACGCCCGCCACCTCGATGCAACCAGTGTGGTCGCACTGGAGGAGTTGGTGCAGTTTCTCCGAGCCCATGATCGCCATGTCATCATCAGCGGAGCGACCAAAGAAGTGTTCCGCGTCCTCAAAAATGCCGGATCACTGGAAGTAATAGGACGCGAGAATGTCTTCCTCAACAACGCTCGAAACCCCAACCTGTCGACCCGATACGCCCTCAAACGCGCTCAGGTTCTATTGGGGACCACCGAAGCCGACATCCGAATCTTCCACGATCCTAACAAGGACAAGATGAAGTAAGCATTCAATCCTATGACACGCCCCACCAGACAGGGTTGGATACGACGTAACCACCAGCGCGGCCTCAATCTTCATCAGCGCCGGAAGGATCAACTTCCATCTTGATCCAGGCCATTTTCGAAGACGATCTGGCAGCAGAACAGACCGCTCAACTCTGTGCAGCAGACTCACCAGCGATTCGGGAGGTCGTCCAGGCGGCTTGAAAATTGAACCCGCCCGTCACTCCGTCGATATCGAGCACTTCCCCCGCAAAATAGAGCCCGGGCGCGACCCGGCTTTCCATGGTCTTGAAGTTCACCTCACTCAAGGCGACTCCCCCCGCCGTCACGAACTCATCTTTGTTCATACTTTTCCCATTCACCGGAAATCGCGAATTCACCAGATTTTCGAGCAGCCGACTCCGGGAGGCTTTTGACAAGTTTGACCAGGTCACCTCGTCATCAATCCCTGACTTCTCCACGAGGCGTTGCCACAATCGAGCAGGAATCTCAATCGAGGGAACCCCGGACCTGACTCTCTTTTTGGGCGAATTCTTACGAGTCTCCTGCAGCCACTCCCCCACCTCATCTATCTTGGCTCCTCCACACCAGTTGATCGCCACTTCAAAGCAATAGTTCCGCTCAGCCAACTCCCTGGCTCCCCACGAGGAAAGCTTCAAAATCGCAGGACCACTCAATCCCCAGTGAGTGATCAGACAGGGCCCCTGCATGCGCAATTTGGTTCCTCGCACACTGGCCTCAACCAATCCCACAGAAACACCCGACAAGCCCTTCAACCGCGAGTCGCCAATTTTGAAAGTGAATAGTGACGGCGAAGCCGGAACAATCTCGTGTCCCAAATCCCCTGCCAGGCTGACACCGGCACCATTGCGAGTCCCCCCCGTCGCCAGTAGCACGGATCGACTCGTGATAACTTCTCCATAGTCCAGTTCCAACTCCCATCCATGATCCGTCGATGTAAGCGACTTGACCCCGGTATGCAGGCGAACTTCTACGCCGGCCTCATCCACCGACCGGGTCAGGCAATTCATGATCGTTGTCGAGTCATCCGTCGTCGGAAACATGCGACCGTCGGATTCCGTCTTCAACTCGACTCCGCGAGCTTTAAACCAATTCACCGTGTCCGAGGCGCCCCAACGGTGAAACGGACCGATCAGGTTCTTCTGCCCTCGGGGATAATACGCTGCTAGCGGTTTCGCATCGAAGCAGGCATGCGTCACGTTGCAGCGCCCACCGCCGGAGATTTTGACCTTTCCCAGAACCGATCCGGTCTTTTCCAGAATCGCGACGCGACTTCCCGGAGCAGACTCAGCATACGCAATCGCACCGAAGTAGCCTGCGGCACCTCCCCCGATGGCAACGAAATCGTAGAGTTGACCAGATGACATAGAAACGGCACCAAACGCGCTCTGCCTCCCCCAAACAACTATTATCTCCCCCTAACCTCTACTTCCTGACCAGCCACCCGTTGCGATCCGAGGCCGGGCTCCCATACACTTCGATTTGAATCGCGCACTGCTTCTTCTCAGAGTGCATTTCTCCATGGCTCATCCCCGTAAGGAGTTCAGCCTCGTCATGAATCAACTCGCCATTGTGTCAGATCGCGGCCAGGGCATAATTCTCGGCCTCAAAATTAAGCCCCATACGGCCGAGCACCTCCACCGCGTAGATTTTGCCCTCCCTGATAGAGGAGTGAGTATAACCGCCCACCACTCCACAAAAAAGCACCGTGATCCGAAGACCGCGGCGCTTTCCGACAATAGAAATTTGTTGTCGAGCGTTACGCGAGCGCAACGCTTGTAGAATGGATTAGGAAACTTCCGCAATCGTCTTGGAAACGCGGGAAACGATCTTGTATGGGTCGCCCTGTGAGTTAGGACGACGATCTTCAAGATAGCCCTTGTAATCGTTTTCCACGAAGGAGTGTGGCACACGGACAGAAGCTCCGCGGTCAGCAATACCCCAGCTGAACATGTCGATCGACTGAGTCTCGTGGAGACCAGTCAAGCGCAAGTGGTTGTCAGGACCGTAGGCAGCGATGTGCTCTTCGCAGTTCGTCTCGAACTGCTTCATGAGTTTCTCGAAGTATTCCTTACCGCCGGTCTCACGAAGATGCTCGGTGGAGAAGTTACAGTGCATACCGGAACCGTTCCAGTCACCCTGGAATGGCTTACAGTGATACTCGACGTCGACACCGTATTTTTCGCAAGTGCGCTCGAGGATGTAACGGGCTACCCAGATCTGGTCAGAAGCCGTGCAGGCACCTTTACCGAAAACCTGGAACTCCCACTGGCCTTTAGCCACCTCGGCATTAATGCCCTCGTGGTTGATACCGGCATCGAGACAGACGTCGAGATGCTCTTCAACAATGGCACGAGCCAGGTCGCCCACGGCTCTGTTACCAGCACCGCAGTAGTACTCGCCTTGTGGGTCGGGATAACCGTTGTCAGGCCAGCCGAGAGGACGTCCGTCCTGCATCAGGAAGTATTCCTGCTCAAGACCGATCCAGAGGCCATCATCGTCAGCGATAGTCGCGCGGGTGTTAGATGGGTGTGGCTCGCCGTTTGGCAACATGACCTCGCACATGACGAGGAAGCCGTTGAGGCGGGTCGAGTCAGGGTACAACGCAACCGGCTTCAGCATACAATCGGAGTCGCTGCCGTCGGCTTGCTGGGTGGAACTGCCATCGAAGCCCCACACAGGGCAGTCTTCGAGAGAGAAATTATCAGGATCACCGTCCGCTACTTTGGTCTTGCCACGCAGGTTTGCGACGGGCTCGTATCCATCAAGCCAGAGGTATTCAAGTTTGAGTTTAGCCATTTTAACTAGTTGTCGTTTTTGTATTAGGATTGCAAAGATGTGATTCGTTGAACATCGCCAACAGATCAGCTTCGGGTTGAGTTACCGCGAAGGGAGAGAAGCAAGGTCCATGCCACTTGTCAACGGCTGGACCAAATAATTGATATTTTTCACTGATTTAGGAGTGGCCTTCATTAAAATCACTGGCGACATCCCTCAAATAAGACGTCAAGATAGTCGGCGATACCGGAAAGGGACTGCTTGTGATCGCTCTCATTCAGAACAATCAGGCACTCGCGGGCCTTCTCCACGAGATCCTGTCCCGTATCAATCGCCGCTTCGATAGAACCCACATAGTCCGCGATGTTCGCCAAAGTTGAAACGTCAATGGCCTCTTTCTGGATCAAAAGCCGGTGCAACTTCTCCCGCTGCTTCTCGCTGGCGCTCTCGAGAAGGTTGAGAATAGGGAGAGTCAATTTACCCTTGTTGAGATCAGTTCGGAGCGTCTTGCCAAATTCCTGCTCATCCCCCACCAGATCAATGCAGTCATCATAGATCTGGTAAGCCGTTCCGATGTGGAGGCCAAAATCCTTCAGGGCATCGCAAACTTCGGGGCTTTGATCGTTAAGCTGGGCCCCCAGCTCCATGGCTGAAGCGAACAATGCAGCGGTCTTTTTCCGAATAATGTCGAAATAATCATCCTTCGACAGCTGCATGTCAAAGCGACGCTGTGTCTGGATGATCTCGCCACTGCATACTTCGTTCGCTGACTTGGCTACTTTGCGACTGATCACGGTGTCATTCAGCTCAGTCGAGAGCATCAGGGCATGAGAAAATAAGCAGTCGCCGAGCAGCACGCTCAAGGCCTCGCCCCACTTCGCATTGGCCGTAGGAGCCTGCCGACGAATCTCAGCGCCGTCGATAATATCGTCATGAACAAGTGTCGCGACATGAATCAATTCAAGAGTCACTGCCAGTTTGTGGTGCCTGTCAGTCACTTCACCCGTGGCACCGCCGGCAAGAAAAGTCAGTGCGGGCCGGATTCTCTTTCCCGAAGTATTGAGGATATAGCTGATGTAGGGCACCACCGCAGGATCGAACGCTTCCGCCTGAGCCCGAATTTTAGCCTCGACCCGATCCAATTCAGGGCGAAGAAACGCGAATGGCGATAATTCCTCTCCGAAAGAGGTAGCTAACGAGGTGGCATCCGAGGTCATTGTTTCGTTCGACACTACCGAAGTTTGTTATCCGGACAAGTCAATCTGCAGTCAGAATACGAAATTTCGTCATCGTTGGAGCTGTTTTTCCCGAATATCCTTATGATTTCAGTGTTTATCGGGTTCTTTTCCCGAATAATGGCTCCTAACGGGAGCTTTCCCCTCGTTACAAGAAAGTGACTGGCGTGTTCCCGCCACGCAAACAAGGAGATAAATACCCGTTGCATCGGAGAGCACTCGCGGATAATTTTGTACTGTGAATACGACCATTTTAGCATTCGGTGCTCCAGGCATGCAGGAGATGATTGTCATCTTTCTGATCGTCCTTCTCCTCTTCGGCGCCAAGAAGATCCCAGAGTTGGCGCGCGGCGTCGGAAAAGGCATGGGGGAATTCAAAAAGGCCAAGACTGATTTTGAGAAGGAAATCAAGGAAGGTGAGAAACAAGGCGAGAAGGATTGGGAGGACTCGTCCCACACGACTGACACGCCCCCGGAAAAATCGGACGACTGATTGGTCCGATTCACCCGTCTAAATGAAATTTCGAGCGACTGTTCCACTCCTGTGGGCAGTCGCTCTTTTTGCGCACACGTTAAGCGGGCAGGAAAACCCATCACCTTCTGAAAGAGAGCCAGTTACTCTGGTTTTTTACAATCTTAAAAACTACCTCGCCATGGAGCGAAGGGTAGGTAAAGAGATCGTCGAAGACGCACCCAAGCCAGAGGCCGAGGTCGCGGCGCTGATCAAGGCGGTGATCGCAATGGAGCCGGACATCCTGGGTGTCTGCGAACTGGGCGATCAGTCATTTCTGGATGATCTCCAGAGCCGACTGAAGGAAGCAGGACTGGACCTGCCGCACACCGAGTTGGTCACTGCGGCGAGTGGCTACAATCGCAATCTTGCGCTTCTTTCTCGATTCCCGCTCGTGGCCACTGATTCCCGCGACGACTACACCTACTCGATCGGTCAGACCAAACTCCCCTTTCAGCGCGGGGTACTCGATGCCACCATCGCCATCAACCCGCAGTATCACCTCCGCTACATTGGGCTTCACCTCAAATCCAAGCGCGAAGTGCCCGAAGCGGACCAGGCGCTGATGCGGCTCAATGAGGCCCGACTGGCCCGTCAGCATATCGATCGCATCTTCGAAGAGACCCCTGACACCAACCTGATCGTGGTCGGCGACTTCAACGATCTTCGTATCGAACCCCCGGTAAAAACGCTCCAAGGTGGCTACGGTGCTGGAAATGGCTATCTCTCTTCACTCACACTCGACGATCAGTATGGGTTCCGGTGGACTCACCATTGGGCCTTCGCCGATTCCTATGCCCGCTTTGACTTCGCGCTCTACAGCAAAGGCCTCAGCAAGGAAATCAACCGACCTGATTCCCATATCTATCACTGGGACGACTGGGACATAGCCAGCGATCACCGGCCGCTGGTGATCAAGATCAATCCTGTAGATCAGTAGCTCCGGTCTGAATCGAATGCGCGAATCTTACGGTGCAATCGTTCCATTTCGCCCCGTGAACGCGTGATTGTGACCTTTCGGCAGGGAATCTACCTTCTTTCTGTCGCGACCCCTCATCGCTTCGTTTTTCTCGTACCCAGATGAAACGATTGCTCTCTGCCTGCCTCCTTCTGCCTGTAATTTCACTTTTTGGTGCCTATTCTGGCAAGGCCGCCGAAGAGAGTCTGCCTGAAACGGTCAGCTACTACGAACATGTCAGGCCCGTTTTTCAGGCCAAATGCCAAGGATGCCATCAGCCAGCCAAGGCTAAATCGGACTATATCATGACTGACGTCGCGGCTCTGATTGCCGGAGGCGAGACTGATCGAGCCATCGAACCCGGCAAGGCCGCCCGGAGTTATCTCATGGAACTGGTTGTGAAGCAGGACGGTGAAGATCGCCCAGAGATGCCACCGAAAGACACCCCTCTCACCGGAGATGAATTGAAACTGGTGACCAAATGGATCGATCAAGGTGCCAACGATGATACTCCGGAGAATGCAAAACATCGCTACACTCAGGAGAATCCCCCGCTCTACGCCGTCCCGCCGGTGATCACGTCGCTTGAGTATTCGCCTGATGGAAAACTGATCGCCATGGCAGGCTTTCACGAAGTCCTCCTGCACCAAGCGGACGGATCCGGCCTCGCCGCGCGCTTGGTGGGGCTCTCAGAGCGCATCGAATCAGTCAGCTTCTCACCCGATGGCAAGATGCTTGCTGTAGCTGGGGGTCTTCCGGGGCGTATGGGAGAAATCCAAGTCTGGGATCTTGCGAAACATGAGCTCAAACTTTCCAAGATCGTCGGATTCGACACCGCCTATGGTGCCAGCTGGTCACCCGATGGAGAGTCGATTGCCTTTGGCCTGCCTGATAACTCGGTCCGCGCCATCAAAGCGAGCAACGGCGAACAGGTTCTCTTCATGGGTGGCCACAATGACTGGGTCCTCGCCACCGACTGGGGCGTTAATGGCGAGTTCCTTGTCTCAGTGGGACGCGATATGTCAGCCAAACTGACGGAGGTCAAAACGGAACGTTTCGTCGACAATCTGACATCCATCACTCCCGGCGCTCTCAAGGGCGGGATGAACGCGGTGCAGCGTCACCCTTCGCAAAACCACATCCTCATAGGGGGCTCAGACGGGGTCCCTCAGATCTACCGAATGAAGCGGGAGACGGTTCGTAAAATTGGCGACAACGCCAACCTCATCCGCAAATACCCCGCGATGCAGGGCCGTATCTGGGACGTCGCCTTTCGTCCTGATGGAAAACAGTTTGCCGCCGTTTCGAGTCTCAATGGCAAAGGCGAGATCAGCCTTTTTCAGTCCGAATATGACGCCACGATCACTCCCGAACTGAAGAAATTATTCGAGACCGTGCGCCGATCAACTAAGGCTGACGAAAACACAGACGACAAGCTGGAGGCGTTCCACACTCAGGGGGCAAAGCGCCTTGCTAAACTCGATGTCGACGCGGCCGCCTTTTCCATCGCTTACTCCCCCGACGGGAAAACTATCGCGCTCGGCACCGACGACGGAAAAGTCCGCTTGCTCGATGCCGGCAATCTGAAAGTGAAGACCTCGATCACCACTGTTGAAATCGAGGGCAAACTCCCTCTTCAGAAAGGAAAAGGCAATCCCATCAATCTCGCCAAAGCCGAGCCGCATGATCTGACTGAGCTGCTACCAAAAGGTCGCAAAGTCACGGAGCTCACCATTTCCCCCCCATCAATTGAGCTCGATGCTCCCGGTGCCTATCATCAAATTCTCGTGACAGGCAAATTAAACACGGGTGAAACCGCCGACCTGACCCGCCTGGTGAGGTTCAAAACTTCGAAGCAAGGCATCGCCACCTTTTCTGATCGAGGTATCATCAAGCCGACAGCCGATGGCACAACCCAGCTCATTGCCACCTACGAAAAGCTGACGACCAAGGCTAACATTCACATCACCGGAATCAGCTCCGAGTTCCATCCTGATTTCATTCAAGACGTCAATCCCGTGATCTCACGCATGGGATGCAATACCGGCACCTGCCATGGCTCCAAGGATGGCAAGAATGGCTTCAAACTGAGCCTGCGCGGCTACGATCCTCTCTTCGATGTGCGGGCATTCGGAGATGACCACACCGCTCGCCGGGTCAACTACGCCTCCCCAGATGATTCCCTCATGCTTCTGAAAGCCACTGGCGCTGTTCCTCATGAAGGAGGAGTCGTCACCGACATTGGCTCAGACTACTACAACATCGTCCGCCAATGGATCGCTGAAGGAGCCCAACTGGAACAGGGCACACCCAAAGCCAATCGCATTGAGATCTTTCCGAAAAACCCGGTGATTCAAAACCTCAATGCGATGCAGCAATTCCGCGTCGTCGCGCACTGGGCTGACGGCCGAAGCCGTGATGTCACGCAGGAAGCCTACATCGAGTCAGGAAATACTGAAGTGGCTGCTCACGATGACTTTGGACTCATGGCTACGATCCGACGGGGCGAGGCTCCTATTCTCGCCCGTTTCGAGGGCGCCTACGCGGCTACCACCCTGACAGTGATGGGCGATCGCGATGGATTCACCTGGAAAGAACCTCAGTCCTGGAGTGAAATAGACCAACTCGTCGCCGCAAAATGGAAGCGGATGAAACTCCAGCCCAGCGGACTCTGCTCGGACGAAGAATTTGTCCGCCGGGTTCACCTCGACCTAGCAGGGTTACCTCCGACAGCAGACAGGGTTCGAACCTTCGTCGCTGATAAGCGCCCCACCCGCGCTAAGCGTGACGCCCTGGTTGATGAGCTGATCGGATCCCCCGAATTCATCGACCACTGGACAAACAAGTGGAGCGACATGCTCCAGGTGAATTCCAAATTTCTTGGCACCGAAGGCGCCAAACTGTTCCGCGACTGGATCCGTCAGGAGATCAAAGCCAACACCCCCTACGACGAATTCGCCTACAAAATTTTGGCCGCAGAGGGCTCTAACAAGGACAACCCCGCTGCATCCTACTACAAGGTGCTGCGCGAACCGGATGTGATCATGGAGAACACGACCCATCTGTTCCTCGCCACCCGCTTCAACTGCAACAAGTGCCACGACCACCCCTTTGAGCGATGGACTCAGGATCAATACTACGAGACCGCGGCCTACTTCGCGCGCATCGATCTGGCCCGCGATACCAAGAATGCCCCCAAGCGGAACATAGGCGGCAGCGCCGTCGAAGGAGCCAAGCCCCTCTACGAAATGGTAACCGACAAACCGGACGGCGAGATCAAACACGATCGCACCGGCGAAATTCAGCCGCCTGCGTTCCCTTACGAAGCCACCCTCGCCAAAGTAGCCTTCACCAAGCCTGACAAACCCACCCGACGAGAATCCATGGCGGCCTGGATCGCAAGCCCGGACAATGACTATTTCGCCGCCAGCTACGCCAATCGCATCTGGGGTTACCTACTGGGCACTGGCATCATTGAACCCCTCGACGACATTCGAGCCGGGAATCCCCCGTCCAACCCTCAGCTCTTCAACTACCTCAGCAATCAGTTCATCAAGTCGGACTTCAACGTGCGTGCTCTCATGGCCGAAATCTGCAAGTCCCGCACCTACCAGCTCTCCATCGCCTCCAATCAGTGGAACGAAATGGATGAGATCAATTTCTCTCACGCCAAAGCTCGTCGACTTCCCGCCGAGGTGCTCTACGACTCCGTCTACTTCGTCACCGGAGCGACGCCGAACATCCCCGGCGCAGCGCCGGGAGTCCGTGCCAACCAGCTGGCCGATGCCAAGCTGGATCTCAAATCCGGATTCCTAGCCAACCTCGGTCGCCCCGTCCGAGAAAGTGCCTGCGAGTGCGAGCGCAGCTCCGAAATGCAGATGAGCGCTGTGATGGCCTTTCTGTCAGGACCCGCCATCGCCGATGCCATTGGCGATGAAGGCAGCGAACTCGCCCGCCTCGTCGCTTCGCAAACCGATGACAAAAAGCTGATCGAGGAAATCTATTATCGCATTCTCTCCCGATCCCCCAATCCAGCCGAAATTGAAGCGTCTCTTGCCCTCATCGAAGAAATCAAAATTGACCACCAACGGCTGATCGGAAAACTCGCCAAGGCCGAGGCCTCATGGGTTCCCGTCAAGAGTGATCGAGAAGTTGCCCGACTGAAAATCATGCGGAAAGCCAAGACTGACATCAGCGACTACACCCCGGAGTTCCAGTCAATGAAAACCAAGGCCGAAGCCGCTCAAAAAGTCCGTATTGCCGATGCCAAGAAAGCCCACGATCTCCGCACCGCTGAAGTTCCCACCCTGGCCAACGCATTTGCGGGTGCCGTCAGAAACGCTTCCCGATGGATCGGTTCGCAACTCGAGCGGATTTAAGAAAGGGAACGTTGACTACCTCGTCACCGGCGACCTCAAAGCTCAGGGCATCACCGGCATCATGATAGAAGCCATTCCTGATGAAACTTTCCGAGGCTTCGGCCCCGGCCTCAATCCCAATGGCAACTTCGTCATCTCCGAAGTTCAGTCCCGCTGGCACACCCTGGCCGAGCCGAAAAAATCCATGCCGCTCGCGTTTGCCGAGGCCAAAGCGGACTTCAATCAGAAAGGCTTCGCCGTGAAGAACTCCATCAATGGCAAGCCGGATCGCAGTGAGAAAGGCTGGGCGCTGTCCGGTTCCAACATGCAGATGCCTCACCGGGCCGTCTTCAAGTTCAAGAAACCCGCTGCCGGCGAGCCCAAAGGAGCCGAACTCGTCGTGGGTATTCTCTGCCGCTATGCTGGAGGCGAATACCCCCTTGGACGCTTCCGCATCTGGTACACTACCGATGCCGATCCCCTTAACTTCGGCCTGCCCACCCGAATCACCGATGCCGTCCGCACAGCACCCACCGCCCGCACTGAAGCCCAGACCCAGGCGCTCACCACCTACATCAAGGAGAACGACGAAGACCTGCTCAAGAAGCGCTTCGAGCTACTCAAACAACAGCGCGCTCTTCCCTCCGACCCCAAAATGGAAGGCCTCAAGATCGCTTTCACCAAAGCCGAAACCCCTATCAAAGAAGATCTGGTCTTGTTACAGTTGAGACAAGACACCACCTACTCGACCCAACAGGCCGCCAATCGCCGCCTCACCGCCGCACAGGACCTTGCTTGGGCTCTCATCAATAATCCCTCGTTTTTGTTTAATAGATGATGAAGGCAGAAGGAAACAGCCAGAAGGCAGAAGTGAATTCGTTCCGAGATCTGATAGTCTGGCAGAAATCGATGAAACTCGTTACTGACATCTATAAAATCACGAATCACTTTCCAGAATCGGAAAAGTTTGGACTGATCAATCAGATGCGTCGTGCTGCCGTTTCAGTCCCATCCAACATTGCAGAAGGGTTCGGAAGAAACTCCACAGGTGACTACATCCGCTTCCTACAAATCGCCTCCGGCTCACCCTACGAACTTCAAACTCAACTCAGCATCTCGCAAAACCTGAGATTTGCGTCAGAAGACACCTGCCAAGCTCCAACCCAACTCGCAGTCGAATGCGAGAGAATGCTTTCCTCACTGATTTCCAAACTCAAGCAACACCTTCGATAGTTCCTATACTTCTGCCTTCAGCCTGTAACCTTCAGCCTACCTCAACACCATGATTCGACTACCTGGAGAAATCGCCAAAGACCTCTGTGATTCCCACCTCAAACCGGGGCGCCGCGACTTCTTGAGAGTTGGAGGGGCAGGAATGTTAGGAATGTCATTGAACAACATTCTCGCTGTGCAGAGCGCCAGCGCCGCCTCGCCGCTGATCGGTCGACCAGGCTGGGGTAAAGCCAAGTCAGTCATCATGGTCTATCTTCAGGGTGGTCCCAGCCACCTCGACCTCTGGGACCCCAAGCCTGATGCCCCGGACAATGTGCGCTCTGTCTTTAAGCCTATCAATACGAAAGTCGACGGACTGCAATACACGGAACTGCTCCCTAAACTGGCAAAAGCAAATGACAAGTTCACGACCATCAATTCGATGAGCTACACGCCCAATGGGTTGTTCAACCACACCGCGGCGATCTATCAGATCATGACGGGCTACACGACAGACAAGGTCAGTCCGTCGGGTCAGTTGGAGCCACCCTCACCCAAAGACTTTCCCAACTTCGGCTCCAACATCATCAGCCAGCGGCCGAGCGACGAGCCCATGCTTCCCTTCGTGGTGATGCCCCGCCCGCTGCAGGAATCCAACGTAATCAACAAGGGCGGCACAGCCGGCTTCCTCGGGAAGGCCTACGACCCCTACTACCTCTTCCCCGACGGAGATGACATGGACATGACCAAGCTGAGCAAGGTCAAAGTTGATGACCTCCAGCTGCGACCCGAAGTCTTTTCCCTGCGCCTCCAGCGACGGGCCAAGTTACGCGATGCGCTCAACCAGCAAATGCCGATCATCGATAAGGCCGTTGAAAACTACAACCTGGACGAGTATTACGCCAAGGCACTTAAACTCATCATCTCCGGCCGGGCCCGCGACGCTTTCAATATCGAAGCCGAAACCGATGCGATGCGGGATCGCTATGGTCGCAATACCTTTGGCCAGAGCTGTCTTCTCGCCCGTCGTCTCGTCGAAGCAGGCACCAAGGTCGTAGAAGTGATCTGGCCCAAGGTGGCAAACTCGAGCGATCACAGCTGGGATCAACACACCGGCTTGCCTGACCGAATCAAAAACAAATCAGCGCCCATGCTCGACAACGGGCTCTCCGCTCTTTTCGAAGACCTAGATTCTAGCGGACTTCTCGACGAGACCCTCGTCGTCGCCATCGGCGAATTCGGTCGCAGTCCCGAAATGGGAGTCTCCACAAGCGGTAACAACAACAGTGCTGATGGCCGCGACCACTGGCCTTACTGCTACACCTCCCTCATCGGAGGCGCCGGTATCAAGCGCGGTTACGTTCACGGTCGATCTGACAAAACTGGCTCCGCACCACTCGAAGATCCCGTCCACCCCACCGAAATCCTGGCCACGATCTACCACGCCATGGGCATTGACCCACAGACTATTGTCTTCAATCACCTCAATCAGCCGAGGGAGTTGGTGAAGGCCGAAATGGTGGAAACGTTGTTTGCTTAGAAAGTGAGTTCTTACACCCGCAAGTTTAAGTATCCCCCGTCGATATTGAAGGATTGACCGGTGATGTAAGAGGCGTCATCGCTGCAGAGATAGAGCGCCAGTTTCGCGATCTCTTCCGGATTGGCCATCCGCCCGACCGGCTGGACTTCCGATAACTTTTGAAACATCTCTTCTTTGTTGTCTGGATAATTCTTCTCCAGGTACCCATCCACAAAGGGGGTATGAACACGGGCCGGACAGATCGAATTGCAGCGAATGCTGTGCTCCAGATAATCGGCCGCGACCGACAGAGTGATGGTATGAACGGCCCCTTTACTGGCTGAGTAGGCAAATCGGTCTTTCAATGCGGTGATGGCGGCAATGCTCGACATATTGAGGATTACGCCTCCGCCCCCTGTTATCATATGAGGGATCACTGAGCGGAGACATTGATAGACACCTTTCACATTCACCTTCATGACGCGATCAAAGTCGTCCTCAGCCGTGCTCGTCGCTGTTCCAATATTGGCAATACCCGCGTTGTTCACCAATATATCGACTGATCCGAAGGCTTCCTTTGTCTGCCTTACCCCTACTTCCACTGAGGCGGCATCACTGACATCACAGGAACAAAAGATCGCCTCGCCTCCGGCAGATTCGATCGCCTGAGCCGTGTCGTTCCCGGCACCCTCATCGAGATCAAAGACTGCCACTCTGGCCCCGGCTGAGGCAAACCCTTCTGAAATGGCCCGGCCGATTCCGGATCCCCCCCCGGTGACGATCGCTGTTTTGTTTGAAAGCTGAGACATGACAAGACGTTGATTCACTTCACGGGCTATGGCAACGGGATTTCCCTCGCGCATATTCGGCGGCCCACATCACGAGGAAGAAGAGCCAGATACTCCCGGAAAGCACATAGAATCCGCCAAGGGACCAGTGGGCAATTGGTGCGACTTCAGTTGATTTGAAATCGAGATAGTTCAATGGCCATAGAACCCCCAGGATCAACCAGGACCATCGGGGTCGAATTGGCAAAAAAACCAGGACCCAACATAGATACCACGGAAATGCAGTCGGGCTGAGAACGAATAACGCACTGATCACGATCAGGCATTTCTCTCCAAGAATAACGGGTTCGCCTCCCCTTCGAAGAGACTGCCACAGGACCACACCCACTAACAGCACTCCACTGATCCAACCGGCATGACGAAATGCATTGGTATCACCAGCAATTTCAAGCCCCCGGCGCAGAAGCGCAAAAACACCCGGATTGTATTGCCAGTGCTCCCGGTATATCGCCAGACCAGCGAAGAGCCGACCGATCCCGATGTCATCCCAATAGGCAAACGGCACAAATCCCAGTATCGCAGTCAAAACAAAGGCAACCACACCGGCATAAACAGATAGGCTGCGCGCGGCTCGACATATTTGAAGAAGCCCTGTTTTCTCTGAGGAGAACGGGGCCATTAACAGCACTGGCAATAACAGAATTGCAAAATACTTGGCTAGAAATCCTAACGCCAGTGCCACGCCTATCAGGATAGCCCGTCGCATTTCATTCTGATCCACCACAGCAATCCACAGACCCGCCAGGCAAAAGAACACCGGAATAGCATCGTAGTGCGCCGAGTTTGCGAACTCCTTTATGACCAATGGATTCCAAGCATACAACAACGCCCATATTGGATTCCGACCTAGGCGTTTCAAGAGGCCGACGAGAAGACATACGATTCCCATATCAAAGAGAAGCAACACCAGTTTAAGCCCAACGGCTGACCACCCAGATACAGCGGCAGTCAGAAAAAACACCCATTGCGCCACTGGAGGATAAATGGTCGGCACAGCCGGATGACTGACTCTGGAAAACTCAACGGGGTTCCCATCTCGAATCGAAGCCAATTGAGAAAGCGATTCCTCCTCAGCGATGGAAAATTCGCGAGCCTGCCATGTCACGCCGGTAGAAGGATCGTCAAAAGGGGTGCTGATACCGTTCTCATGGAGATAGAGCGCTCCGGGCTCAAACCTGTATGGATTAATTTCCGCCCCGGCGCTCTTGCCATCCCATAGATAGCGATAAAAGTCGCTCTCATGAATCGGCTCTCCCGGAATCGCACACAATCGCACTAACAGAGCGAAGAAAACAATCGGCACCCATCCAATCGATCGGTCTCGCAGCCGAAATACCACAAAAATCAACGCTACACTGGAGACCAAGTGAACCACCAGGTAGGTACCCGTTGGCATCAAGTTGTTATCCACTTCATAGGCGAATCCAGCCTGCCAGGATGCAGGCAACCAAGCCAAATCGATGCCGTGAGATAGCCGACTGAGAAAGAGCCAACTCAGGGAAAGGGCTACCCCCAAAAACAAAATCAATGTTTTGTCGCGACTCCCTGGCATCGCCAGAAGATAGACCGCTAATCGGATTCTGCAGTATCAATCCCAATCCAGGCCTAAAGCTCGCTGCTGCCCTGGAAACAGAATCAGCTCAAGAAGCAACAGCCCCTACTTCTTGTTTCCTGGATTACTCAAATCAATCCTATCCGGATCATTACCGCGACCATTATTCCCATCGTCATCAGACTCTTCTTTCAACTTCTCAAGGTCGCGGGAATCATCATTCTGATCGACCAGAAGTTCCTCAAGCCAGCCGAGAAGGCCATCCCACCAATTATCACCTTCATTCTGGGTGACCGATTGCTGGGCACCGCTTGGGGAAGGAGCCCGATCGTCCCTTCCTCTATGGATGTACCCACCGCCTCCTGCTCCTGTCGAAGTATGCTTTGTCGAGCCGACACCCACTCCTTGAGAGGAGCCGACCGTATCGTATCCATATGGCTGTGGTACATAGCCAAAAACCCGCTCTTGCTGGCCGGGAGACAACAATCCGACAGTCTTGGAAAGCTTTCGGCAGTATTCCCCGTAGTTGGAAGCAGGGAAGCCGGAACTCACCGAACATTGAACAGCCAGCAAAGACTGTGAAGGCGCGTCGTCAGAAATCTGCGCCTGTGAAGAGATCGAGGTGGCAACTAGCCCAGCCATGAAGGCCATTTTTTTCCAATACGTGTTCATCAAGTTTCAGTGGGTTCAATGCACGGTTACAACCTTTATCATTTTTATGGTAATTGTCAATAATTACTCTCACTACACTTACCTGGACCTTCATCTCGGGTTCCCCGCAGGGGTTCTCCCCACGTGAATACGCTGACCGTCGACAGATCGAAGGACCGAACTTTCACCTTTCCTGACGACACCAAATGTCTAAACTCCATGATCTACGGTTCCTGAATGTCGTTCGCGTCCCCGCACTTTTTCCTTCTAATCCCCCTGCTGATCCTCACCGGATGGCTTTTCCGCCGTCTGGAACTTTGGATGCCTCTCCGGGTGCTGCTGCTGCTACTTCTCGTCATCGCGATGTGCGAGCCGCAACTGAGGCTCAAGCGTGGAGGAATGGACCTTTGGGTGCTGCTAGACCGGTCCGAATCCGCCCGTGAGATGGTCGACGGAGGCGAACGCGAATGGCGAACATTACTGGAACAATCGAGGCCGGGCTCCGACTACCGACTTTTCTTCATCGACTACGCGAGGGAAGTAATCCCAGCAGCAAAGACCGAGTCGCCCATCTTCAGTGGCAACCGCAATCTGACCCGCACCAATCTGGCGATACGCGATGCCCTCGCGCGAATGGATCCGCAGAAACACAACCGGCTCCTGCTGTTCACTGATGGCTACAGCACCGAACCCCTCACGGGCATTGCTGAAAAACTTCTCAAAGAGGGAGTCCCCCTCGACTACCGGGAATTGAGGCCCCCCGAAGTTGTCGATTTTCAGATCAACGCTCTAACATTCCCTTCTCGGGTTCAACCCGGCGAACCGTTTGTGGTCGATCTGTCAATCGCAGGCAGCACTGACGGGGAAGTCCCTGTGACGGTTTCGAGAGGCGAGAAGCAACTTTTTACGAAATCCGTTACGATTGAGAATGGAGCCGGTCGACTGCGATTCTCCGACCGTATTGTGGCACCGGGTGCTCATCGATATCTGGCAAAGATCAACCCGACCACGGATGCTCACACTGGGAATAACCGACAAGAGCGCTGGCTTGAAGTGGTATCGGGCCCCCGAATCGTGCTCCTCACGAAATACAGTGATGATCCCACCGCCTCCATCCTTCGCGCTCAGGGATTCGCGGTCGATGTGATCTCGGATACCCTGACCGTATCACCGGGCATTCTCACCGGAGCCAAAGCGGTTCTGCTCAACAATGTTCCGGCCTACGAACTGCCGAACGATTTCCTCGACTCCCTTAATTTCTTTGTGACAGAACAAGGCGGCGGCTTGCTGATGGCAGGTGGAAAAAGCAGCTTTGGCTCCGGAGGCTACTACCAGTCAGCCGTAGATTCCCTTCTACCTGTCACGCTGGAGCTTAAGAGCGAACACCGCAAACTGGCAGTTGCCATGGCGATCGTGATGGATCGATCGGGGTCAATGTCAATGACCACCACCAGCGGTCACTCAAAGATGCAATTGGCCAACGAAGGATCGGCACGGGCAGTGGAACTTCTCGGCGATATGGACGCAGTCACCGTGTTCGCAGTCGACAGTCAGGCCCACGGCGTTACAGGGTTATTGAACGTAGGCACCAGTCGCGGGGAACTTCTCAGCCGGATTCGAAGTATTGAATCCATGGGTGGTGGTATCTTCGTTTACACAGGCATGAAGGCTGCCTGGGATGAGCTGAAGACCGCCACAGCTGGCCAGCGCCACATGATCCTATTCAGCGATGCGGCGGATTCCGAAGAGCCGGGCCAGTATCAAAGCCTGATTGAAGAGATGACCGGGGAAGGCACTACGATCAGCGTTATTGGTCTCGGCACCCGAAGCGATTCCGACGCAACCTTCCTTGAAGACATTGCCAAACGTGGTGGTGGTCGCATGTTTTTCACCGACGTCCCCGGAGACCTCCCTAACATTTTCGCACAGGAGACTGTGACGGTGGCTAGGTCCACCTTCATCGACGAACCCACAAGCACGCAGTCGACTGGTCGATGGTACGAGTTTTCGCAAAGCGACCTCGACTGGACCAGTCAGGTGGATGGTTACAATCTCAGCTATTTGAGAGAGGGCGACGAAGCGGCTCTCGTCACGACAGACACCTACGCAGCACCGCTCGTGGCCTTCGGCAGACGGGGTATCGGAAAGACAGCAGCGGTCTCCTTTCCCCTCGGCGGCGAGTTTTCTGAAACGGTTCGCTCCTGGAATCAATACGGAGATTTCCTTCAAACTTTGGTCCGCTGGCTCATGGGAGAAGAAGTTCCGTCCGGAATTGGAGTCAGGCACAATCTCATTGGAACCGAACTCACGATCGACCTGCTCTACGACCCGAATGAATGGGCCGAGCGTTTTTCGACAGCTCCTCCGGAGTTAGTCATCAATCGCAGCGATCCACAGGTCGACATCGAAGAGCTCACCTGGGAGCGGCTGTCTCCCGGACACTACTCCGTGACCACTACATTAACCGAGAATGATCCCGTCCGTGGATCGGTGAAGATAGCCGACGCGGCCATCCCATTCGGCCCCATAGTGGCAGGGTCTGCCGCGGAGTGGGCTTTCGATACTGCCCGAGTCGAAGAACTACGCGAGACTTCGAATACCTCCGGCGGCACGGCAATTCTTGAACTGACCGACGCATGGCGAATGCCTCCCTCTCCAGGCTTCGAATCCGTTCGCAGTTGGTTCCTGGTAGCAGCCTTGCTGGTTTTTCTGCTTGAAGCCTACGCCACTCGAACCGGCTGGCGCCTTCCATTTCTGCCTTCCCAATCTCTGGCTCACTCAAAATCTCGGAACCCTGTTCGCCACACAGTAGAGGCGCCCACCCTGCCAACGGAGCAATCTGAGCCAGAGCAATCGACGCCGGAATCCATTGAACCGACCGAATCCAGCTCCGAATCCCGTAAAAGTCGTTTCAATCGTGCAAAAAGACGCCTTTAGACCTGTTGCCCTTTCGTCAATTTCGCTACATTCAGCCCAATAATTCAAACATGAAAAAATCCACTCTCATCATAGCGGTCGTCGCCCTCGCGACGGTCTGTTCGATCACTGCTCAAGACAAGAAAAAGACCGGGCCGACAACCTGGAAGGAAAAAGCCGCGGCACGGTTTGGAGATACTCCCACCAAGGCGCACAAAACTGAGATCAAAGCCAACATTCCCACTCCCACTGCGAAGCCAAAGGCAGCCCGCAAAGTGTTAGTGTTCTTTCGCTGCGAGACATTCATTCACACTTCGATCCCCTTCTGCAATTTCGCGATGCAGGCAATCGAAAAGCAGACCGGAGCATTCTCAGTCGACCTTGCCGACGAGTATGAGGTCTTCACTTCAGAGAATCTGGCTCAGTACGACGCCATCATCTTTAACAACACCACAAGCTTGGATCCGAATGAGGAACAGCGAGCTGCTATCCTGGAATTCGTCAATGGCGGAAAAGGAATCGTTGGCTTTCATGCTGCTGCAGATAACTTTAAGGACTGGCCGGAAGGAATCGCCCTCATGGGTGGCATTTTCAACGGTCATCCGTGGACCGGCGGTGGCACCTGGGCCTTCAAACTCGACGATACGGACCATCCCCTCAACGCCGCATTTAAAGGCAAAGGCTTCTGGCACAAGGACGAGATTTATCGATACAAGGACGAGAGTTTTCAGGGAAGGGAAAAGCTGCGCGTTCTTCTGAGCCTAGACATGACAAAGGTGGAGAACCAAAAGCCCATTGGTTCTGAAAAATTCAAGAAAGACTACGCAGATCCATCCAAAGTAGACTTACCCGTTTCATGGTGCCGTGAAGTTGGGAAGGGCAGGCTCTTTTACACCAACCTCGGCCATAACGACATGACCTTTGCCAACAAAACCGTTCTATTGCATATGCTGGACGGCATCCAATTCGCTCTTGGCGATCTCGAAGCAGACACGGTTCCATCCACCGAGGCCAACGCCAAGCTGGTTCACGCGCCCGACGCGGCCGAGTAGCCATTCCCAAAAATACCTTTATGCTGTCTGAATATCTCAAATTCGCTGAGGAAACCGCCCGCGAGGCCGGTCAACTGACTCTCGAGTATTTCCTCACTGATGCTGCCAAACCGGAGTTCAAAGGCGACGACACGCCGGTCACTATCGCCGATCGCGATGCGGAGAAACTGATCCGACGTCGCATTTCAGAGTCGTATCCGGACCATCAGATCGTTGGGGAAGAGTTCGGAGAGACTCAAGGCGAATCGACCCACCGTTGGATCATCGATCCGATTGACGGGACTAAATCATTTGTTCATGGGGTTCCCCTCTACGCCGTTCTTCTGGCTTTAGAGATCAACGGCAAAGTCGAAGTGGGATGCGCCTATTTTCCAGCTCTCGACGAAATCATTTCAGCTGCCTCTGGACAGGGTGCTCACTGGAATGGACAACCCTGCCAGGTTTCCGATGTCGCTGCGATCGACAGAGCCGTCTGCGCTCACATTGATACCGCTTACTTCGCACAGAATGGAAAAGGCGAGCCCTGGCAACGACTTCAAGAAGCAGTCTATTACAATGCTGGCTGGTGCGATGCTTACGGCTATCTACTCGTAGCCACTGGTAGAGCTGAAATCATGCTAGACCCCGTAATGGCAGTTTGGGACTGCGGTCCCTTTCCTCCTATCTTTCGCGAAGCCGGGGGATATTTTGGCGACTGGGCAGGCAACGAAGGACGCATTGACGGAGGGGAAGCCCTCGCGACCAACCTTGCACTCAAAAGCGACGTAGTTTCACTTCTCAACTCAAAATGAGACAAGCTTCGCCTCGCTCCCGGTCTTTTTTGGCTCCTATCGCACTCGCCGGACTGCTTCTTACCTCCCCCTCTCAGGGCCGAGACTGGTATGTGGACGCCCTAGTCGGCGAGAATGGAAATGACGGCTCGGCCGGAAACCCGATCGCCACCATTCAGATGGCAATCAATCAGGCCCTACCCGGAGACCAGATCATTCTGAAGCCGGAGGGAGGAACCTTTCGCCAATCCATTGAGATTAACAAAAACCAAGCCGGATTCGTAATCATTGGGAACGGGGCCACTTTGTCGGGTGCCACTCCCCTCGATCCGGTTGATTGGGAGAAACTGGATGAAGGTCTACATCGGATTCGCCTCCAAAAAACGGAAATGGATCGCCACCTGCTCATTGTCGATGGCAAAGCAGAGAGGATGAACCGCCTCTGCAATCGCCCCACACCCTTTCCGGCGGCTGAGGATCTAGCGGAAGGAGAGTTTCGATGGGACGATATCAATGAAAATCGGGGATGGCTTACCTTTCGAGGAAAACTTGAAAACCTTGAATGGTCCACTCGCAAGAATGGATTGAGCACCTCCGGTGAAGTGAGGAACATAAAGGTATTTGATCTGGCCGCTCGCCACTTTCTTAACGACGGCTTCAATATTCACGGGAACGCCCGCGGGCTACAGTTTTTCGGAATCACCGGGCACGAGAATTTCGATGAAGGATTCAGCGCTCATGACACCTCTGTTTGCTGGATCACTAACTCCCGTTTCTTTGGGAATGAGAATGCCATTGCAGACAGCAATGAAGCCGACACCTACTATGAAAATTGTACCTTCGGAGGGAGCGAAGCTTATGACGTAATGTTCTACGGAGGGCGCCACAGCCTCACCAACTGCAATATTGTTTCGCGTGGCAACGCAGTCCCTTTGTTGGTTCGGTCAGGGGTCTATATCGACGACTCAGCACAAAGCGCCGCAGCCAGCCTCGTCCTGAGATCAGTCAGAATCGACGCCGAGAAAACCACCCAGCCGCGAATCGAGGTAGGCCCGAATGTCACCTTATTCATCGATCCTAACACTTTTCAAAATATTTCCGGACTCGAAATGTCGAGGCATCCGACCTCGCATATTTCGGAGGCACTCTACCGCACTGATCCCATCGGAAGGAATGCTGACGGAACTCCCCTCATGGCATGGGTAGGAGGCGGAGCCATCGCGCCAAGATCAAGCAGCTATCGCATCATTCACCTCGATAAACACAATCCTTCGGAAATTGCGCCCAAGATTTCACCGGAGAATGACTGGTTTGGCTTAATGGCTCCCCTCCAGACGGCTAACTTCCCTCCGAGAGGACCCGCTTTTGCCCCTGAAAACGCAGCAGCCCATGCCATCTGGCGCTGGATCGGGCTCTGCGCTCCCAATGCGGTTTTTGTGCCCAATACTCCTGAAGGTCAGGCCCTCGGCGAGGCCCTTCGTATTCACCCACCCGCCGGGATTGGAATGGTTCGAGTATTCATGAGCCAAAGACTTCCGAATGGCCAAAGCCAAACGACAGTGGTTCCGCCTATCGTCGAAGACCTTCCACAGGCCAGGAGTGAAATGTTGTTACGACTTCGACGTAGCCCGGAGGCCCTCGCAAGACAGCTCGCTCAGCACTACGGGAATAAATTTGAAGGAAGTTATATCGATGCTCTGTCCATCATCGCAAAAATCCGTCTCGGCATCAGCAATCAAGGTGAGGCGCTCGGTCTGGCGTATCTCGAGAAAGCGACCAAGCCGGTCAATGGTGGTGCCATTGCTGGCAATCTTCTCTTTGCTGAATTGGATCAGCCCTGGGCCGACGAGCATGTCATTGAAATTGCAAACATGGCTTTCGACGCTGGCGGGAAGCCTCTGGAGGCCATGCCATTCCACAAGGAAATGAGCGATGCTGTTTTCATGGCCTGCCCTCTTTTGGCCCGGGCCGGAAAGATCACCGGAAAGCAGCGCTATTTTGATCAATGCGTGGCTCAGCTAAAATTCATCCAGAATCTTTGCCTCCGGGAAGATGGCCTCTACCGACACTCCCCTCTCAATGAGGCAGCATGGGGACGCGGCAACGGGTTCCCCGCTCTGGGCCTCGCCATGGCGTTGGAAGACCTTCCGGAAGATCATCCTGATTTTAACTATGTAAAAGAAAGCCTCCGCACTCACCTCGATGCGCTGGCAAAGCATCAGGACTCCGCCGGCATGTGGCACCAACTGATTGACCTTCACGACAGCTACGCCGAACTGACGGCCTCCTGCATGATCGCAACCGCCATCGCCAAGGCTGAGAGAAACGGGTGGGTATCGAGCAATGAATGGACGCCCCGGCTCCTGAGCGTTTGGGAGGGCGTCAAAACACACATTTCATCTGACGGCCTCACCCTTCTCAATTCATGCACAGGAACGGGCAAGCAACAAACTCTTGAAGACTACTACCAACGGGAAGCGATTCTCGGACGTGATGATCGAGGGGGAGCCATGGCACTCATTCTCGCGGCTGAGATGAAGGAGTGGTTTAGTCAACAGTGATCAAGAATGCCCGGGGTCATCGCGGCCAGGAAAAAGGCGGAGCCAATGGCCCCGCCTCATCAGAAATCAGCTACCCTGCCGCCAACTAGGTCGACTGCTCGCCGCGGGCCATGACCACCTTACCGGTACGAACGGTTTCGATGATGTCATAGGTGTTCAGCAGACGGATCGCTGCGTCGACTTTGTCACTCGCACCCTCGATCCGAATGACCATTGAGCCCTCGCTCAAATCAACCGTCTTACCACCAAAGTGCTCCACAATCTGCAGCAATTCGGTGCGCTGTTCGCCACCCGTTACGCCCACCTTAACCAAAGCCAACTCACGCACCACAGAATCATCCGGGGTGTGCTCGAAGCAATGAATCACATCGATCAGCTTGTCACACTGAAGAACGATCTGGGGCAGTCCCGCTGGATCGCCGCTGATTCCCAGAGTGAGGCGGGAAAATCGAGGATCACGCCCCTGAGATACCACCAGAGAATCGATGTTGTAGGCACGACGGGCAAATATCTGACAGATTCGCATCAGAACACCGGGCTTGTTGTTCACAAACATACTCAGCGTGTGACCACCGATAACATCGGGACGCGGCGCTGGCTTTTTGTCGGCTGTGGTAATCGTTTGGCTCATGATAGGTGGCCGCTTTGCGACCGAAAAAAAGTTGAAAGAAGAAAATAAATTAACTCCAATAGATACGGAGCAATCCTAGGTAGAACCCACGGGCTTGGCCAACTTGTGTTTAGGCGGCTCAATAAGCATTTCCTCCAGAGTCGCTCCCGCTGGAATCATCGGGAAGACGTTATCGGTCTTGATACACTCGGCATTGATCAGCACTGGGCCATCACTGTAGTCGAGTGCCTCCTGTAGCTTCTTTCTCACATCCGCCGGACGCTTAATATTGATGCCTTTACAGCCGTATGACTCCGCCAACTTCACGAAATCAGGGTTGCCTTCGAGGTCCACCCCGCTTTCACGGTTATCGAAAAATAGCTCCTGCCACTGACGAACCATGCCGAGGTAGTGATTGTTCAGCACGAGAATTTTAATCGGCAGCTTGTGAATCACTGCGGTGGCAAGCTCGCAAAGCGTCATCTGGAATCCGCCATCGCCAGACACCGATATCACGGTCTCGTCAGGGCACGCAAACTGAGCACCTATCGCGGCAGGAAACCCAAATCCCATCGTGCCGGCACCACCAGAACTGATCCACTTGAAGGATTTATCATTGGTGTAAAACTGCGCTGCCCACATCTGATGTTGCCCTACGTCCGTCGAAATAATGGCATCGCCGTTAGTCAGTTCATGAATCTCATCGAGCACCTGCTGCATACGCAGCCCACCCTGCTTCTTATAACCAAGGGGGTATTTCTTCTTATAGCCATTGATGTGCTCCAACCAGTCCGCGTGATCCGCCTGCTCGATCAGTGGCAACAACTGAGTCAATACCTCCTTGGCGTCGCCAACCACTGCCACATCCGGCACGATCATCTTGCCTATCTCAGCTTGATCGATGTCGATGTGAACGATCTTAGCCTGAGCACAAAACTTATCCGCCTGACCGATGATTCGGTCATCAAAACGAGAGCCGATGTTCAAGAGCAAATCACACTCGCAGATCGCCTTGTTGGCATAAGCTGTGCCGTGCATTCCCAACATGCCCACAGAGAGCGGGTGAGATTCAGGGAAAACGCCCTTACCCAACAGAGTTGAAGTCACCGGACTCTCAATCAGATTGGCCATCTTCATCAATTCCGCCTCCGCTCCAGCGATCATGGCACCGTGTCCGGCCAGAATAACGGGCTTCTTAGCGAGGTTGATGAGACGAGCGGCCTCCTCGAGGGATACCGCATTCACTTCCTGAGAACTCCCCGGATTGTAACCCGGCAGATCAATCTCGGCATTGAGGTCACCACTGAATGGCCCCTGACTCACGTCCTTAGGCACATCGACGAGAACGGGTCCCGGGCGGCCGGTTGTGGCAATGTGAAAAGCCTCGCGAACCGTCTTCGGGAGTTCATTGGTTTCGCGAACCAGAAAGTTGTGTTTCACCACCGGAATTGTGATTCCAAAGATATCGGCTTCCTGAAAAGCATCTTTGCCTAACATCCAGGTCACTTGCTGACCGCAGATGATGATCATTGGCACGTTGTCCATCTGCGCCGTCATGATACCCGTAATCGTATTGCCCGCACCGGGACCGGAAGTCACTAGAACAACACCCGGCCTCCCAGTGGCACGAGCATAACCGTCAGCCATATGAGTGGCCCCCTGCTCATGTCGAGTCAGGATAAACTTGATATTCGAATCGACTGTCTCCAGCGCATCGAAAATCGGTAGAGCCGCTCCACCAGAATAGCCAAAGATATACTCAACACCGAGATCGGCGAGAGTGGTAATGAGCGCCTGAGCGCCGTCGAGTTCCTGTTTTTTTGCTTTCGCCATAACCAAATGGGGTGTTTCGCCTAAAAATCGCAATTTTTGGTGAATTAGCAAACGGAAAATTGGCAACTTTCAACAAAAAGCTCAATCTTCGGCTTTTATGAGCTGCGATTTTGGGCCAGTTCAGAGATATTTTCTAATTTTTCCAGCCCAATTTATGAAGCTCGCGCAAAACCTAAGCTTGGTACAGCAAACAGGGTTGGGTGAATCACCCAACCCTGTTGCAAAATCTTTGCCCCTCCTTGAGCTAGGCTCAAGGCATAGGAAAATCTTCATTGAGAGCCTTCACCTTCAGGCGAATCTCCTCAAGCTTGGCGGCGTCTTCCCGATTGATGATGGCCTCGTGGATCAAATCTCCCACTGCCTCCATTTCGACCTCTTTCATGCCGCGGGTCGTCACTGCCGGAGAACCGATTCGAATTCCGCCCCCTTTAAAAGGGCTTTCAGTGTCGAACGGAATGGAATTCTTATTCACCGTGATACCGGCTTTATCCAAAGTCTCCTGAACCACTTTTCCGTTCAACCCGGAAGGGCGGAGATCCACCATGAAGAGGTGGTTGTCTGTGCCACCAGCAATAATGCGGTAGCCGTGACCTGCAAGTCGCGCCGCCAGTGCCGCGGCATTCTTGACAATCTGCTCCTGGTATTCTTTAAAGCCGGGCTGAAGCGCTTCGTGGAAACACACCGCCTTCGCAGCGATCACATGCATCAGCGGTCCGCCCTGAATTCCAGGGAAGACTAGAGAATCAATCTTCTTCGCGAGATCGGCGTCCTGAGTCAGGATGAGGCCACCGCGAGGTCCGCGGAGACTCTTATGCGTCGTCGTGGTTACAAAGTGAGCGTGCTCGATCGGTGACGGGTGCACTCCAGCGGCTACGAGGCCGGCAATGTGTGCCATGTCGACAAAAAGATAGGCACCAACCGAGTCGGCGATCTCCTTCATTCGAACGAAGTCAATGATCTTGGAATAGGCCGAAGCACCTGCCGTGATCATCTTTGGCTGATATTCCTTAGCCGTCTCAGCCAACTGATCATAATCAATCGTCTCAGATTCCTCGGTCACGCCGTAGTGCTTCACTTCGTATAGCTTACCGGAGAAATTTGCGAAGTGTCCATGGGTGAGATGCCCACCATGACTCAAATCCATCGTCAGGATCTTATCACCAGGATCAAGGACACTGAAATACACCGCTGCGTTTGCCTGAGAACCGGAGTGCGGCTGGACGTTGGCAAAGTTGGCACCGAATAGCTCTTTGGCTCGCTCAATCGCAAGGGTTTCGACTTTATCGACGTTTTCGCAGCCGCCATACCAACGCTTTCCAGGATATCCTTCGGCGTACTTATTAGTGAGACAGCTTCCCTGAGCCTGCTGAACTGCCTTGGATGCGAAATTCTCAGAAGCGATCAACTCGATGTTATCGCTTTGGCGCTGCTCCTCATCTTCGATCACCGAGTAGATTTCGGGGTCAACCACCGCCACATGAGGGGCGCTGACGGAAGCTCCACAGGAATTCATCTTGGCAACACGGCGTTCGTGTCGACCGCCCGCATCAAACTCGGCACCAAGCCAGGCATCGACCACTCCGCCAATGTCCTCGGCTGCCGTATAGTTCCCGGCGAGACAGAGCACGTTAGTGTTGTTATGAACCCGAGTCTTAGCCGCGAGATCAGCATCAGTCACCACAGCGGCTTGAATCCCCGCAAAACGATTGGCGGCAACAGCCATTCCAATCCCCGTGGTGCAGCACAAAATCCCCAAGTCATGGGATCCTGTCACCACCGCTCCGGCCACGAGATTCGCGTAGTCAGGATAATCGACCGACTCAGTCGAATAGCAGCCAATGTCCTCGACATCGTATCCGTTGCTTTTGAGATGGCCGACAACAGCCTCCTTCAGGTCGAAACCTCCGTGATCAGAGCCGATTATGAGAGTGGGTTTATCCATGATATTTAGGAGCGTGGAATAGTTAAGAGCGAGCTTGCCATCCGACGCTGGTTAGCTAGATCGGGAGTTCCCACTTGTCAAAAGGAGTTCCCGCAGAAACCCCAAATTCAACCCTTATCAGACGAACTGGGATCTCCAGTTGTGATAAACCTGAGAATGCTGGGCATCGCTTCCTGAATCAGGTCACGCGTCTCACGGTACTCAGCCAGGTCGCCCCCGATGGGATCTGGAACCTCAAGGTCGTAGCCCTCTTCAGCGACAAACTCGCGAAGAACAAATGCCTTTTCCTGACTTTCGGGAAAATAGGCCCGAATGGCGTCGGCGTGTCCGGTTCCCAGTCCGAAAATATGGGTGAACCCTTCAACCATTTCAGGCGTCAGCATCTGGCTCCGCTGACCGGATATATCGATTCCCTTCTCATCCATCGCGATGACTGAATTCCTGCTAGGAGGCTCATCATCCATCGCTCCAAGCCCGGCCGAGGCGACCTCGACATCGGCACCTGATTTCCTGGCCAATTCCCGCAGCATTCCCTCAGCCATGGGGCTACGGCAGACATTACCGGTGCAGACGAAAAGAACGCGTGAATACATTAAAAAGGTATCGAATTGAGCCTCAATGGAGCGCGATCCCATCGATTGTAAAGCTACAACCCCTGCAAAATTGTGCCTTGATACCTCCGCACTCATGCTTATGCTCGCCGACACGCGCTTCCCAGCGTGTCACGACTTAATATGACATTGGCTGAACTACTCACTCCGGATCGAGTGATTGCAGAGATGCAATCAGAGGAGCATCTGCCCGCCATTGATGAATTGGTGGAGCACCTGGCGAGTAGTGGCGCACTGCCGGAGTCACAGAAGATACCGGCCCTTGAAGCCCTTAAAAAGCGTGAAGACCAGCGCAGTACAGGCATAGGAGGAGGTATCGCCATACCCCACTGCTTCTTACCTGACCTTGAAGAAGTCGTCGCCATCTTCGCACGATCAACTCCCGGGGTCGATTTTTGCGCTCTCGATCGGGCACCTGTTCATTTCATCGTTCTGTTCATCGTGCCTGAATCTCAATACACGCTGCACCTCAAGACTTTGGCCGCAATCGCAAAGATCCTCAACAGTGCCGATACCCGCAATCGCCTTGCTCAGGCCGAAAACAGCCTGGAGATCATCGAAATTCTTTCGCAGCGCTCGGCGGCAGTTTAAGGTCACTCTTGATCCCCTTATTTTTAAAGGCGGCTCAATTTCCATTTCCGAATCGCAATGTCAGACACACTTGCTCATCAAATCGCCACTCGGCTGAACCTCGCTCTTTCCTCGACGGATTTTGCCGCAGATCTTCCTGAGGGATTCTCAGCACAGATCGATCAGGCGCAAAATCGTCAATTCGGCGACTATCAGTCCAATGCTGCCATGGTGCTGGCCAAGCAATTGAAACGTAATCCGCGCGAACTGGCCGCTTCGATCGCTGAAGTTTTCGACGGTGGCGATTTCTGCGATGCTCCAGAGATTGCCGGCCCGGGGTTCATCAATTTTCGACTCACAACAAAAGCACTGGAGAACTGCCTCTCCAACTTGCTCGATGATCCGGAGCAGCTTGGCGTGGCCCGCGCCAGCGAATCCAGAACGATTGTGGTAGATTTCTCAGCCCCCAATGTGGCCAAGCCTATGCACGTGGGCCACATCCGCGGTACGATCATTGGTGACAGCCTCGTGAGAATTGCGCGCTTCCTGGGACACAACGTTATTTCTGACAATCACATCGGTGATTGGGGAACTCAGTTCGGCATGATTCTGTGGGGATGGAAGAACATCCTCGATGAAAGTGCTCTGGAGTCAGATCCCATCAACGAACTGCTGCGCGTCTATCGCGAGGTCAACGACAAAACGAAAGACAACGACGCCCTGCGTCAGGAATGCAAGAACGAGCTCGTTAAGCTCCAGGGAGGAGATGAAGACAACATCGCCATCTGGGAGCGTTGCATCGAACTCTCCAAAGAGGGACTTCAGAAGATCTATGATCGCCTCGACATCAAATTTGACTACTGGCTTGGGGAGAGTTTCTACAACGATCAACTCGCTCCTCTGGTTGACGAATTGATCAGCTCAGGAATTGCTGAAGAATCCGACGGTGCCATCTGCGTCTTTTTCAAAGACATCGAGAAGATGGCCGACAAACCAGCTTTGATCCGCAAATCAGACGGCGGATTCCTCTACGCCACCACTGATCTTGCTACGATCGATTACCGGATCGATGAGTTGAAGGCCGATGCGGTCTGGTATGTCGTTGGAGCCCCTCAGCAACTTCACTTTGATCAAATCTTCAATGTCTCGAAACGACGTGGGCAGGACGCTGATCTCGATTTCATTCCCTTTGGCAGTATTCTTGGCAAAGACCGCAAAATGCTCCGAACCCGTTCCGGCGACACCGTTCAACTCGCCGACGTCCTCGAAGAGGCGGTGGAGCGTGCCTACAAGACCGTCGACGAGAAGAACCCGACCTTCACCGCCGAGGAGAAGAGGGACATCGCTGAAATTGTCGGAATCGGAGCGGTAAAGTATGCTGAGCTGAGTCAGTACCGGATGACCGATTACATTTTTGATTGGGACACCATGCTGGCGCTCAAGGGCAACACAGCGCCTTACTTGATCTATTCCTATGTTAGGACCCGCGCCATTTTCCGAAAACTGGGTAAAGAGTTCGAAGGCGGAGGCACCATCACACTAACCGCCGACGCCGAGAAGGACCTCGTTCTGAAAATGGCTCAGTTCGCTGAGACCATCCCCTCAGTGCTATCGGACTTCCGTCCAAATACACTCGCCACTTACCTTTACGAACTCGCTACCACCTACCACAAGTTCTGGGAAGCCTGCCCGGTTCTAAAATCAGACGGGAACGTGAGAGAAACGCGTCTGGCTCTTTGCGAAATGACCGGACAGGTACTTCGCTGCGGATTGGGCCTACTGGGTATCAGCACCACCGAAAAGATGTAACTCAATGGTCCAACCGTCCTGGCTCGAAAAAATACGCGGTTATATTGATCTCGGCATGCTCGACGAAGCATCGCGGGAGATCGAAAGCCTTCCTATCGATAGGCGATCTTCCTCTTTTGCTCAGGAGATGCGCATCATCATTGAATTGGACAAAGGCAGGCTGAACGAAGCGCTCGCTCTCAGTGAAGTGCTAACTGATCTGCATCCGAAGAATCATGCGGGATTCATCCAGGGAGCCTACTGCCTCCACGCCATGAATCGAACCGAGGAGGCAATCGAGCATCTCCAGGCCGGTCCTTCCAGCCTTCAAGACGAGTCTGTGTATTTCTACAACTTGGGATGCTACGAGCTGGCACTGGGCAAACCACAAGCAGCACTATCGTGGCTACAGCAGTCGTTCGAAATGGATCCAAGATCCAAAAATCGAGCACTGAATGACCCCGACCTTGAAGGCATTCGAACTTTAATTGCCGGTTTCGAACCCTAGGCCGCAACGGCTTGAGATGCACGCCACGCTGGAATCAATCTTCCTTCGAAATTTCGAAGAACGCGGCGAACTGGGTGCTTCGGTCTCAGTCTGGAAGAATGGAGAAGAGATCATCTCTCTGCATCATGGCTGGCTGGAGAAAGAGAAAGTGCGGCCGTGGCAAGAGGACACCCCTACCCCGGTTTGGTCAGTCACTAAGGGGCCCGCGGCAATCACCACACTACTCGCCCTACACGAGGCCGGGATATCACTTCATAGCCGAGTCTCGGAACTTTGGCCTGAGCTCAAGGCAGCCAACGAAAGCCGGCTAACATTTGGACAACTGCTCTCCCACCAGTCAGGTCTTGCTGCCTTATCCCCTGAGAATCGCCCCAACATTCTCAGCTACTCGGCCGTCATCGCCGCACTCGAAACACAGACTCCGTTTTGGAAACCCGGGAAAGGACATGGCTACCATCCCCGGACAATCGGATTCCTGCTCGACGAGGTGGTTCGACGTGCTACTGGAGGCACCAGCCTGGGCCATTTCTGGAATGATCGAATTGCCGAACCCTTGCGAATCGAATTTCATATCGGTGATCTGACTCGGGATACAATCGACCGAATGGCGACCGTTTATCCCCCCAGAACGCTCGCACCTGGCAAAGAGGAACTCCCCTTCTTTGAAGCGCTCGCCAAAAAGGACTCTCTTGCTGCCGCGATCTTCTCCTCCCCTTCCGGCATGCGCGCACTCAGCGACATCAATCAATTGGAATACCTGCAAGCTGGCCTTCCCGCTCTTGGCGGAGTCGGCACCGCTGCCGCCCTGGCAAAATTCTATCAAATTCTGGCTCAAGAGGGCGTTCTAGATGGGGTCAAAGTCCTCCCAAAACCGGTCATCGATGCAGCTTCTTCCCTTCAGGTATCCGGCCAAGATCATTCATTCATGATGCCCACTGCGTTCACCGCGGGATTCATGCGCGATCCCATCGACGACACCGGGCAAAAGCGCCGCATCATGTTCGGGCCTTCAATTCGGGCGTTTGGTCAACCCGGAGCAGGAGGCAGCCACGCCTTTGCTGATCCGGAGACAGGCATTTCTTTTGCCTATGTCATGAATCAAATGGAGGCGGGAATTCTTCCAAATCCAAAGTCGTTGGACTTGATTGATGCGATCTATCAAAAGCTCACCTGATCAAGGGAGCTCGAGATCCCACCAAGCATCAAGAGCCTCTCGCAGATCCATCTGTATCCCGATCAGATTGGAAACTCCGATGACATTACTCCGCTCCATTGGGTCGGTAGCGACATGGTAGAGAGCATCACTCTTAAGGTAATCGCCCCAGGGCTCATCCCCGTGAGTCACGATCAACTTGAAGTCCCCCCGCCTGACCCACCGATAGGCGACATCTTCAGCAGGATCGGCCAGAACACCGGCATCACCTGGATATATGGCACCAAAGACAGCTCTGGAGCCTTCAATTTCGGGAACGGTTTGATCGAGCAAGTTGATCCCCGGCATCGTTTCGACTGCAGCACCCACGGCGGACAATAACGTCGGCATCAAATCAATACTGCTCACCAACTCGTGATGAGTCGCCGGCACCACATTCCCATCCCATCGGATCAGAATGGGACTACGAACGCCTTCGTCAAAGGGAGCACGCTTGCTCGTCTTCGTATGGGCGTATTCTTGCTCACGTCCTTTCTGTGGCAACTGGCTCGGACTCCATCCATTGTCTGAAACAAAAACAAAAAGAGTATTTTTCGCACCTGAATGCGACTCAACAAATTCGATCAGTTCCCCCACTGTTTCATCGAATTGAGCAATCGAGGCGAAATACGGAACCTCGTGAGCTTTCACACCCGGCATACTTCTCGCGAGATCGAAGAATCGCTCAGGAGAATCGTGGGGCTGATGCGGTAAATAGGGCGCATACCAAACCATCCAGGGGGTGCCGCCCTCTTCGCAGTCGATCACAAAATCCTTAATCGGCTGCATGGTCTCGCGTCCGATCTGCAGTCCCCAATCGCCATTTCCGTGAGCCACACGCTCCCCACCCGACAAGGTCCTGACGCCCCCATAACTCTGATCTACAGGAGGCGCCTCAAAAGTCGTCATTCCTTCAGTAAAGCCTCCATTTCGCCAATGGCCTTCCCAAAACTTACCCGTCTGCAAACAGCGGTAGCCAAAATCTCTACTCAGGACTCCCGGCAGCGTTTCAACCTGTCGGATCAGCTCAAATTCCTTCGCCCGGGTTGCCACATACTCCTCCGGAGAGGTCATCTTGTTATAACCCGTGTTACCAGGGTGCCCATGATTAAAATAGACCCCGTGCTGATGTGGATAGAGCCCCGTGAGCAAAGTGACGAGCGATGGCCGACACACACTGGTCGGTAGGTATCCGTTAGGAAAACGGGCGGACTGCTCTGCCAACCGATCCAGATTCGGAGTGTGCACGCTCTCGTTCCCCATAAACCCGAAATCAGTCCATGACTGGTCATCCGCAACGATATAGACAATGTTAGGATTTCTTCCCAAAACCGGAGAGGCAACAATCAGTCCGGAAACAGCGAAGATCAAAATGCCCCTCATGACTCAGGGATCTGATTTAGAGTGTAATAGGCATTGTCGAAATTGAGCGAAACACCCGCCGCTGACCTCAGCCCCACTGTCCTCAGCTCGTGAACATACCCGGGCCTCAAGCCCTTGATCCGCAATCGCACTGTCAGCCCGTCATCGGAAACCGGATCCGCGACTACCTCGAGAGCCTTCGTGTCGAATTCCTCTCCACCATAGGCCGATGAATACTCATAGGTATAACTGCTCATATCAAAAGCTCCGGCGCCCTTGAGAGACACAGGATCAACTGGAGCGGTAAACTTAAGCTCGAACCCGTCCGGCCTCGCCCGCATCTCCTGAATGGCAAAGGGTTGAACGTCCGTATAGCGCACCCTTGAGAGCCCGTAGGATCGGTTTCCTAGAGACGACCACCCTCGATTGGTCATCCCGACAAACAATGAACCATCCGGAGCAAACGCCAATCGAACTACTGCCGCGGGAAACCCTGTCAAAAATGGGAAACAGGCTCCTTGATACTCACCTCCCACTTTTTCCAGGAAGACACGATTGATGGCGGCATTCGTGAACTCTCCGACTAGCAACTGCCCATCAAAAGGACCAAATTTTCCACCCTCATCGATCAACTGAATGTCCGTCGCAGATCTTCCCATCTTATTGTAAGGCAACCAGACCGCAGGAGGAACGAACTCAGGTGAAGATGCCAACGCGTCCGGATACGGCTGATTCGGAACCGGCACTTGCGACATCTTGAACGGCGCTCGAGAATCATCCAGCATCGCCAGTGACTCCTGATTGCCATAGAACACACCTGGACGCAGGTGATAGATCGGAGTCGCCGGAATCCAGGTACCTTGCTGATCAGAGAAAAACATATCGCCCTCCCGATTGGCACCGAGGCCGCAAGGAGAACGCATACCCAGGGCTTTCGGCACAAACTCGCCATCGCTTCCGATCACTCCACCCCAGCCTCGCCATCCAATTTCATTGGCAGCCAGGTCACCCATTCCGAGATTCAATGTCACCCACAAGTTCCCTGCGCCATCACGCTCAGGTCCATAGGCATAGGCGTGGTAGTTTCCTGACACATTCCAGCCGTCACACTCCGTCAGATACGTGTCACCCACACCGTCGCCGTCGCTATCCCGAATTCGAGTGATCTCCGCACGCTGTGCCACCAGCAGATCATCGCCATCACGAGTCACCCCAAGAGGTTCATGAAGCCCGGAAGCAAACAACCGATAGTCCACATTCTCGGGATCGTCGGAGAGCGCATTGTCAATCATCCACACCTCCCCCTTGCGAATTGAAACCACCAGGGACTCATCGAACCAGGTCATACCGCTCACCTCCAGGGCAATGCCCTCTCCCGGCTTCCACTCAAGCGATCGGGAATAGCTCGGCGAGCTCGCGCTCAGAAGCTCCAGGACCTTGTACGAGGCCGGAACCTCATCGGCATGAATCAAGGCAGCCACGAAAGCCAACCCAACGACAGCGAATAGTTTTTTCACTTCCATGTATAGATCAATGTCAGGCTTCCAACTCCCACCGATTCTTTCACGGTGGCATTTACTGGGTGAGTGATGGCAGGAATCTCCCCCTCGCTCCACGAAACCGTGCGAACGAGCGCCCCTTCGCTCACTGCGTAGTGATCTTCAATTTGTCGACCACTCCGATCGACGATGAACACAGGATTTCCGTCTTCATCAAATCGGTAGCCCCGGAATCGGCCTTCCTCACTCGACTCAGCAAATGAATCAATGTCTTCACTGAGCGGCTTCTGAAACGGCAATTTCCGAGTGAACCAAGTATCATACGCATCGAAAAATCGCCCTCGCCACACCAGTGAAGGGCGGGCCAGCAAGCCATCATAGGCCAGATTAACCCCTCCGGGAAATCCAACCACAATCGCCTTGGCTCCACTGACTTCAAGAAACGTCCGCTGCAGGATCGGGCGATCTGTTGGAATCAATTCGAACTGTCCACTCTGGTGCTCAGGAAACCCGCTAGGATTCCCTTCTCCTTTGGCGATGAAGCTCCAGATTGCCGCAATCTGCTTTTCTGTATCGCCATCCAGCACGTCCGGGACCGAGGAGTGCCCACCCGGCCACAGGGGCGGCATCAATGTTCCCGGACGGTAGCTGGCCGGGTTCAGGAGATACTGCCTGAACCACTCCGGCCTCAGTCGCTTATCCAGCGAACTGATGTCCAGAGCCGGTATACCCAGTGATTTCTTTTCGCCCCAGTTATGACACGTAATGCAATTCACGCCTCCCTCTACTCCCAGCAACTTTCGGCCTGCTTCAAGGTATTCCTCACTTGGCTCCAGTGTCGTCATGTCAGGCTGACGATCGATTGCAGTCAGCCATTCGGCCAGTTGCTCAGCATGAGCAGAATAGCTAGGCATCCGCGTCTTCAAATAAGGCCTGACATGATTCTCGGGAACGCCCGCCAAAACTCCGGTGAGCCACTCCTTACGTAGCTTTTGTCCGACCCCACTCAACGGCGGAGGCAATCTCCCCGAGTCGCCGAGGCTCTCCTCGCCGACAAAAAATGGATTTGTTTCCGTAGAGGGCCCTCCTCGACCATCACGGTCATGACAGGCATAGCAATTCATCGCCGCTAGTGTCAATGCCCCATCTAGGTCCTTGCGTTCGCGATCACCTTCTAAAAACAGGTTCAGTGACTCTCTCTGTGCGACCGTCAGGGCATATCGAGGCAGTCCTTCCACAGACTCACTGGATAAACAATTCCCAGCTGCTTCCGTCACTTGCTCAGGCAACAAATCAATCTGATAGGGCTCCACTCCGGGAAGCTCATGACAGGCCGCACAATTGAGCCTTTCGACAATGGCCAGACCGGCCGCTACTTGCTGCTTTGTCGCCTTGGGCCAGGGATCCGTAGGCTTGGCATCGTCTTTGGGATTACTGGACTGGAAATCGAGGAGGTGTGCGGTCACATCCATCGCCTCCTGATCATCGAGCGGAAGATGAGGCATCCTCCCATCAGGGCGATAGGTTGAGGGAGAAATCAGAAATGCAGCCAACGCCTTAAGGTGAGTTTTTTTCTGCAGATCGGGAAGAGCCACGGCATGTTTCGAGAAACCGACTTCGCCACTCCCGTGAGGAGGCAGGAAATCTGAAGTTGGAGCATGACAAGCGACACATCCTTTCTCATGAAAAAGAGCGCTGCCTCGCTCGGCATTGGCATGACGGGCTGTCGGAAGTTTCACACCCGTCTCAAGACTCCCTAGGTAGGCTAATAGCGCCTCAGTCTCGCCATCTGAAAGATGGTGAGCCAGAGCCGGCATAGTCGAGCCGGCCCGCCCGCTCTCCGGGTCTCGCAAAAAATCAGCAACCCAGTCACGGCTCACTCTCTTTGAGAGGTCCAGAAGATTCGGCCCCGACCGGGGCACCACGACAGCAGACTCGTCGTGGCAGTTCGCGCAACCAAGTTCCGAATACAAAATAGCGCCCCCCTCAGCTGAAGGTGAGTCCCCATGAAATCGCTCATAGCCGACCACATGAGGGCTAGCGACGGCACAGCAGGGCAAAAGCGCCGCGACAAAATAGATCCACTTCATATCTTCTCGAGACACCCGTCCAGATAGCTCCTTGATTGATTGATCGCTCCGGTGATCTCATCCGCTGTCGGGAGCATCGGAGTGCCCCGCGGTGTCGGGTGCATGAAGATTTCAGCAAGCCCGTCAAATTTCACATCCCTGAGAGCCGCGAGAATCTGCACATAGTCCAGCGTCCCGAATCCGGGCAATTGCTTCAACTCTTCCTCTTTCGCCATCTCCTGCTTGGATGACAAATGATACTCCTGAAAGTAGATAAAGGGCAGGTTCTCCTGACCGCACTCCCGAATCAAACCGGGGATTTGATCCACCGCGTCGTAGAGGTGATGAGGACCGAAAGCAACACCCACATGCTTCGATGGATTTAACTCCGCGAAGTAGCGAATTGAATCAGGAGAGGACAGCATCGCATTCTTGTGGTTCTCAATCGCCATGGTGACGCCCAACTCTTCAGCTAATTCGTAGTGTGGCTTCAGCTTTTCAAAAAACGCCTTCACCTGACGCTTCGCTTCCGCCCCCACCGGATCACGCTCCCCCATTCCACCCGAACCACAGACGGTCATACTGCCGCCGTTCTTCTTGACCCACCTCAATTCGTCATCCTGGCCAAAAGGCCCCAGCGGATAGCAGGTCGAGACCGCCAGCGAGGCGTCGTGTTTTTGCAACAACGCTTGAAATGCATCGTCGCCCATCGCCTCAATCTGCTCGCGATGGGTGGCGTGCTTCTTACGCCAGATATCGACCGACTCAGCTCCTGACTTTTTGATCTCCGCCAGAACTGTATCGACCGGCAGATCCCCATACATGGCAGAGGAAAGAACATAACGTGGCCGGAACGGCTTCGTCTCAGCCTTCACCAGTGACGAGACTACTGTCGGCGCCAATGCGGCACCGCCTATAAGCTGACAAACTTTTCTTCGATTCATCGATTCTTCCTTCAGATAGATAAGTTAGGATTCACGTGAAGCGGCTTCCTCTTCCAACATCTTAATCCACGGCCCCACGTAGTGCCCGTTGTCGTGAAAGGTGCGACCGGAAACAAGATTGCCATCAATGACACACGGCTCGTTCACATAAATGCCTCCACAAACTTCCAGATCAAACTGGCACTTGGCAACCGTCGCCATGCGTCGCCCTTTCACCCGATCGGCCCGAGCCGGAATTTCGACCCCGTGACACACGCTGGCGCATGGCTTGTCATGATCGAAAAACCATTGAGTCAGATTGATCAAATCCTCGTCTTCCCTGATGTACTCCGGTGCACGACCACCGGAGAATAGAATGCCGAGATACTCTTCGGGTTTCACTTCGGAAAACGAGAGATCAGCCTGTATCTGATAGCCCTCCCACTCCTTCGTGATCGTCCATCCCGGACGGACTTCATGCATCACCATTTGATAGAGCCGCTTCTCCGGAGCAATGACCACTGGCTGAATGCCTGCCTCCTGCAAACGATAGAACGGGTATAGCGTGTCTACAGTTTCTGACGCATCGCCAACAACAATGAGCGCTTTTCCTATCGAATCTGCCATGGCCCCATCGTAACGGCATTGACGGACCTGTCTGTACGCTTATGATTCACAGAACATCAGGTTTTTCGTCACTTTGAAATCACCTTCATCAAATTCCGTCCGCAGGGTTGCACTCCTTGTCGAGACGACGCGCAGCTACACCCGGGACTTACTAGCCGGAGTCAGCCGCTATCAGCAGGAACACGGCCGGTGGTCAACCTTCCTTGAACTGCGAGCATTTGAATCATCCCTCCCTCCCTGGCTCGACAGCTGGGACGGAGACGGCATTATCACGCGAACTCACAGCGTTGAAATGGCCGAGGCGATTGCCGCAACAGGAGTTCCAGCCGTCGAAGTTCGCTCCACCAACTACGAACAGGGCTTTCCCTTTGTCGGTATGGATAACGCACTGATCGGACAAATGGTGGCAGAGCACTTCGTGAATCGAGGCTACAGACGATTCGCTGCCTACACCCTGGACAGCGAGTCATTCTTCCGTGAACGCATCAGTAATTTCGTCACCCCAATTGAAGCAGCCGGAGGCAGCTGTAATCTACTCCCTGCTCACGGAGAAGCCAGCCCGGCAGACTGGGAGAAACATCAGTCAGAACTGATCGAATGGTTGAACACCCTCGAGAAACCGGTCGGGATCTTTGCCACCAATGATCAACTCGCTGTTCGGCTCATTGATGCCTGCCAGCGAGCTGGCATCGCCGTTCCTGAGGAAGTCGCCGTAGTGGGCTGTGAAAATGAGGAAACCCTTTGCGAGTTCACCTCGCCGACTTTAACCAGCGTTCGATTCGATGGCGAATCAGTGGGCTATCATGCCGCAGAGACACTCACTCAACTGATGGATGGAGCCACTCAAGAGAGGCCTCCCATTTTGATCCCCCCCCGAGGTATCGAGGTTCGGGAATCATCAGACGAATTTGTGATCGAAGACCCTGTCATCCTGAGGGCAGTCCGACTCATTCGTGAGCGAGCCTTTCTCGGCATCACAGTGGCGCAGATTTGCGATCATCTGAGCGTCTCCCGCAGCACTCTGGAGCGACGTATGAAAGCATCCCTCAACCGCGGCACCAAAGAGGAACTTCTACGGGTTCGATTTCGCGAGGTGAATCGACTGCTGCGCAACACCACCCTCACCATTGAGACCATCTCTGAGCAAACCGGATTCTCCCACGCTCACTACCTTCAGACATGCTATCGGGAGCGATACAGCACAACACCGGGCAACTACCGAAAAGAGCAACAGCGATGAACCTGAGCGCAAGCACGTTGCAGTCTAGCATCGACCAAACAGGGTAAGATCACTCACCTACCTCTGTTACTATTTATCCACGCACACGCCTCGATTGATTTGCCTCACCATTCTCTTCATTGGCCTGCTGACGGGACAGGCTGAGGACGGACTTCATGTGGGCACCGCGGCAATCGATATATCGCCAACCGTCTTAAACAGGTCAATTACCCCTATTCTCTATAGCCGGCTTGATTTTCGCCCTCAAAAAGCCAGACTCCAATCAATCGATGACTGATTTTTTAAACAAGGAAGTCCTTATCCTCGGAGGACTGGGGTTCATCGGAAGCAGCCTCGCTCACAGGCTTCACTCCCTTGGCGCCCGCGTCACCCTTGTTGATTCGATGCTCTCGAATTACGGGGGAAACATGGCGAACATCGATCCGATTAAGGATGCTGTACGCATCAATTTCGCGGATATCCGCGACCACCACAGCCTCAACCGGCTGGTACGCGACAAGGATATCATCTACAGTGTCGCCGGCCAGACCAGCCACATCGACAGCATGAAGGATCCCATGACGGATCTGGACATCAACTGCCGCAGCCAGCTCTCCATTCTCGAATGCTGCCGCGAGCAGAACCCCGAGGTGCGTTTGGTCTACGCCAGCACCCGCCAGATTTACGGAAAACCGCAGTATCTCCCGGTCGACGAGAAACACCCGGTCGTGCCAGTCGACGTCAACGGCATCAACAAGCTCGCCGCCGAGATGTACTATTCTCTTTACTCGAAAGTCTACGGAATCCCCTGCGTTTCGTTGCGCCTCACCAACACCTACGGCCCCCGCCAGCATTTGAGCGGGAACACCCAGGGCTTCGCCGGGATCTTTATCCGCAAGGCCATTGATGGAGAGAAGGTTCAGATTTTTGGAAGCGGTAACCAGCTCCGGGATTTTAACTACATCGACGACGTGGTGGACGCCTTTCTGCTCGCCTCCGAAATTGATTCCCCTGGGGGCATTTACAATCTCGGAGCAAGCAGCAACTACTCGCTTCTCGATTTCACGGAAATCCTGGGCACGCTTTGCAATTTCGAGCTCGAGACCGTGCCCTTTCCCGCGGATCATGAAACCATCGACATCGGCGACTACTACGCCGACTACTCACGCTTCCAGTCCAGCACCGGATGGGATCCCCAGATCGGCCTCGAGGAGGGGCTCGAGCGGACCATCGACTATTTCAAGGCACGGAAAGCTCAATACTGGAACGCCCCATGATCACTCCATTCGACTACAGGCGCCGACTCGCCGAAATCGAGGACGAGGTCATGGAAGCGGTCAAGCGCGTACTGCACTCCAACCGTCTTGTTCTCGGACCGGAAACAGAAGGCTTTGAGCGCGAGTTCGCCACCGCGGCCGGAGCAGTTCACGCCATCGGAGTGAGCTCCGGAACGAGAGCTCTCGAGCTGGCACTCGCCGCCCTCGGCATCGGTCAGGGCGACGAGGTCATCACTGTCTCCAATACCTGCGTTCCCACGATTGCCGCCATTCGTGCTACCAGCGCCACTCCCGTCTTCGTGGATGTCCGCGAGGCGGACCTAACCATGGATCCTCTCCTGGTCGAGGCGGCCATCACCGAACGCACCCGCTGCATTCTCCCGGTCCATCTGCACGGCAACAGCGCGGACATGGACGCAGTCCTTTCGATCGCCCGGGCACGCAAACTGCGCGTGGTCGAGGATTGCGCGCAAGCCTTCGGGACCCGCTGGGGTAATTCCCAAGTCGGCACCTTTGGGGACATCGGTTGCTTTTCCTTCTACCCCACTAAGAACCTGGGTGCCTACGGCGATGCCGGGGCCGTCATCACCAACGATCCCGAGCTCGGGGATAAGCTCAAGCGCCTGCGCACCTACGGGCTCGATCCCTCCGGCCTCGCCCAGGACGAAGGTGCCAACGCGCGCATCAACGAGATCCAGGCCGCCATCCTCCGCGTCAAGCTCAACCGCTTCGATGCGTGGATGTCCCGCCGCATCGAGATCGCCGCCGCCTACCGAGACGGCATCTCCAACTCCGCGCTCACCCTGCCAGCCCACCTCGAAAAGTGCACTCCTTCCTACCACCAATATGTCTTGCGCTCTGAGCGACGCGACGACCTGAAAGCATGGCTCCACGAGAAAAAGATCATCACGGGCATTCACTATCCCGTTCCCGTGCACCGCATGCCGGCCTACGCCTTCCTGGGGGGCGAAGCGCTCGATCTACCCGTTACCGACCGCTTGGCAGCCCGCATCCTCTCCCTCCCGGTCCACGACGGCCTCACCCCTGATGAAACCCATTTGGTGATCGAGGCCGCGAACAGCTTCCCTGGCTGAAAGGGTGACATCATTGGATGTCACGGAAGCGCAGGAACTAACGGAGGAAAGCCAGGGGCGAAAAGTCTTGTCCTGATTTAATTACAGCTCAAGGTGACCCAACATCACTAATGAATGACACCCCTCCCCCGTCGGTATATCCGACGTTTGTTCCCATGGTAGGATCTCATCCATCCCGCCGGTTGCAGAAGACTCGATTTCTACCCTTTCAAAACCAAATCAATATTTCCTCCATTCAACATCGCGTAGATCGTAGAGCCGCTCAACCGACCTTAGAAAGGTAGCCACTCGTGTCTCATTCAAAATACAGTTTATCGATCTTCTTTCCGTGTTTCAATGATTCCGAAACAATCGCGGGCCTAGTCAGAGGCGCGACCACCGTCGCCAGAGACCTTGTTGATGACCACGAGATCATCGTCATCGATGACGGCAGTACTGACTCAAGCCGTGAAATATTACTACGCTTACAAGACGAACTCCCAGAGCTATCCCTAGTTTTTCATGAAACAAACGGAGGATACGGAGCCGCATTGCGATCTGGATTTGAAGCAGCCACTAAAGATCTCATTTTCTATACTGATGGGGACGGTCAATATGACGTCCTCGATCTTTCAACCCTCTTTCCTTTGATGCAAAATGGAATTGATGTTGTAAACGGCTACAAAATCTCCCGCAATGACCCTCTACATCGGGTCGTAATTGGCAAATTCTTCAACCAATTCATTCGCCTTCTTTTCAACATTCAAATAAGAGATGTGAGTTGCGATTTCCGACTCCTTCGAAAGTCAATCTTCGACGAAATCCAAATTAATCACAGTAGCGGTATCGTCTGCCTGGAGCTCGTCAAAAAGCTAGAAATGGCGGGCTTTCAGATCGCCGAAGCCCCAGTCCCTCACTACGATAGAGTTTTCGGTAAATCACAGTTCTTCAATGTTCCAAACGTGATCGCAACCGCCCGCGGCCTCTGCCAACTTTGGTATCAATTAGTATTCTGCAATCAATCCCCGTCTGAAGCCGATCATAACACTTACACAAACGCTTCAAAATGACTGAACAAGCTTCAGTCCTCGTTTCACCGCACAGGATGAACAACCTGTAAGGCACTTATCCACATGCATCTTTTCAGAATAGGAATAGTCATCCTCTATTCTTTCATGCTTTTGATCAGCGCCTACTTCAGGACATGGTCAATCTATGGGCTACTCGACCTTTTGTTCCTGACCTCATTTCTCATCGTCACCTATCGACTCGGCTCTCGTTTCTTCGACCTCTCCAGCAGGGTTGAATCAACTCCGAATCGAGAAGGAAAGCGCCATCCCTCTTCCGCCGGGACCGCTACCAATCCAACATCCATGGGTCGCCCCTTTCCGAATCAAATTTTGACTTATGGCCATGCGCTCATGGCCATCGCGACGTTCTGTTTTCCGCTCTTCTTGGGTTTTCTATTCTTCTATCTCGAAGGGGAAGGACCAATCTTCTTCTACATGATGACTTCATTGCTGCCAATGGCGTACGGGTATGTAGGATCGACGCTCAGTACGACAACATTCGTCATACTGTATCTGTCAGCAGCAGGAACGTTTCTGGTGTCCTGGAAATTGTTCAGGAGACATCTGGTGACCTCGCTATTCGCAGCCTTATTGTTCCTCTACCTTGCAGCAGGATTCATCCTTTCCTCCGTTTACTACAATCTCCCGATCAGGCATTCCTCTACGGACACAAAGAACCAGGGATACACGGAATTGATCAACCTGTCGGAGAGAAATATCACCAGCAGAAAGATGGTGATCGATGAGAGAGAGAACTATCTCTATCTGGCAACCCATGATACCGCCAATCAGCACCCCCTCCAGCATGGAGGCCTACTGAAGTTCAATATTGAATCCGGGAAAGAAGAGCAATTTTACAATACAAAAATCGGCGACTCAATCGCTTACCACGAGAATCTGGATCATTTGTATCTGGCTCGATACAGCGAAAAGGAAGTCATCGAGCTGGAAAAATCCTCCCTTTCTCCTACGGGAAGAAAGTGGTCCTTCGACCCCTCGCCCGACGGGCTGGCGCTGTTGAACAGGGAAACGATGGTCACTCGGATCGAGTGGCCCGGAGACAGCCCCGATCTGTTTTTCATAGGGATTGAAGACGGCCGCGTAACTCCCGTCTCAATTCCTGAAAAGCCGCCTTTATCGTGGCTGACAGCCGCTATGGAGGTGATTCCATCTCGCGGAGAAGTATTCGTCCTGCTCGCAGGAAATGACCGAACCGTGCTTACAAAAGTGGATTCCCAAGGGAGAGTGATCGATTCCCTTCCCTTCGACGGATACTCATGGGAGATTTATTACAGCGCACACCATGACAAGCTCTTCATACCTTCACTGACTGAAGATTTGCTCCTGGAAGTTAACCCGGACGATTTAACGGTGATCCCTCACAAGATGAGAAATGGAATCAGGGAAGTCACGGTTACCAGGGACGGCCTCTTGGTCCTGTCCGATTACATACGGGGAATGATCTATATCTATCGGCTGGAAGAGGAGGCCGTCATTCACACCTTTTTGACAGGGCGGAAACCGGAAGGCGTGGCTATCGGGCCAGAATCCGGTAAGATTTACGCGGCATCCAGTTATGGTTTATGCGTTTTCGATCTTCCGGGTTGGTTGATGCAAAACGATCAATGAAGGGATTGATCCGGTAGCTCAGAATCTGCGTTCCAGTCCGGGAATGACCCTCACGGATGTGGCCGTTGACGGCGGGCTTGGATCGAGCTCACGCGCCCTCGTCAGCAGTCTTCTTTGCCTTACGGGCTGGCCTCTTGTCCTTTCCCTTGGCTTCGGACTCTGGCTTAGCTTCTTTCTCCCTCGCAGGACCTTTCTGTTTTGCCGTTGCATCCTGCTTCTGTTCCCATGACATGCTATTGGGAATGATACAACACAACCCCCGGAAACTACCGAAAAGAGCAGCAGCGATGAGCCTGAGCGCGATCACGTAGCAGACTAGCATCGACCAAACAGGGTACGATCACTCACCTAACTCTGTTACTATCTATCCATGCACACGCCTCGATTCCTTTGTCTCACCATTCTCTTCATTGGCCTGCTGCCGGGGCAGGCCGAGGACGGGCTCCAAGTGGGCACCGCTGCTATCAACATCTCGCCGACCGTCTTTCCCATTCAACTTCGATCCGGGGAGTCCAACTATGTGCACGACCCCCTTCACGTTCGCGCTATTGCCTTCAAAAATGGTGACGGCCACGCCGTGATCGCACTGATCGACGCCATCGGCGTCGGACGCGAAATGACAGACGCAGCGAAAGCGATCGCAGCCGAAAGAACCGGGTGGAAGGCCACCGAAATGCTCGTCTCCGGAACCCACACTCACACAGCGCCCAAAGGTGGAGACACTTCTCCGGGGCGGATTTCCTATGAGAAGACAAGGGCAGATGGACTTGCTAACGCACTCATCGAAGCCATCGAATCGCTCGAACCCGCCCAAGTTGGATTCGCCTCAGACGAAGAACCCTCAGAAGTCTACAACCGCCGCTGGTATCTCAAGCCCGGCACCATGGACCGAAATCCTTTTGGGGAATTCGACCAGGTGCGGATGAATCCGCCCCGGCAAAACATCACGCAACCGGCAGGACCGACCGATCCCGAAGTCTGCGTCATTGATATCCGCACACGCAAAGGCAAAGCCCTTGGCCTGATCGGGAACTACTCACTCCACTATGTGGGAGGTATCCCCAAAGTGATCGAGGAGGACGGCAAGGAAGTAGGAATGGCCTCTGCGGACTACTACGGCGAATTCGCACGCGTCATGCCCTACCGGGTCGGAGGCGCCAAACCGTCAGGGAACTTCGTCGCCATGATGACGAACGGAACTAGTGGCGATATCAACAACATCGATTTCCTTCAGACCAGAGCACCACGAGCGCCCTTCGAGCAAGTCAGAATTGTTGCCAACAAGACGGCCGATGCTGCTTGGCGGGCAGTCAAGAAAATTGAGGACTACGATTCGTCCCCCGTAGTCGCGATGCGCCAGCGGGAAGTAACGCTCAAATACCGCAGCATGACAGAAGATGAAGTCGCCCATGCAGTTCGCCTTCTCAATCTCCCCAGAAAGGACCGGGACGCATTCCACAAAAGTGCCGCTCGATACGCCAACGCGACGATCATCTACTCCGAGCCAAACAAGACGGAGAACGTCATCATTCAAGCCATCCGTATCGGCGATCAGGCTGTCGTCTCCCTCCCCTTCGAAGTCCTCGTCGAGATTGGATTGGAAATTAAAGAAAAGAGTCCATTTCCTCACACCTTCACCATCGAACTCGCCAATGGTGGATATGGCTATCTACCTCCTCCCAATCAACACGAACTAGGCGGCTACGAAACGTGGATTGGCACCAACAAATTTGAGAAAGACTCCTCAGTCATCCTCACCAAGCAGTTATTGGAAATGCTGGGAGAGCTGAAGGCGCTTTGACCCTGACAAGAATCTCTCTCCTCTCAAGCGATGTCCTTACTTCGTTCGACACACTTCGCTCTGAATTAGCTCCGCTAGAAGCTCAGGGCATCCGCCCTTCCCGTCCCTATTCAGAACTGACACGCCGGCGCAACCGCGCAGGTAATTCAGTCGTTTGCGAGCCCTATCTGTGTTCGACTGGACCCATGCTTCGAATCAGATCCTATCTTCGATCCATGGTGCTCACTGCGTCCGTCGCCGGTCTCGTTTCCAGTTCAATAGTAGCTCAGGAGGAGCGCCCCAACATTCTCCTGCTTCTGGCCGATGATATGCGGCCTGATTGCATCGCCGCCCTTGGCAATCCCCGCATCCATACCCCCCATCTTGATTCTCTCGTCGCCAAGGGAATGACGTTTTCTCGTGCCACCTGCTCCTATCCTATATGCGTGGTGAGTCGTGCTGAAATTTTGACCGGCCAACATGGATGGGAAAACGGAGTATCCGGGCTTCCCGGTTCGATCCCGAATCCCGAATCCCCCTCCTGGGCTGAAACATTCAAAGAAGCAGGCTATCACACTTGGCACGTCGGTAAATGGCACGTTAGTGGTCGGCCATCTCAACGCGGATACTCAGAGGTAGCCGGCCTCTTTTCAGGGGGAGGAAGCAAATACCGGAAAGAAGGCCAGATGGACTGGAAAGGCTTTCCCATCACCGGCTATCGAGGCTGGATTTTTCAAAGTGATGACAAGAAAACGCTCTATCCGGAAATGGGGGTCGGAGTGACCCCGGATATTAGCGAAAAATTCGTCGATGCGGCCATTTCGCTTATCGAGAAAGAATCCGACCGACCTTGGCTCTGTCAGGTGAACTTCACCTCCCCTCACGACCCCCTATTCATCCCTCCAGGAATGGAGGACAGATACCACGAAGAAGACATGGTACTTCCCGACAATTTCATGCCGGTGCACCCCTTTGATCACGGCAATTTTGATGGGCGTGATGAGGCGCTCCTCGCCTGGCCGCGATCGGAATCCGACATTCGCGATCTGCTCAGGGTCTATTACTCCGTTATCGCGGATATGGATCGCCAGATTGGACGCTTGCTCGCCCTTCTCGATCAGACAGGTGAAAGGGAGAACACCCTTATTATTTTCACCAGTGACCACGGCATGGCCTGCGGTTCACATGGCTTAAGGGGAAAGCAGAACATGTATGAACACACCTTCAACGTGCCCTTCATCGCTACCGGCCCTGGTATTGAGCCGGGGTCATCCACCAATGCCCAGGTTTACCTCCGCGATCTGTTTCCCACTACTTGCGAGATTTCAGGGGTCTCCCTTCCGAGTTCCGTGACAGCGAAGAGTTTCGCACCCGTTCTTCAGGGGAAATCCACTCGACATCACGAGAATGTATTCGGGTATTTTAAGGACTCCCAACGCATGATTCGGACCGAGGGCAACTGGAAGCTGATTCGCTACCCCCTGATCGATCATTGGCAGCTTTTTGACCTGAATACTGATCCCGATGAACTACTCAATCTGGCTACCTCTGAAGCAACTGAGCACCAGCGTCGATTTGAGGCCCTGCGCACTCTGCTCAACGCTTGGAGAGTCGCTCAGGGAGATCCACTGGGGAGAGAGTGACCCCTAATTCCCTTCGGATTTCCCCATCTTCCTAGGCGATCCATCCCGATTGACACCATAGGGCCATTCGACTATTGAAAGCGGGCCGTTTGCGCCCTCCTGACTACTCATGAAGCTTAGTTCCATTCTACCCCATCTGATCGCTTTAAGCGTATCGGCGGTAGCCCTGTGCGACGCTCAGGATGAACCCAATATTGGAACGCTCCGGGATGTTGCCGTCGCTGGCCGGATTCCAGACGCCGGGAGCGGATCAGGACAGGGCGACGCCAGTGGAGTTCCCTCCATGGCGGGTGATGATGAATTTGGCGATCAAGTGATCATCGAAAGAGTCTCAAATTGGTACCCCTTTTCATTGAGGACCTCTCTCACCGGCTATCGGACCAACAACGCGGAGCTCGCGGCGTCCGGGGGAACCACTGATTCCTATATGAGAGGGCTTGCGGCTCTGAATTACACGCCACTGGTCAAGGGCAACCTCTTTGCTGATCTTGGTGTCTCCGAAGAATTGTATCGCTACAAGAATCTCAGCACGCTGGACTTTGACTACCAGCGTGCTCACGCGGGGTTCTACTATTACATTCCTCCTACCGACAAACCAGCCAGCGCCATCTTTGAAAATGGCTTCTTTTTTGCCAACTACTCTTTCTATCGAGTTTCGGACAACCTTTTCGGCCCCGCCGTCTTTAAGAACAATTCTGTCGTCCTTGGGTTTCAAAAAGCGCTCTCCGTGAAAAAGGGACATCAGATCTTCTACGGAGCCAGCACTGATCTTAGTTTCGATGCCAGTTCTCAGATTTTTCAGCGCAACGAGTACCGGCTCTACGGCGGGTACTCAGTCAACTGGACAGAGGACCTTCTCAGTCAGGCCAGCTATGTAGCCTCCTGGTTTGACTACAGTCTCGGCACCCAGAATGACTGGAACCATGTTGCCGAGCTCATCTCGACCTGGATAGCCGCCCGCCCGATGGTATTCGGATCCGAAGGAGAGATCTACCTTGAGGCGAGTGCCAACTTTACTCTCAACGATTCAAATGTCGGCACGCAGGACTACGAATACTTCACCTGGGGTGGTGGAGTCGGATTCAGAACCACTTTCTGATTAATCGATGAAGATTAAAATACCATTTCCTCTCCACGTCGCTCTGGCCGCTGCCGTATGGTGTCCTCTTTTTGCCGTATCCGAGATCACGGTTGATGAGTCATTCAATGACGTCTCAATCACGAACAGTCAAAACCGCAAGTCCATCCGGACCGGTCCAGAGTCCCGGACCCAGATTTCCAATGACACCGGCACTATCCGCGTCGGCGCGAGTTCGAAGGTCAGCGTTGGAGACGATGGTAAAACCATCGACCTCCGTGAAGGCGTCATGATGGTGAAGACCACCTCCAAAGGCTTATTCGGTCGCAATTCCCTGACGGTAGAAACCGATCAAGTTAAGGCCACTTCAAATTCGTCGATGCTGATTTCTTATCAGCCAAAGCGATACATCAAGATCGCCTGCCTCGAGGGTAAAGTGACGATCGCTCTGAAGGGGCTTTCCCGGGATTCCGTCACCATCCGAAAAGGCCAACTGTTAGTCATCAACTGCCTCGAAAACGTCCTCCCCGCGGCTGTCTCAGTCGATATGAATCGCTTGATGCAAACCTCTCCTCTACTCGGCCCCGGCCTGCGTGGAGGTCCTGCCCCCAACACACTAACCGGAAGACTCGGACCGCCCCCTGGTCAAGGGAATGGCCCACCTCCAGAGAACAGACAAGGAAACCAACCCCCTCCGCAAAACGGGCCCGGGAGCCCACCTCCTCCGAATACTACCCCGCTACCACCGGTTCAGTCCAGTCAGCCCATACTTCAAAGAGGGCCTGCGCAACCACGCCCCAATGACCTTCCAGGTAGACGCATTGATTGTCAGTCCCCAAATGATCCCAACTGTCGACCTGCACCGCGTCCACCAGGTAGCTAGCTCACACTGTTTTCACCCAAAGCTGAGAGCCACTCTCGCTTCATGACTCCCCCTCTATCTTTATCCCTATCGAGTGCAGCGATCATGGTGGCCACCGTTCTCGCTGGCTGTGTCTCTCAAACGCCTGAAGAGCGCCTTGCCAATATGGGCCCCGTCTATGGGCCATCTACGATCAATTACACGGTAGCCTCTGATGGAGCGATTGATCTCGACAGCGCAGTTGACGTTGCGAAAACCCTGGGAAGATACCGGCGACTCAATGTTGACGAGTCTGAAACAGTTCGTCGCCTCGCGCAGGAGAAGTTCGATGGGTTTGTCATCAAAGAAGTGCGAAGACTCCAGCCGGCTTATGCCGCTAAGAAGAAAGAGATCAAGTTGTACTCTCAAAATCTGGTGGCTTCGGCAACACCAGCCGAAACCGAAAAGATCAGACGCGAGGAGGCCCTCTCTCTCGACAAACTTAATGACGAGATCAGAAGCCAGGCGGTCATTGCGGTGAGGCGAAGATACGGATCACAAATCGCGGTGCCGCTGAAAACGCGTGACAACAAACCGGTCGTCGCTATCGCGAAAATTCGGGGCGACAAAGTCTCGGCTCCGGGCACTGCAATCGAACTGGATCGCAAGCCCGGCTCGGTTATTCAGCATCAGGGTCAGAAGACCGCTGTAATTGGAAATCAGGTCACACTGGATCCCTAAGAAAACCTCCTGACATCCTCTCGGTTCAGCAATCGAGTATAATGTCGCTCTCGGGAGCACACGAACAGGTGAGACATGACCCGGGAGGACATTTGTAGTTCGTCCGAATGGTGTTGCCCACTTTTCCTGACACGACACCCACTTTACACTGTCCGCAGGAACCCGCCCGGCAGTCGAAGGCGATAGGAACACCCGCTCTTTGCGCCGCTTCAAGAATGCTTCCATCCTCGGCAGTGAACTGGATCTCTTTCTTGGACCGGGCAAACTGAATTGTCCGCTCAACCATCCCTTCCACAGGCTGCTTCCGTTTCGGCGGGGCGAACCGCTCTGACAGGATATCCTCCTCCGGCACCCCCCAGGCCTCGAGTTCCTCTTCGAACTGATCCATCATGGCATCAGGGCCGCAGATATAGAACCGATAGTTGTTACTTGGCAATTGCTCCTTCAGCGCATCAACCGTTAACCGACCATGATGAGAGTCGACAAAATCCGACGGGCTTTGCACTTGCTCGCGCGAGTAATAGAGATGCAGATGCAGATTTTCACGAGAGGCCGCCAGACTCGCATACTTGGGATGGAGCATTCCTTCGTCCAAGAGAACATTCTCGTTGGCATTTCGAATCGAATAAAATAGCCAAGCCTCGCGGGAATCATTCTCTTCGATAATGCTGTTGAACATGCTCAACATCGGAGTGATCCCAACCCCACCACCAATCAACACCACAGGCTTTGATTCCTGAGGATTCAGAAGAAAAGATCCGGCCGGACTGCTCACTTGAATTAGGCAGCTATAGGGTGAGTTACACTCCTCCTCAAGCTCCTGGTGAAAATATGAGGACCCCAATCCTGCAGGTAACTCCGGCTGATCTGCCGGCGAAGGAGCCAGCTTGATCGAAACTCTGTAATGATCAATCCCCGGCCGATCGGACAAGCTGTAACGACGAGTGATTGGTTGCGACTGACCCGCAACGGGCAACTGAAAGACCAGGTGTTGCCCGGGCAAAAACGGCGCCAACTCAAGCCTCTCGTCTTTCGGCTTTAAATAGAACGAACAAATTCCGCTTCCACCGTGAAGCACTTTTCGAACCACCACGAAATTAGCAAACCCTTCCCAACCATCACTGCTTTGGATTTCTCTTTCCCGACGTTCACGCAGCAACTGCAACTCAGCTTCAAGAACCAGATCCTCCTTGGCGAACTGGCGCAGAAGAAGACTGCGGCGCCTGAACACAGTCCATGCTGCCACCAATCCATACAAAATCACAGCAATGCAGATAAGCCAGCCAGCGAAAAACCAGGGATTCTGCAACAACATCTCCATGCTCAATCAGAATTTCACACGCCACTCGCACCGGAGGCCCCAACCAAAGTCATCGCGAAGAGGACGCAGGTCATCATTATACCCCGCCGCAAATCCATCCAACCTGAGAATCGAATGCTGCCCAAAGGCCCGCTGGTATCGCATTCCAAACCCGAGCGATGACTCGGCACCACTTCTCGTTCCGGCCCTGCCACCGAGTTCATATATCAACTGAGCTTTGTGTGCCCCTCCCAAAAACGCCTGGTACCCCGAAGCAAAACCCACTCCGTTCCCCACCTGATTTCCAAGCGGAGCAGAGTAGTCTCCGAGCCCTGCCGAAGCGTAAAGGATTCCGATACCACCCAAAGGTCCTCCTACTGACGGATCCCGCGCCACCGAGGTGTAATTCCCGTTTCCATAAAAACTATCAAAGTAGAAAATATCGTCATTGTAAGTCATCGTACGGGACAGCATCGAAGTAATAACGAAGCCCGAATCAACGGCAAGCGAACCCGGTCCATTCAAAGCCCAGCTCCCATTGACACGTAACGTCGAGTTCCATTCAGATATCCTTCGGGTATCACCAATACCTGCATAGAATCCGTCGCCCCCAGTGGCACTGCTCCCCTCTACATAGGCGGCATCAACCTCCAAGGTCGACTTGTCATAGTCCATCGAAGTCAGCAACCCAACCACCTTCGCCCGGGAGTCCCTGATATTATCCCCGCGGTGTAACTCATTAAGACCTAACAAACCGGTAATACGAGTTGCATTCGCGCCGAAAGAAAAAAGTGAAGCCCGACTGATTCCAATAGAATCAATCGTGTCATTAATCATGATACCGTCCTGAAAGTTGATCGGCTGTCGACCAAAGGCGATTCCGTAATCGAGACTTCTGGAATCATTTGGATCCAGCCGGGGAAACAATTCACCAAAATCACCCTCAAAGAAGAAAGTATTGATCGTCGCATTCAGTGTTTCAAAGAACCCCTTATCAACGCCATTGAACTGATAGCCTGTGAAATCGCCGTCTCGATCCAGAGGACGAAATCCGATCAAGATCCGCTCAGTGGGTGTCAGGTAAAGATTCCCAAAGATATCAAGTCGGTTGGCCCACTCTGCGTCATTTCCAAAACCGCCGTCGAATGATTGAATCGCAGTGCGAAATTCTCCGTAGATAATCAGATTGGGTTGCCACACTGCTCCTGTCGCAATTTCAAAGCCCTCATCGATCTTACCGCTTCCGAGAAACGGGTTTCCACCAAAAATATTTCTGCGTTCAGGCGCTGTTTCAAGAAGATCGGCATTCCCCGTTACATGAGCTTCCTTGATAATCCTATCGCGCTCCTTGTTCTCCGGATAAATAGCATCCTCGATCACCTCAGTAACGGGCTTAGGGCGCTCAACGAAGTCCTTTCCGAGATCATCCCAGGGTACGACCTCATCGCTGAGATACAGGCTGGCATTCCCATCAGCCGCAGTCGCCCCGCAGGGAACGGCACATAGAAATGCGACAAAAATGCAGGTGACGACCAATCTCATTCGTCTGATCACAAAAGTAAGAGACATCAGAAGCCCGGAACTTCTCCCGGACCCAATGCTCAAACCTTCTATCTGCTTTCGCTGGCTCATCAATTCTCTCAGGCCCGACTCAGTCGAAACTGTCATCCCCTTCAGTTTCAGATGGTTTCGGAAGAAGTCCACTGCCCGGCTCCCCTCCCGAATCCCCGGGTAAAGTCTCAGGCGAGATATACTCATCGAGTCCGCCAATTGCCCCAAAAATTGACGGGTCTTTCCAAGGAAACGGCGAACGGGTCACCGACATGATATCACCCTCTGAAGGCTTCAAGTTTGTCACATACGGAGCATCAGGCAGCGTGAAGCTGCGGTCCCAGATTGTCAGGCTGCCACCGCGCCGGCTTGAGTCGCTTTGAGAGGATGAGGTTGGATGCCCATACACCACTCGCTTGCCGATCTCACGGGCTGACAGATTGTAGTCAAACCCCGGTGCAGCAATCGCACGGATCAGATTGACCGGAACCATCTGGCAGATGAATTTAAAATTCACGGTATAGGGGCCCTCTCCCGTCAACTGATCCTTATCGATACGGTATTCTGCCTTCCTCGACCCAAGAGGTGGCAATCCCCGACTCTGCTTCCGCGCTCCTGCGGGGCGGGCCGTTAAGATCCCAGGTCGTGTGTCAGGACGAATATAAGGAAGAGGATCAATAGAGTGATTCACCGCCAGAATTTGCTCGCGCTCGCCACCCCGGATATTGCGGGTAATGAACTTCGACTGGAGAGAGAATAGATACTTGTCAGGCAGCCACTGAAGATCCTCCTTCTCCCGCTGAATTCCAGCTGCCGCCTTCCAATCCGAGACAGCGAGCCATGGCCCGGTCTTCTCCGCATGATGATGAACGAAAGCGGAGTGAAGATCGCGAACATCTCCATTGGGATCACGATCACCTGACACAAACACAACTCGGCCATTTTTATCGCATACCGTTGTCTGAAGGAACATAAGCCGTTCTGCATCAAAACCTGTGGGAACGCCATGTCCATCGGTGGCATTGACAACCTCAAGACTGAACTCGATTCCTTCCCTGTCGTTTCGAGCCACCTCAAAATCACCAAACTGAATAGCCCTCCTGAGAATCTGATGACGCTGCCGGTCCATCTCATTCAGCAGCTTGAATGAATCGTTGAGATTCTCGCGCAAAGTCTGTCGGGCAACGGTGTCATCCCACGGCCATGGCAACGATTTCTCAAGATCCGGATTCTCTTCAACACGTTGCTCAAAGTAGCTCTCAGGGTCTCCCCAGCCCGCTTCCCACTTAAACTCGAGGAGATGCTCCATCCCGACTCGCTCATACTTGTCTGAGCCTGGAATCTTTCGCTCGAACTCCCACATAGCCTGACGAAGCTCTTCTGAATGTGGGAATATAGCGGGATGAACAATGGAATAGTCCGGACCGGCAAACATGTGATTGGTGCGCTTCCGTTCACGCGTCGCAATTCCGAACAAACCGGTCGAGTCATCACCGTCTTTAGCCCAAACATCTCCGCCAATTCGAGCCCCTGCCCCTCGAAGGTAATTCAACACCTCGAACGTATCGGGATCATCTGCCTTAACAATGCCGGAAACAACAGCTCCGGGAGTCTTCCCCATGTGGCAATCCTGACAGCTCTCTCCCTTTTTAGAAGCGGGAGAGTTCTTGTACTGAGTGAATGCTTCTTCTAAGCGAAATCCGTTATAGAGATTCACATCATGGCAAGTGCCACAAAATCCGGATGTAGTGATGGGATCAAATTTCACGACTTCGGCATGAATATCCTTTTTCCCGACACGCTTTTCATCCCCATCCTCAGGCGGTGTCGTATTGAGCTTCTTAGCCAGGTCCTCCCGCTGCAGCGTTTCATTAAGAATCTGACTCCCTTCCGGACCGTAGACAGGATCAAATATAGTCCCCTGTTTAACATGGGTCCTCCCGCTCACCTTTCCGTAATTTTTATCGACCCGGTGACAGACAATACAAGTAATCCCCTCAACCGAGGCCGGGTGCCGCTTCAGATTACTGGTGAATAGGGGTTCATCCCGCTGCATCCCCACCTGAGTGTGACACCGAATGCAAAAGTCGCCGTTAGTGCCGGAAGTCAGCTCCACGATCTTAGCGTGCATAGTATTAAACACAGGACTCACCTGTGAATAGGCATGCGCTGAAACCGACCACTCCCGATAGTGATCGGGATGGCACTCAGCACATGTCACGGCACTGGGAAACCGTTTCTCAGTTTCCAGAGCTTTGAGGAAGGTCAAATGAGCTTCAGCGGCGGAAGCATACTGCTTTACTTCCTTCTTCTTCTCCGGCTCGTCTTCCTTTTTGGAACTATCGGCCCCAAAATCATCGTCTGCCGCTCCAAAATCGTCGTCTGCCACGCCGAAATCGTCATCAGCCATCTTCTCGCCGAAATCGTCGTCCGCACCCGCGGCGTCCCCTCCAAAATCATCGACCCCAACCGGAGCGGCATCCTTTACTTCGGCCTCCACAGGAGGCACTGGAGCACCTTCATCCGCAGCGGTTGGACTTTCCTGACCTATCAGTGAAAGAACCGTCAAACCACTCACGGAAAAACACATGAACAGCACCGCTAAACCCAGGTTGCCGTATTTCAGCCCATGGGACATCATCCTGCACTTATATTGTAAATATTGACCATTACAAGGAAACTTCCCCCCTCGGAATTGTGGATATTTCATCGAGGTCGAACGTGATATTCATGGCACTGAAGGCAGTCTTCCCCGGAAAGCCCCTTCTGATGACAGTTAGCACAGCTCTCCTTCTGATTCACCGGCATGAAATTCGGAGAGAACTGAGCCGAGTCGGACAGTTCGCCACCACTCCCTCGGGCCGGAAAAAATTCGGCATAGTCTCCGCTTTCACCGGGGACATGGCAGGAGACACATTTTATAGCGATAGAATGCTTCGCATGCGAGAATCGGGTCAATTCCGACGAGGGGTTTACTGTTTGCCTCGTACCGTAGGCCTCATGCCAATTGACATGATAGACCCCGGAAGACACATCACGGTCAACCGTATGACACTTAAAGCACTTCCCGGACGCATCAGTGTTCACTCCGTCTTTCCACCCCAGAACATGATCCAGAACCAATCGCCCATTTTGGCGGTGAATGGCGTCAGGTGAGTTGATGGCATCGATCGACGAATCGATCCACGCCATAATCACAGGGTCAGCATGCCCCCTTGCGGTGTAATTGATCGCATGAGTATCATAGTGCCAACCACCCAATTTCTGCCAATCAGTAAGCGAAGGCTCATACACACGGGGAATCCCCTTCGGCGCAATTCCCTCTTTCTCCGCGACCGGTTCCGAAGCCCCAAAATCATCGTCCCCACCGCCAAAGTCATCATCACCTCCGGAGGCCTTGCCCTTCACTGGTTCTGAAGCCCCAAAATCATCGTCCCCGCCTCCAAAGTCGTCATCACCTCCGGAGGCCTTGCCCTTCGCTGGTTCCGAAGTCCCAAAGTCATCGTCCCCACCGCCAAAGTCATCATCACCTCCGGCCCCTTCACCCTTCGCTGGTTCCGAAGTCCCAAAGTCATCGTCCCCACCGCCAAAGGCGTCATCGTCCCCACCGCCAAAGGCGTCATCTCCCTGCCCGATCGATGGCACATCTTCTTTACCCTTCGGGCCCTCTCTCTCCACTGCCGCGGGAAAATGCCCTTGGTTGAAACCGGTCATCTCAGCTCCAACTCGACTCATGAAGGCGTCATCGCTGCGAGCCATCAGAAAAACTCGATCAAGCACCGACTCCGATGTCTCCGCATCCAGAATTCCTCCTCGAAGCGATTCAAACTGCTCAAGAAATGGAGCACCCGATTCCTGCAATTCCTGAAACAACGCTCTAACTCCCCAGGCTAAGTTCTCAACGGCACCGATTTGAGCATCACTCGCCCCCAAAAGATCGCTCAATTCGATACTCCCGTCCTCTCTCGTAAAGGGCTTCAGCAGGTTCAAATCCTCCCGAAGAGAGGCGCGAGGGGATAACAAATGCACCATCAAAGGAGTCACCGAAGCCGCCGCCCGTTCCGGCCATGCCCCAATCGAACGCGAATGAGCCCCCCCCAATCTACGGTTCAACTCATCCAAATCGAGTTCAGGAAACACGAAATCTCCAAGTTCCCATCGAATCCCCGGAAATAGAAAGTTTCGAACGGTGTCGACCGACAATCCCCCAAATAATGCTTCTGCATCTTCCGGTGGAAGATAACCACTCTCCTCGATTCTCTCAGCCAACACACCCGCTCCTTCAGACCATGATTCGAGAAAGAGGTTCTGCAACTCGGTGGCAACCAATTTCGCGGTGTCACCGCTTCCCTCATCGATGAGGGACAGCACTCCATAATCAGGATCAACATCCACGGTGGAAAGCAGCTCCTGCAGATCTTTGCTCAACAACAACCTAACTGAAGGAAGGAGACCATACCCTGAAGCGGGCCAATGCCCTTTTGCCACATTGGGTTGAACCTCCGGCAATGCCAGAATGGTGAGTGCATCGCCGCCCTTTACCGCGTCCTCATGGCAAGCTCCACAGCTCACTTCGAATCCACGCAACTTCATGAACTCTCCATTCTGATCAGGCTCATGACAATGGGCACACGACATGTTGTCATCATATGGTCGCTTCGTGTCGAACCCCGGGATGAATTTATCCACGTCCGCGGCAAAGTGCTTTCCGTAATGGCTCTCGTGATCAAAGAAAATTCGAGTCCGGCGCGAGTAGGGATATCCTGTTTCAGCAAATGAAGGATGCCCATCAGAGAACCCGTGAAATTGATTTTGATGGCATACCTGACACTGCTTATTCGAAAGCTCAGTCATCACATAATCAGAGCCGTGATGCTCCTGGTGGCAGGTCGCACAGGCCAGCTCCCCTATCTGCCCCATCGCCGGAAGCGGGCCCTTTGCCGCGATCCAGACTGCAAGATCTGTCTTATTCTCAGAATGTAATGCTTCGCCATCTCCCACAGCCTCAACCTTTTGCTGGATCTCTTCCCGGCTCCAACCATGGGCGAAGCGGGCCGACTCCAGCCAGTCACCAATTTCACTGCCGTGGCAGTTCAAACACAGTTCGCTGTTGGCAAACGCACGTTGACTCAAAAAATGAGGATCGAACACGGTCGCCAGCTCAGAAGGAGATGTCTCAGTATGACAACTTTGGCAGTCAAGGCTCTCCCCTGAATGTGCCGTTGTTAGAACTCCAGGGTTGATAGCAGCATCACGGGGATGCCCCCCCAGGACGACCAACAAAAAACCTACCGTCAAAATGACAGCCGCCCATCCAGCCAATCGTCTAACCTCTCTGAGCGAGCGAACTGGCTGACAAGGAGAAAGTGAGCATCCGCATCCGCCCTCAGGGCCGGGTCCGCGGCTACACTCGCCTCCAAGCGAGTCCGGTCGCGTACAATACCACCGATCCCCTTTCCGGGCCGGCATGCACTCCCCGGTCCCCCTACAGGACCCACCGACTCCAGGCCCAAGGGGGCATTCCTTCCCGTCCACCGAATGACCGCACGCCCACTTTCGCGCAGGCCTATTGTAATCCCTGTCACTATAGCGGTATCGATGGATGTCTTTTCCCATAGTTACAGGTTTAAGCGTTCCCCCCATACAGCAGCGCAAACACCCCGTGGGCCACTCCGAGCAGAATTAAACTGAAGGACATTGGAATATGCACAAATAACCAGCCCTTCAAAAGCCGCTGTGAGGCTTCTTGAAAGTCGATATTATCTTTCTTTTCGATCCACTCCTCCAGCTCCGCAGCAACCTCAATTTCCTCATCAGACAAATACCGCCTTCGAGCCTCCAATTCATTTGTCAGTTGATGAGACCCTCTCTTCTTTTCATTCCCAAAGGAATGAAGAAGCGACGGGCTCGCTTCCAAAAACTCCCGCAGGTGCTCACGGTAGAACTCTGACAGAGTTGATGACTCACAGGATTCCTCAGATCTGGCTATCAATCCCCTGACGCCCTCTCTGACCTCCTTTCGTAATCGCGGAATACTTTCATAGACCACCGGATCCCCAGCCTGATTCATCCTGCGCGGCAACGCCCTTGAGAGGATGAGTCCCACCACTCCGCTCACAGCCACGATCACAAACACCGTCGCGAGAACGGACTCCAGAATCCCGGAGGGAATTCGAAAATCAACATGAAGCAGAAAGAGCAGGATCGAGAAAAATCCCATATAAATATGCCACTGCAGCCAGGTCGAAGCACGAAACAGAGGAAGAAATGGAATTTTCTTTCGACCGTTGAACAGGGTGAGGACTAGAGTCAGCACCAGAAGAGCGGAGCCCGTGTACAATGTCGTCGGAGCAAGACCGGTGCGGCAAAGATCCCATACCTCCCATGCCAGCAGGGAAAACACCACGAGTAAAATCCCGCCTCTTAACCGCCGTCTCCTAAAATTCATGATTTGGACATCCAATCAAATAGATCATCCGATCCCGTCAGATCAGTGCGCACTAAAGCATCGTGGGGACAAGCGTTCACGCACGCAGGCCCGGTGACCAGGTTCTCACAAAGGTCGCATTTGGTCGCTTTTTGAATTGGGTCCTCGGTCGGAGTGCGCCGCACCATCCCGAGTTTCTCGTCCTTTTCACTCCCCAACACAAAATCCCCACCTTTATCGCGAATCTCCACCATCTGAATATTGTCATAAGCGCAGTTGTCGGCGCAGGTAGAACATCCGATGCAGGTATACTCATTGATCACGACCTGATTCCCAATCGCATCCCGGTGAATCGCTCCGGTGGGGCAACCAATCATGCATACTGGATCGACGCAATGCATGCAGGCGTGAGTCAGCTGTATTCCCTCCTGCTGAGGGCCAAACCTGACAAAGCGAGGATTATTATCGTGAGTATCCGAACAGGCCCTGACACAATCATCGCAACTCGTGCATCGGTCCAGATTGATCAACATCGCCGCAGTTCCGTTGATCGCTCTCTCCTCGACAAGGAACTCAAGCATATTTGCACTGCTTCGCGATTCCGAACCCCCGCCTCCCTTTTGATCTTTGATCAGCCGCTCCAGATCCACTTTCAGAGACTTTACGTCGTCAGGCTTTAAATGGGGAATTACATTTGACTGCACCACCGGACCGGGAATAGCCAGAATATCGACGTGGCCAATCGCTCTTAATGAGTGCTGATAGTCCATCGGAACCGGACCAAATCCGTCCTCATTCAAATTCACATTGTGATACAATTCAGCCATTCCATACGATTGCCCCTTGCCAAGGTAGGCGACCGTCTTCTCACCGTGATTATACCGTCGGGTCACTCTAACAAACCCGCTTCTAATGAGAATCAACTCACCGGCAATGTTTCCCTGCTTCAAAATCACCGGCTCGCTCTCCTGAAGTTCGCGAGCCCCTGACTCTGCCATTTCTTTGAAAGTCGACTGCCACGTAAACTCCCCGTAGGACCGGAATTGCGTATGCCGGGCCAAATGAGACAACTCAGAAATCATCGTATTGTTGCCTTCCTCGGTCACCTCATAGTCTGAGAGAGGATGACTGCGTTCCCGGCTCAAATTGGAGGTGTATTGCGCGTAGCGAAGGTGCGAGAGGAGAGAGGAAGAGCGATAGCGCTCATCAATCATCTCCTTCCAGCGCAGTGAGTATTTCCGAATATCCCGAAGCCCCTGCCAGCGAATTTCCAACAATTGAGTTTCCTGAGAAGCCGCCAGCACTGTTGCCGTTCTGGCAGTCCTGCTCAATGCCGCAATCTCACCGAAAGTTTCCCCCTGATGACCATTTCCAGAGGTGAGTTCCGCGACAAACTCCGGGTTAACATCAGCAGCAGAGCCCTCCAGCAAAAACTCGGGAAAATCCTGGAGATGAACAATCTGCCCTTGCCCTTTCTCCGCCTCCGGCCGCCGGTCTTTCCCGCGCACCTCGGGAAACGACGACCGACTCTGAAATAACTTTGCGACGGATCGGGCCCACTTGGCCGCTTTCTGACCGATACGGCCTCCGGCTGATCGAGTAGGAAGCCTTGCCATCAGGACATGCACACTACCTTCCAAAACATAGAAAGCCGAATCGCCATAGTCACCTTGGCGAATGATGACCTCTCCTTTCTTATACTTTCGAATTCGCGTGTCGTGCCGGAGAATCCCCGAGAGGGGAAGATCCGGCGGAAACTGCTTTCGATCGGCGGCCAGTCCCCGGAGAGGGCCCCGAAGCAACCCGCGGACTATTCCATAGTCCATGGAAGCTCCTATCACTTCCTCGGTATACGGTACACTCCAACGTTTCGGACGTTTCATAGTGTCTGAAATTTCCTCAGCCACAATTTTATAGAAAAGAGTTCTGTCAAGGATGGTAGGAGGAACCTTTCCCCTCCTTTGGAATCATCGCATCGATAGCGCCGAAAGAGCTCCCGTCATTGTTTTCAACCAACTGTCCCAGCAACTCCTCGAGCGTGTCCGCAGCCGCGTTTAAAGGCTCAGCATTGAAAAACTTGAGAAGGCCAGGAACGCTGACAGTCTCCTGGATCTTCTTCAACTCAGGAGGAGTATCAGCACCGAGGGCTTCAACAATCTGATCGAGCTCTTTCCTGGTCGCCCCGCATCGGCGACCCATAGCATTGCCATAATCGGCCTTCTCCTTCGCTCTCGCCAGTCCCCTCAGGCTATATTCCATCTCAAGCACTTTGCCGACGACGAACAACTGGCGCTGACGATCAATCGGCGTATCCGCATTCGTCTCTCCCTTACTCTCAAAGAAATTATGGCGAACCTCTCCCTTCAGCCATGATACGAGCTCAAACTCATCGCTTCCGACCGGGTGCCCCCCTTTATTGACTAAATCTTCGTTCGTGATGATGTGACAGCTGTAACAATTCGCCGCCACTTTGTGTATCGCATCGGGATAGATCATACCCGCACCGGCCGCTGCGGCGACTCGCTCGCTTCGCGTTGAGGCGCTGTCATCGGACTCCCTGCGATCTCCCGTATTGTGCAAATCCAACCAATCCTTGCCCCCGCCGTGACAGCTTTCGCAACTCACTCCATCAATCACCTTGGCCGGGGCGCTCCCCATTTTCTGAACAGTATAGTGGCACTGAGTGCACAATCCGCTTGTCCTGATTTTTGCAGGAGAGGAAATACCCATGTTCCGAGCAATCTCTGCAGCCTTCTCGTTCTGATGCAGATCCTTATTGGCGAAGTGTTGTGAACCCTGCCAAGCCTCGATCTCAGACTCATGACACTCGATACACTTATTCGATCCAATCACCTGACTGTGCTGCAGGAATTTCTTCGAAGCGATCTCTTCGGCGTTGGCTACGGGAAATACCAACAGGACATAAAGTGCAGCGAGCGGCGCGACCATAGAGGCTGCACACGGGCGAATCAAAGTTGGAGCCAGTTTCATCAGACTAAAATTGAATCGGATTACTGGAATAATGCAAGACTACACTTCTCGATTTCGGTTTAATTCCTCCGAATCTCTCCCTGCAACACTTCCTCCCAATCTTCGGTATCCCCACCTAATTCATCGAGCACTCGAAGAGATTCGCGCAGCAGCGATATGGCCTCAGCTTTTCGCGAGTCATCTTCCGATTCGCGGATCGCGTTCGCTACCTTGTAAAGGGACACCACCAAATTGGTCTTGGACTGCTCATCGCTCTGAGCCATCCCATTCCGGCGGCGAGCAAGATAGAGGCTCTCAGAATATCGAGCCAAGGCTCGACTCCACTCCTTGTTGTGAGCCAGAAGGTCCCCCCATCCAACGAAGATTGTCTGCGCATCATCCAGCCAAATCGGCTGAGGTTCCGAATGCTCAGTCAATCGACCGAAAATGACTGAGCTTTCCCGAAAACATTCCGATGACTCAGCCAGCTCGCCTAGTGCCATCTTCGCCTCTCCCATCCGCCCGAGAAGCAATGCCAGGTTTCTGGTCCGATCTAGATTCTCAGGATCCAGACTGGCTAACTTCCTCACGACCGGTAGCGCCGTTTCAAAATAGCCGACGGCTACTTCAGCCTCTCCTCCATCGGTATACCACACTCCCATTCTGACGAGGGCGGCTGAATAGTCCCGTCTCACCGCCGTGTCGTCCGGACTCGCCTTTGAGATTAGCCCCCCCAGGATATCGGCGCTCTCCTCGTAATATTTCAGAGCCCCCTCGCCGACCGCATTCTGTAGATAAAGATCACCACACCGAAGTAACGCAACGCCAAGGTCGCGCTGAGATCGAAAAGCATCACCCAGCTTTGAAGACAAAATGCGAAACCGTTCCAAGCTCGAATCTGCAACCTCGATGGACGAGTTGACATCCCCCTTCCTCGCGAGAACATCGCTTAACTTCATCTGCGCGACTCCGACATCCCTGATAGATTTTCGAGACGACTTGGGATCGGCTGAAGTATCCTCCAATGCCTTTCGAATTTCCAAACATTCGCGGTAATTCTTCTCGGACGCGGCAAGATCTCCCTGAAGGAGCTTAACATCCCCAATCCTTTCCAGAATCACGCTCAAATCCCGGCGGCTCTGCGCAGAATCGGGAGACTTCCCCAGCAGCTGCGATCGGACGTCTCGCGCCTCACTCAAAATATTCAGTGCTTGATCGTACTCGCCCAGAGCAATCTTAACCTCACCCCGGTTCACCAGCATAGTGGACCGCTCTCGCTCACTCTCATCGGTACGCTGGCTCTCGGGCAACTCTTCGAAGTAGACCCCGGCATCTTCCGATACTTGCTCGAGAAGATCCAGGCGACCAAGCGGCTCTAACTGATTTTTCAAATCGTAGAGCATATTGTTGATCAAAACTTCCGCCGTCGACCGGGCCAAAAGAGCGACCTTCTCACTTTCAATCGCATGCTCTTTTTCCACGCCTGCGATCTGCGCCTGCGCCTCCGCATTGGTCCGCTGCGTTTCGGCCTCATCTCTCTGCAACGAAGCGACCCCTGCTAGTCGCTGCTGTTCAATGGCCGCTAGTGCCGCACGATCACCGTTCTGCTCTGCCTTCACTCGCGATCCTTCAGCCCGGAACCATTGCCACCCCGCAACACCTGCCGCAAGCAGGCCAAAAACCATCAGTGTCGCGTAGATCGTTTTCTTCCTCTTCTCAACTCTCACCACTTTCTTCCGGGCCACTTCGTGAAAGGCGGAGACGGCCGCTGTCATGCCCGAATACCGGGAAACAGGGTCCCCCTCCAGCGCAAGACATGCCAGGATGACATGGAAATCATCTTCCCTCTCACTACCAAGGATCTCGGTGGGCATTTCGATCACTCGCTCTGCCTTGATAGCCTCCTCAATCACTAGAGGAACCAACTCGCGATCGATACTCGCCTTCAGCATCAACGAATTCTCCAGATAGCTAGCCACGGTACGCTGAAGGACAGATTTCCCATCTTCCGTTTTGAGATCTTCACAGATCATGTCGAGGCGAGGCAAGCGACCTGTCAGCAACTGAAAAGCAGTCACCCCGAAGCTGTAGACATCCCAGCGCTCAATCACAGACTCCACACCGCGCAATTGCTCCGGACTCGCATAGAGCAACGTCCCCGTCAGGCCATCGGGAGAATATCCCTCCTCGATACTCTGTCCAAAGTCACAGAGGACGGCCCTCGGCTCGTCGCCGCCACTCAGAAGTACGTTTGAAGGCTTCACATCGCAATGAACCACCCCCTGTCGCTGCAAGTAGGCGAGAGTATCGGCAATCTCGAAAACCAGCTTCCACCGTCCCTCCATCGTGAGTTCGCCTGATTCGATTTTTTCCTGAAGGGTGCGACCGCTCCAGCTACCGTCTCCGAATGCCTCATTCGCCATCAAGCGCATTGCGACAAAAGGCTGACCATCCTCAGTCTCCCCTTGATCATAGAGGGTCACAATCCCGGGAGGCTCATCGAGCTCCTTGAGCTTCTGATACTCCGCCTTCCACCGATCACGACGAAGCGCCTCGGGCTTGAATACCTTCACTGCCCGGGGCTGATCCTCCTTATAGATCCCATACCAGACCTTGCCGTAGGCACCTTCCCCTATAACAGCGTTACCGGGAAACTCGTAGTCTGGAATTCTGGGAACACCCTGTGCTCCGGATCGATCATCAGAGGATTTCAGCATCAGCGATCAAGGATACCTCACTCCAAGCTCGGCGCAATCATCCAAAACTGAGGTGAAATCCAGGCAGAACGGCAGAAGACAACCCACTTTGAATTATCATACATGGCCCGGGATCCTCCTGTGAGGCAATCACGAGGCAGGCCACAGAGGGCTGACCCTGAAAGATCTTAACTCACTTTAAAACAACATTTTACGATGAGTAAAGTGGCGGAACGGACAGGACTTGAACCCGCGACCTCCGGCGTGACAGGCCGGCGCTCTATCCAACTGAGCTACTGCACCCCCTCAATCCCGGCAGGACCGACGCCCCGATAAGAACTCCTTGAAAAAGCAAATTCCGGTCAGTTAAACCAGCAGCCTCGCTCCCGTCAGGGGGAGGTTGTTAGGAACGTTTGGTTCCCGATTCGCCACGGAAGAGAGGCGAGCCGACAACTCTAGGTGCCTGTGATATCAGCGTGAGTAGGAACCTCGAAAACGCTCTTCTCAATGAACCCGGATAGCCCCCGATATCCGAGGAAAAACCTCACTGGATCAGGGTTTTCCGGAGATCCTGAATTAAGAATGCCTCGCGTAATTTCACTTCGCAAGGTGATACTAGAGTGTGTTCGAAAAATCAAGAATTCGACTGTACTAACGTTAGGGTAATCTAGGATGTGGGATGCCCGAAATCCGCATCCACAAAGAAGATCTCCGAGTAGCTCGGGAGCGAAAAAACATCTGATCGAGCCGCGTACTAAAGACGATGCTCACAAGGGAAAGGCAGGAAGGCCAACAGTCCCGGTAGAAACGATCATTCACTCGCTTCTGTTTCGTCTTCGCGAGGGGTGCAGTTGACGCGCTTTGAGCATCTTCGCTCCCTATACCACGATTTACACTCGATGGAGGAAATGGTGTGATCCTGGCATCTGGGACGAAATCCACATCCTCCTTGCGCCCCCTCTGAAGCGCAAGCTGTGGGCGATTGATTCGACCAGTGTCGAAACATGCCCTCGGTGGCCCGCAAGGACCGGAACATGAACGGATAGGGAGTCGAGGGGCGGATCGAATACGAAGATCCATGCCCTGGTCGATGGAGCCGGTCGAATGCTTCGCCTCATAGCCACTCCCGGAAATCGGCAGGATTTGATCGGTGCATTCGATCTCGTCGATGGCTTTTCGGGGCGAACTATTCTTGCTGACAAAGCCTATGATTCCAATGAATTCCGGGAGTTCCTTGATGAGTGTGGATTGAAAGGCTGTATTCCCCCAAGGCGAACAGATCCGATCCAGGGCCACTCCATCGAGGGCATTACAAACATCGCCGCCATGTCGAGAATTCTTCCAGCGTATCAAAGAGGAACGTGCCATCGCTACCAGACACGAAAAACTCGCTACCCAATTCTTTCATCTTGTTACCTTGGCTTCTCTTTGTGATTGGCTCAGAATTTAGTTTCTCGAAACCACCCAGGTAACCAACTCACTTCGGTCTTCGATAGCTACCTTTTTTCAAAAATAAGAAAATCTTGAAGAGCCCTCCCCTTAACGACCCGCCTGCGGTATCCCGCTATATCGTTGATATCTACAACGTCATAGGCTCCTTCAAGTTCTCGTTTCCTGATACCGAATACCATCGTCTTTGGTTTCACTGCTACCTTATCAAGAAACGCTTTGATCGAAAAATGATATCCGACACAGTGTAAGGAATAGAATAAGTCTGGCGAGCCAATGTCGGTAACGGCTTCAAGATCCCTAACTTCAACCCGCTTCATACCATTCAGACGGCAAAACTCCATAGTGAGTCCTAAATCATTGTAGGGTAATGGGTCAGAGTGATCAAATGTTCCCATTCCCTTTCCGATTTTTTTACCGTCTTCGCTCACCCATTCGCTCACTTGTAAATCAGAGAGATCGCAGAGTGTCCAATCGGCCTCCTGAAGATCAAAAGCCCTGAAAAAACATACGGCACTCCGTGCCAAGCCGCATCCCCAGTCAACGATAGATCTTGGCTTCTGCTTCTCAAAAATTTCGCTTAGACACTCAATCTCGTCTTCTGCGTAAGTTTTCCACTTGGTCAAATCTGTCTGGAGATGCCAAAGTCGATTGAATTCTTTACTCTCCGGGAAAATAGGCTCTTTGAGCTCAGGTATATCTGTTAATGATGCCCTGGTTCCGTCAATGAGCCCATGAAGATCTTCAGAAAACTTGGAAGCACCTCTATTAAATTGACCCTTGGCGTTGTACTCATAGAGATCGTAACTCATCATCCTGGAGAGATAGTCGATGAGGCCGTCCTTATCTACACCGCTTGGTCCGCTGATGATTTGGTAAATAGCGCTCTCGAGAGCCTGTTCAGAAGATGTGCCTCCCAACATATAGTTCACCCCCCAGTTTAGATTGTCAGTATTTATAGAATAAGGACCGACCAGCACAACCGGGAGATTACAAGCTAATGAGAGAAAAACACTTTTCGATCCCAATGAGACCATAATATCACTAACTGCTAAAACGTCATGAATATTTACATTATCCAAAATTCGCACATGATCTCCCCAGCCGTCTCTGGGAACACACGCCTTCGGTAAAGCCCTTACAATATTCGGATGATCTTTGTATAAAACCAGCCAGTTGTGATTTTCCGCTACCCGAGTTGTGGCGGCCAAAACATCGATATTGCTAGAGAAGTGGGGTGAATATTCCAACGAAAAATCTGAGCACCTAGGGCTTAATCCGGACATGAAGGGCTGGACTCCGTTGACATATATGACGAGATCGTAGTCTTCCGTATTTTCCAATTGATTCCCGGAGTTAGAATCAAAGGTTTTCGTAGATCTCCTGTTTTCTGCGATATCTGACAAAATGCCTTGGACTGCTTCGCGATCAGAACCAGAAATCGGAAATTGGTTGAAACGAGTCGGATTCAAGCCGGGCCAACTTTCGTGGAATAATCCTTTTTCACTCACCGAAAATGTTCCTGGGATTTCACCATATTCAGTAATTAAAACTAATGATCCGCACGAGCGTGCTTCCTCAAGCAAAATTCGTGCGCCGCTTGAATGCTCCGAAAATACAATTACGACGTCTGAGTCGTCTAGTTCGAGTTCAGAAAACACATGAGTGATATAACGAAAACTGCCGTATAGCCGTAGGCGTTTAATAAACTTATTCCATAGATCGGACTTCCCACTGGGTATTTGCCGTTCAAGGGCGGTTACTGTATTCCAACAATCGTACTTCGGTGGAGAAAATAGATGTATTACACCTCCAATCAGTTCCCAGATAGAGCAAGCACCGCTTGTGAGCTCATTGGGGAAATATTTGTAGCCGTAGTCTGAAGACTGGTTGCCAGGTCCCATGCTAGAGGCATTGCTACGCGGCTCGCCTGCTCCCTTGCTCTGAAGGTTCGTGGATTTCTGGCCGACAGATTGGTTGCCAGGTCCCATGCTACGCGGCTCGCCTGCTCCCTTGCTCTGAAAGTTCGTGGATTTCTGGCCGACAGATTCTGGAAAAAAAATTAACTGAACAACTCTTTTATGCATTTGTGCCGCTTTTGCAAATCCGGATGCGAAGCTCCGACCTCTCCTCATATGTTTGAACGCGACGGGAACGGAGAAGTAATAGCGATGGATAAGCATTCTGGATCGGAGCGGAATCTTTTTCGAAGATAAGCGCTTGACGAAATTCGATACCGAATTGCAAAACCTCCTAATCGACGAGAAGAAAGGGATTCTAACCACTTTTTCACATTTGGTCAGCATCAGTGCCTTTGCTTGACGTAATTCGCGGGAGGGACTGAGTGCATTAGAGGCGGAGAACGCATGAGAACGTTCAAGAACGATCACCTCCTTAAATGACTCAAGAAGCACTTTGTTTTTAAGAAAGAAGGCCCTTTTCTCCAGGTTTTTCTCACCCGTAAGAAAATATCCGTTGAGAATCAATCGGCCATACTTTCGTTGAGCTTTTGGATGTTGAGATCTTTGTTTTGTCATGCTTTGACGCGAGTCTTATATGGAAGTGACCCCTGAGTCGTTAAAATAGAGGCGGTGGTTGGTTAAGCCACACGGAAGTGTAACGGTGATCAAACCAAACCCAACGACCACCGTGAGCCATGAAAAACTGAAAGCCGCCTTTTTGCAAGGAGGAGAATGAGAGTCTACCGAACCTTTCTTCTCGCGGGCTCCTGTTTCTCTCCGTAGTCCCAGTTGCTCGCGCTGCCTCATAAACACTTCGTTCACAAATTTGCACCCCCTCAATCCCGGCAGGACCGACACACCGCTAAGCACCCCTTGAAAAAGAAAATCCCTATCAGTCGCCGTCGCAGCAGTTCTTTCATTTCTGCCCCCCCACCTTTGGTGGAGACCCGCTCCACCCTTCAAGGCCGCATAGGGCAGCGAAAGTTTACACCTCTCTGTTTACAAGTCACACTCCCAGTGATGACAAGCACTAAGAGTATGGCGGAGCGAAATCCCTGAAGCCAGCCATTTGCCAATCGCTCAAGGTATCCTTCCGAAACCTACCTAGCTCGGGCAATCCCCCGCTCTCATCACTTCGGAGAGGGCAATAAAAAACCCGCTGGAAATCAGCGGGTTACAGACTAAAAAAGTGGCGGAACGGACGGGACTTGAACCCGCGACCTCCGGCGTGACAGGCCGGCGCTCTAACCAACTGAGCTACCGCTCCGCAGTATAGTGGGAATGTCAGGACACACCCACTTTGGTTAGGGGACCGGATCCTAGGCGCGGAATTGAAACCGCGCAACAAAAAATATTCAGGAAATCCATTGCTTTTACGCTTCTCCGGAGTAACTATTGCGCCCCTCCAAAGGCACACTGCCTCGAGGCCCCATTTTTGCCCAAAATATTACCATGAACGTGATTGATAAAATCGAGCGCGAGCAGATGAAAGACGAAGTAGCTGAGTTCGCTCAGGGAGACACCGTCAACGTGCATTCCCGCGTTGTTGAAGGTGGCAAAGAGCGAATCCAGATTTTCAAGGGCATCGTGATCGGGCGCAGCGGATCGGGCGTTAACCAGTCGTTCAAAGTTCGCAAGATCTCAGGCGGCGAAGGTGTTGAGCGTGTCTTTCAAATCCACTCACCCAAAATGGCCAAGGTTGAAGTCCTCAAGCACGGCAAAGTCCGCCGCGCGAAGCTCAACTATCTCCGCGACCGACTGGGCAAGGCTGCTACCAACATCAGATCCAAGGCGCCAAAGCCAAAGGCTAAGTCCTAATTTTCAGCTTCTGCTGATTCTACCATTTTGATCAACGGCGGGTGTTCACCCGCCGTTTTTCGTGTCTGACCGCGCGATTTTGAGGAATTCACGCCTTGGCGTCATGCCTCGATGCCTTGTCGCAGAGTTCTGACATTCCCCAGCCAAGTGCAAAGAATAGCTCCTGCCAGTCCGGCCATCCCCAACGAAACGGTGACGGAGTGAGGCTCCTCCGAGGGAAACCGAAACGCCTCAACCGAAAACACCGCCAAGGTGACCACGTAGAGGAAACCCGTAATCGAACCGAAGACTATCCGCCCCTTGGCCGAATCATTGTCAAAAGCCAGTGAAGCGGGAACCGCTGAAGCGATCGCTCCGATACCAGCATACAGGGCTGGATCATAGCCAGCAAACAGGCCGGCAGCGACGCCAATCCCCCCCAGTATCAATCCCCCGCCCACAGCCAGGCCTTGCCATCGCTCCCCCCTTTTCAGGGCGAGACGGGCATTGTGATCAAGAAGAATCAGAAAATTACCCACCCCAGGTGCCAGCCAGACCCACATCACAATTCCCAACCAAAGCAGTACGAACACAGCGGTGAATACGGGGCTCACGCCCTCCAGCGCCTTCAAAGCGATCCGATAGACGATGTATACGCCAATGATGATCGCCCACTGCCGCCCTCCTGTGAATCGCTGCATAAAAAACGAATAGGATAGATAAAGGCGATAAAACAAGGATCTGGCCCGAAATGACTCCAACAACCCTTCCCGGGCCATCTCTGATTCGGGATCCAGCCGCAATGCCTCCCGAAAATGGGTCTCAGCTTTCTCCTGGCGACCATGCTGAAGAGCGCTCCAACCCGCATTCACATGGGCAAAGCTGTCTTCAGGATCAGCTGCGAGCAATTGCTCAACCGCTGCAGCGCTCTCCTCTGATTTCCCCTGCAAACGCAACGAGTGAGTCAATAGATTGGCCGCCATCCCATGGTCGCTATCTATCGCAAGAGCCTTTCGACTCCACTCCTCCCCATCGCTCCAACGATCGAGAGCACAGTACGCAGTGGCTTTCGACGCCAAAGCCAAACTGTCTTCAGGATTTAAGGCCACCGCCCTATCGGCCGATTCCAAAGCTTCCTTGCCCCTCCTTAATTCTGAAAGCACGAGGGCCCTTACCGCATGATAAAAGGGATCATCTGATCGAATCCTGATGGCCTGATCAATCGACTTGAGGGCCTGCTTCTTCTTCCCCTCCAAGCTGAGCTGACACAATGCGAGCCGTCCATAAACATAATCATTCTCAGGATCCCGCGAAAGCACGCCATAAAAGCAGGCCGCAGCCTCCTCCAGCCTCCCCTGATCCTGCAACAGCAGCCCGTGCGCCAGCTCACTCATTTTGAATCTGTGACTGACTGCACGTCACTTCTTCTCGATATTGAGATACTCCAGGATCTCATCGTAGAATCCGCTTTGATTGGCGTAGAGAGCGTAGTTTCGGGCGCTTTCGAACCATTTCTTCGTGCTTGGCCTCACGTTCTTGGCGCACTTGATGAGCTGTTTCTGCGTCACCGGTACAACCTTTCCAGACTTCATGGCCTCAGACAGCGAGGCTTCAATGGCCTGATCAAAAACAGCCTTGATATCCGCACCCGAAAAATCCTTCACCCGCTTGGCGAGCGCAACTGGATCCAGTCCCGATACCGGTTTTCCATCGGCCATGATATTGACAATCTGCTCTCTGGCTTCTCCATCCGGCGGCGGCACGAAGACAAGTCGATCAAATCGACCGGGACGGAGAAACGCTGAGTCCAAATGCCAGGGGGCATTGGTAGCCCCAAGAACAAGCACTCCGTCATTCTGCGCTGATTCACTGTCGAGCTCGGCCAGGAACTGATTGATCAACGTGCGTCCTGCGGAGGTCCGCATATCCTTCCTATCCGCGGCAAGCGCATCAACTTCATCAAAAAACAGAACAGCTGGTGCGTTACGACGCGCCATTTCAAAAATCTCGTGAAGCTTCTCCTCGGATTTTCCAATCCACATATCAAGGATTTGATGCAGCCCCACGCTGAGAAACTTTGCATTAATCTCCCCCGCTGTGGCGCGGCTGATTAGAGTTTTGCCGCAACCTGGAGGCCCGTAGAGCAATACGCCCCCACCCGCTTTCTTGCCGTAGGCCTCGAAGAGCTCCCGATTCTCCATCGGGTAGAGAATTTTCATCCGGATGTCCTCTTTCACATCCTCCATGCCGCCGACCTTGCCGAAATCAACATCAGTTCGCTGCTCAAACTCCAATTCAGCCTCAGATCCACCGCCATAAGGATCTTCATCAAAATCATCTTCCTCAAATTCGGGGTCGTAGTAGGCTCCGGCCTGAGCGTCTCCAGTCGCTTGAGGTGTCGGATCCGCTGAGTCCCCGACCTTTCGCCGACCACCTGCCTGTCGAATTCGCTTGAGCAGCTCATCGTCATTCAGAGCCGGATCAAGCGATATCGCTTTTTCGTAAAACCCGCGCGCTTCGCCTCCGCTGTTCTCTGAAAGAGCCAATTTGGCCCGCTTCAACCAGGCCGGGCCAAAGGTAGGATGCTCGCCACAGACCTGCTCCAAACGCAAGATAGCTTCGGAGGAGCGGCCCTCCAATTCCAGCAACTGTGCGATCTGGGTACGAGCGACTGGATTTCCGGGCTCAACCCGAAGCACGCCATCATACGCCGCTCTCGCCTCCTCTAATTGAAACTCCTCAAGATAGGCACCTCCCAGCATGAGGAGGAGCGGCAAATTGTCCGGAGAAACGGCGAGAGCCTGCTTGAGAGATTGAATGTCTGCCATCGGTGTCTGAGTAAGGAGAGGAATAGAAACAAAGCCGATGCGGAGTTTATAGGCAAGTAGCGATGCAAAACGTTATCCCGCGACCCTTACCCCCGCCAAGCAGAATCGAAAAGCCTTCGGAATTTCCACGATGCCAATAGAACAACAATCCGGTGATTGATTGACTTTGTTGGAAGAAGCGGAATCTAATAACTGACCACAGCCATGCACTTTTGGGGCAAAATTCGATCAATCCTTCTACTGGCACTCCTGTTGGACGTGTCTCCGGGGATTGCCATGCCTGAAGACCCACCGCTCTTTTCCGTTTGGTTCACCGCAAAGGGTGTCGAATTCAGCGGAGAGATTGATTCAGAAGAAACAGGACAAATCCTCGCAGAAGCGGTGAAATCGGTTCGCCCGGACCTGTCTATTGTTAACGGCGGCCTAAAAGTCAATCCTGATGCCACCATTCCCAATCTGGGAGAGCTGAAGAGCCTTCTCGCGGAACTAGGGCTCTCGACTCACGAAGGAATCCTCATGATGTGGGAGGACCGTGTACTACTCTCCGGGATGACCGACAGCGTCATCACCCTGACCGCCCTGAGAATACGGCTCGACCCTATTCTCAATGGTCGCCGTCTAATTAATCGAATCTGTATCGTCCACACAGATGACCTTCCTGACATTAAAGTAAACCTCACCACCCTCGGTATATCCGAGCCATTGCTCGATTTTGAAGCTTACCCGACCGCAGCGGAATCATTTGAACTGCCAGGCCTCTACCTCGAAAAGATTTTTCCCACGCTCGTGATGTTGAGCGACCTTTCCAAAATCGACAGCTCGCTTAGCAGCCCGACAACGCCCATGCGTGCCGTTCCTTTGCCCATTCAGACGACAGCCCCCTCCACAGTCGACACTCCCAACCGGCCTCCATTACTACTTCACGCTCTTCCCGCTTTTCCAGAGTCCGAGTTTGCCACTCTTCAATCTCTGCACTTCTCACGCAGCACCTATATTCTTCAGTCGGGACAGGAGCCCGTTATTGAGGCAATGGTCAAACAATTGCTCGAGCCCCCGCTGCGGGGCCAACGGATCATACTGGCCCCGATTCGTTGTCAGGGCGCGGCAGGAGCATTCAATGACTATCTCTGCGACAACCGCGCAGACAAAGTCAAAGCAGTCCTCGTCGAAAATGGCATTGATGCCTCTCTTCTATCCATCGAAACCATCCAGTCTGCCTCGCCTATCGACAATGGCGAGGTTCAAATTCGGGTGGATCTTCCCGACGTTGAGACTCCCGAGGAAACTGAGGCATCCGTAGAGCGAACCTCGGTTATCGGAGGTGCCACCGATTCTTCGCCATTGTCAGAGGAGCTCTCTGAGCAATAAAAAACCCGGTCCCTTTCAGGACCGGGTTTTTCTGACCACTCAACTATGTCTCATCAGCAAACCTCGGGTATGCATCGGAGACAAATTAATAGCGGCGGGTCTCACCGCGGGGGCACTTACCGCTGGGCAACGCCACTGGAATTGTGAAAGTCGTTGTATTTTCCGGTCGGCACGATCAGGTCATTGCCCGGATAGATCAAAGTGCTGTTGCCTAGGCGATTGAGCCGCTGCAACTCAGCCATTGTAGAAAAGAAGTCACGGGCCAGAGCATAGAGGTTATCACCCTTGTTGACCGTGTAGTATCCGTAGGACTCTTCACCACTCAGCAGCGGATTGTCATACTCGAAGCCGACTTCCTGGGAATTCGCAGGAGCCGTCACTTTCTTAGCCATTTCAGGCGCCTTGATATCAGAAGATCCAGCCGGAATGGTGAGACTCTGACCCAAGCTGATGATGTCGCTCTTAAGTCCATTCGCCGCTTTCAACTGAGCCACAGTCGTCCCATTTTTGCGGGCAATGGCAGTCAGCGTGTCGCCTTTCGCCACTTTATAGGTGCCTGGGAGCTTGTTGGTCTCGCCGAGAACGACAGACTTCTCCTTAACCGGAGCCGGTGTATTCACCTTCACCACTTGAGTTGAATCAGTATCTGGAGCTTGAAGAGGTTCAGTTCCAGGAATCAGAAGCGTTTCTCCAATGTAGATGGGCTGACCCTCGCTTAGACGATTCGCAGTGAGCAACTTGGTGCGCTCCACTTCGTGAGACTTAGCAATGCTTCCCAAGGTATCACCGTCTTTGATCACATAAGTAGTGGATGCTTTCGGTGTGGGAAGAGTCACTGGTGCGGGAGGAGTCACCGGGGCGGGTGCGGGAGGCGCTACCGGAGCAGTGACCTGAGAACCCTGCGTCGCCTCACGTGTCGCCAGATCGTTGTAGCTATATGAACTGGAATTGTCGCTACTTGATAGTTCAAGCGAGTTGAGACGCGATTCGATAGCGATAAGCCGGGAGCTCAATTGATCCAGAGTGACATTCTCTGCTTCGGCTGTGGAAGCAAGAAGCACAGGTGCCGTTAAAATAGTCAGAGTGGTCGCAATCCGGTTCATGGTGAGAAACTTATTATGAACTGATAATTAATACAAGATAAAATTTAATATTTCCGTAATAAATTTTAAAACACCAATATCTGAATTATAGAAATTACAAATTGATCGGAAAATACCTGAAAAAAACTCATTTCGATCAAAATCAACAGACTTGCCCCGTTTCGGCGAAATCTGTATGAAGACCGGCATGAAGATCACTTTTTGCGGCGCAGCAGGAACCACCACCGGCTCTCAGCACCTCCTTGAGGTAAACGGAGCCCGTGTCCTTCTCGACTGCGGGCTCTATCAGGGCCGCCGCGATGAGTCAGCAGATCGAAATCGGAACTTTCTGTTTGATCCCGCCAGTCTCGATGCCGTCGTCCTGTCTCACGCCCACATTGATCACAGCGGCAATCTTCCCAATCTGACCAAAAACGGATTCACTGGAAATATCTTTTCAACGTTTGCGACAAGAGACTTGTGCCAAATCATGCTGCTCGACTCCGCCAGAATTCAGACCCAGGACATGAAGTGGCTCAATAAACGACGTTCCAAACGAGGCGAACCACAGATTGAACCAATCTACTCCGAGCATGATGCCGAATCCTGCATGCGACAGTTCGTGAATATCGGCTACGACCGACCTATTCCCATCGCTAGCGGCATTTCCCTGACGTTCATCGATGCCGGCCACATCCTTGGATCGGCCCAGGTGATTCTCGACATCGAAGAGAACGGAGAAACGAAGCGATTACTCTTTTCCGGTGATGTCGGTCGAGGTGACAACACCCTGCTACGTGATCCCAGCGTAGCCGAAGACGTCGACTACCTCATCATGGAGAGCACCTACGGCAATCGAGAACACGAGCTCCCGGCGCAGGCCAATCATCTACTCAAAGACATCCTGAACCGTGCTCTGGAGAAGGGGGGCAAGATCATCATCCCCTCTTTCGCCGTCGAGCGTACCCAGCAGCTCATCTACGTGTTGCACGAATTGACTGAAGCCGGCGAAATTCCGGAGGTCCCTATCTTTGTGGACAGCCCTCTCGCGGTCAACGCCACTGAAATTTTTCGCATTCACCCCGAGTGCTTCAATCAAGAGGTCTTCGATTTTCTTTTTGAAAAGCGTAACCCCTTTGGATTCGAAAACCTCAGCATGGTCAGGAAAGTGTCCCAGTCCAAAGCGCTCAACGATGTCAAAGAACCCGCCATCATCATTTCGGCTTCAGGTATGTGTGAGGCCGGCAGGATTCTGCATCATTTGAGGAACTCCATCGAAGACCCCAAAAATACGATCCTGTTTGTCGGCTACTGCGCTGAGAACACCCTCGGCTGGAAACTGAGGAACAAGTGGGATAAAGTCAATATCCTCGGCGATTCGTTTAAGGTCAACGCGGACGTCGAAATCCTCGACTCATTCAGCGGCCACGCCGATCAGAGCGAACTGCTCGAATACTTCGATGCCATGGGCGGAACCAAGGAGCGAGTTTTCCTCGTTCACGGCGAACCGGAACAGTCCGATGCCTTGCGGGATATCCTCAGCGAAAGACACAGTGGCAAAATCGAAGTTGCTAAATGGCGGAGCACAGTTGAAATCTAGCCGAACCTCACCCTCTTCTTCCCTTAAATGAAGCCCCTTCTTCTAACCAACGAATACCCCCCCAATATCTACGGAGGTGCCGGCATCCACGTGCAATACCTAGCCCGCGAGCTGGCCCATCTCTGCGATGTGGAAGTTCGCTGCTTCGGCGATCAATCGATCGAAGGCGAGAACCCCACTGTTCATGGATCTCAATCCGACGCTTCAGGATACACGGCTCCCAAGCCCCTCCAGTCGGTCTTTTCCGCCCTGCAGAAATGCCTCGATTTCAACACTCAGAACATCGATGCCGACGTTGTGCACCTGCATACCTGGTATTCCCATTTCGGCGGCATCCTTGCGCACCTTAACTACGGGCTTCCCATGGCCCTGACCGTACACTCGCTGGAGCCCCTCCGCCCCTGGAAACGGGAACAACTCGGCGGCGGCTACGATTTCAGTCTCTGGCTGGAGAAGACGGCCATCGAAATGTCTGATGCCGTCATCGCTGTCTCGAACGAAACGAAGGAGGACATCCTGCGCCTCTTCGACGTCCCCGAGGAAAAGGTACCCGTCATCTACAACGGCATCGACCCCGACGAATACCAACCCACCTACAACAAGGCGACCCTCGAAAAATGTGGCGTTGATCCCGACGTCCCCTACGTGCTTTTCGTCGGGCGCATCACCCGTCAGAAGGGCATCATCCATTTGGTCAATGCCATCAAACATCTCGATCCAGGTACTCAGGTGGTACTTTGTGCCGGTGCTCCGGACACCCCCGAGATCAAAGCCGAAATGGAAGTAGCGGTCGACGCCGCTCGTGCTGGCTTCGATGGCAAGATTGTCTGGATTCAGGAAATGCTGCCGACCGATGAGAAAATTCATATCTACAGCCACGCCTCACTTTTTTGCACCCCCTCCATCTACGAGCCTTTCGGCATCATCAATCTGGAAGCCATGGCGTGTGAAACACCCGTAGTGGCATCCAAAGTTGGCGGCATGAAGGAGATCATTCTGCCGGGCGAAACCGGCCTGCTCATCCCACTTGAACAGCAGACCGAATCTCCCTTCGAGGCCACGGATCCCGCCGCCTTTGCCAACGACCTCGCCTCCGGCATCAACGAGCTCATGCGGGACCACGATCGCCGAGAGTTGATGGCCAAAGCAGGACGCGCTCGTGTTCTGGAAAAATTCAGCTGGGCCGAGATCGCAAGAGAAACACTGACACTCTACGAGAAGATCGCGAAAAAATAGCGGATTCACGGTTTCACAGGTCTAGCCAATTGGCTTGAATCGAGTCGGAATGATTCGTTACTCTAGTCCTCGACTATGAAACCGGCCCTCGCCTTCTTGGCACTCCTCGTCCTATCATTTATCCCAATTAGGGCCATCCATGCAGCCGCATGGACCGAACCACTGACTCAGATTAAAATGGTCGGCCCCGAGGGTGCCGGAAATGTCGAAGCCGCCGAGGCCTGGAGCGCGCTCACCTCCCAGGGTGCAGAGATCATTGTGCCCGTACTGGCCGCCATGGAGACCGCAGGTCCCCTCGCCCGCAACTGGATGCGCAGTGCCATCGAGACGGTTTTCGAACGCGAGCATGCCACTTCGGCTGAGCTTCCTACATCCGACATCAAAGCCTTCCTGATTGAGCGGGACAACGAACCCGACGCCCGTCGCCTCGCTTTTGATCTTTACCTGAAGCTCGCCCCTGAGGATGCCGCCGTTCTCATACCTACCTTTGTCGACGATCCCAGCCCCCCCCTGCGACGCGAAGCCATCGCACAGTTAATCAGTCAGGGCCAAGCACTGCTCGATGAGGGCAAAACCGAGGAAAGTGCAGCACTACTGCGGGATGCCCTCGACGCTGCCCGCGAGGTCGACCAAATCAAAGAAGTCGCCGAGCTCTTACGAGAGAAATTGGAACAACCCGTCGACCTGCCCCGCCAGTTCGGATTTCTAATGTATTGGCACCTCATCGCTCCCTTCGACAACACCGGCCGCGAAGGCTTTGACACAGTCTATTCCCCGGAGGAAGCCATTCAACTCAACGCCTCTTACCCGGGCAAGGACGGCAAACAGGTCTCCTGGGAGACCTACTCCACCTCGGATGAATATGGTATGGTTGATTTCAATCCATCCTACTCACCGCTCAAGGAAGTGGTTGGCTACGCCTACACCGAATTTAATTCCGCCGCAGAACAGAACGTCCAGCTGCGACTCGGTTGCAAAAACGCATGGAAGATCTGGCTCAACGGCGAACTCCTCTTCGGCCGTGACGAGTATCATCGTGGTATTCGCATCGATCAGTACCAGCTGCCTGCTCTCCTCAAGGAGGGGAAAAACACATTGTTAGTCAAAGCTTGCCAGGATGCTCAGACCCAGGATTGGACCGTCGAGTGGCAATTCCAACTTCGCGTCTGTGACAGCAGCGGGACTGCGATTCTATCGACGGATCGAAAACCGACGCCGGAAGCAGCAGCACCAGCACGCCGAAAAGGCAGTGAGTAGTCGGCAGTGAATAGCTAGTAGTTTTGTTAGTAATCAAAATCAGTTCCCCATGAAAGTCTTTTCTCTTATTCTCACTTCCCTCCTTCTCACCCTCTCGGCCCAGGCCGATTGGCTCAATTTCCGAGGGCCCAGCGCATCGGGATACGATGCCACTGCCACAGATTTACCTACCGAACTCAACGAGAATACTCTCGCCTGGAAAGTACCTTTGCCAGGGCGCGGCCTCGGGAGCGCCGTTGTCATCGGCGACAAGCTTTTCGTCTCCGCCGCTAGCGGCCCCGAACAAAAACAACTCCATGTGCTCTGCTTCAATGCCGTCGACGGCAGCCCAGTCTGGGAGCGTCGCTTCTGGGCCACTGGCCGCACCATGTCACACAACAAGACCTGTGTTGCCGCCCCCACTCCGGCCAGTGACGGCGAGCGCATCTACGCGCTTTACTCGAGCAACGATCTCGTCTGCCTTGATCTCGACGGCAACCTCATCTGGATGCGGGGCCTCACACTCGACTATCCAAACGCCTCAAACAGCCTCGGCATGTCGTCCTCACCCATCGTCGCCGGGGACACGCTCGTCGCCCAAATCGAAAATGACTCCGAATCCTTTGCCGCCGGATTCGATCTAATCACCGGCACCAATAAGTGGAAGATTGATCGCCCCAAAGCCGCCAACTGGTGCTCGCCCACCGTCCTCACCATCGGTGGCGACGAAGTCGTCGCCTTGCAGTCCAGCAAGGGCGTGCTCGGAGTGGTTCCCGCCACCGGCTCAGCCCTCTTTGAATACACCGATGGGGCTTCCACCATTCCCTCCAGTACCCCGGCGGGCGATACTCTTTACATTCCCTCCAACGGCCTTACCTCCATCACCGTGAAACCTGATGGCAGCGAACCCATCAAACACTGGACTGAATCGGCTCAACGCCCCGGCACAGCCAGTCCTCTCGTCCTCGGCGACAAGGTCTACACCATCAGCAGCGCCGGGGTGCTCAACTGTGCCAATCGTGAGACAGGAGAAAGACTCTGGCGCATCCGGCTGGAGCCGGGTGAGGGCTCTGACTCGGAGACACCTGTCGGGGCGTTCAGCGGCAGCCCCGTCGCGGGTGGTGGCAATCACATCTACGTCTTCAGCGAATCAGGTGTGGGCCTAATAGTGGATGTGTCTGGTGAAGAAGGAGAAGTGGTGAGTTTCATCGAATTGGGCGAGACTATTCTCGCAACCCCTTCATTGACCAGAGGTGCCTTGTATATTCGAAGCGACCGGCATCTGTGGCGATTTGGGAAGTGACAGCGAAGCACAAAGTCGCCAGAGATCCGGCGAAGGCCGGAAACTAAGAGCTCAATCGGAAGTAGCTCGGGACAAACGAATCGAGGCTACTTAGGAAACAGAAACGCAATCGACGCGTTGATGCTCCACTCAGGGGAGCCAGTGGGGCGAACTACATTGTAGTAGCTCCGAAGACGCGCGTTAACTGGTTGCTCGCCAATTTTGAAGATCCGGCCGACACCGCCGCCGAAGGGGACGGTCCAGCGATCACTTGAAGAAACACCCCAGTTCGCGAATATCACTGGGTCTGTCATTAGATACCACCCGTCGTCGAGGTTATAATTGATAAAATATTGGATCATCGACTGATTGACGGACGCCCGGTCGGCAGCCCCTTCAAAGGACCAGAGATGACGGTAAATAAGTCCGAGCGACCACGGCGCTGGCTGAGTCAATATAACGACACTGGGTCCCGCACTCCACTTTTCAGAGCCCAGAAGATCATCGGTCGCGGTCGGAAGCATGAGCGACGGGCCGACACCCCAGATAATATCACCGGCTACCGCCGGTGAGAAGAAACCGGTGTAGTTGAGATCGCCGAGTCCGGAGGCGGATCGATTAGGATCCACGGTGTTGGCTTCCGCCGGGAGCCCCGCCACTCCACCGACAGCTCCCTCAACCCAGGCGATCGGGAGGATGAACCGGCTGACCAGATTCCAATCTTCATTGAATGATGTCGGAATCACCGGCTGCACATTGGCGACGATCGCCGAGCCATTGGCCGCACCGAAATCGAATGATGTATCGATCGGCAGACTGATCATTGACGCAATCGGGTTCTGAGCGGCGGAGGCGAGATCGCCATCGGCCTTTGCTACCAGAGTGCTTCCCAGAGAAACTGAGGCGAGGGTACAGAGAGCGAATAGACGAGTCCGTTTCTTCATATGTGTGAACTGTGGTGAATATCCCAAGAGAGGTAAACCCTAATTTCGTATGACATTAGTCCTATCCTCGTGCATTTCCAATGCGGCAAGCTCGCTGAAAGTGAGACTCCCCGGCAAAGGAATGTTGCTCCCCACAGCAGCGTAATCACTACACCAAGCCATGGCCACATGATCAATCTCGCCGACGCGAGCGCCGGTCACGTTTTGAGATAAATTCGAGGTTCCAGGCTCGGGCCCACCGCCAAGAACCTGTGCGAGGTATTTAGATTAATGATAAAGAAGCATTTCTTTAACCCTGCCGCTGCTCTAACGAGCATCACCCCGGAACGGAGGCTGGCCAAAGGGAAAAATATTCTGAAGAGTCTGACCGCCGATTTCCTCATCCGTCAGCTCATCAGCACCGACTCGAAAATCTGACTACCCAAACCAGCCATCAATTCAGGATGGCGCAAACGCAACAATCTGAATCTGAATCTGAATCTGAATCTGAATCTGAATCTGAATCTGAATCTGAATCTGA
>CAXBHX010000007.1:0-136011 GCA_963975655.1 uncultured Verrucomicrobiales bacterium
AATCAGACTTCCCGGATTCTACCCGTCACACCCGACAGTTTAGTCTTGGCGAAACGACTAGGGCCATCCGACCCCCACCACACACAAGCTAGGACTCGAGCACCCGCTCCCGCAGCAGGACAGCTGGATTCCCCCTGTAAATTCCACGCGCAGCCAGATCCTTACCCGCAACTGACCCCGCGGTGAGAACCGCCAACTCGCCGATAGTCACCCCGGGACCCACGACGGCCCTCGCGGCAACCCACCCACTCGTTTCGACTCGGATCGGCTGGGCGATCAACTCAAATCTCGATGACTTGTAGTCATGATTCCCCGTTAATAGATGGGCCCCTTGAGATATCACCACGTTATCAAGAAGGGTGACCGCCGCAACGTTATCGATCCACGCCCACTCCCCAATCCAGCTGTAGTCCCCAATCTCCAGGAACCAGGGATACTTAATTTTGACCTGTGGCTTGATCACCACATCGTCTCCGACTGATGCCCCAAACGCTCGTAAAATTGCCGCCTTCATAGCCGAAGGCCAGGGGAAGAAAACCTCGAAAAACATTCCGCTGATCAGAATCCAAAGGCCCCGCTTCCAGGTAGGACCCGGATCGTAGCCACCGGTAGAGTATTGACTTAAGTCAACGCGTTGCTCGTGGAGAGAGTCTTCAGAAGAGGTCATCAAAATTGAAATCAGGAACGCCCCAACCCTACACCACCTATAAGAATTCTGCCAACATCAGGCTGACAGCAGCCGACCTGCGAGATACAAACAAAGACTTGGCAGGCCTTGCCTCGTGCCGCCTCTACTTCGGCCCGCACGATCTCCCTCTTCTTCTAAAAGACAAGTGGACCGAGGCCTTTGAAAAAAGTGGGCAGGGAAGGATTGGCTTCTCTTCGTTCCGCCTGTCTCCGGTCGCTTCGCTCCCTCCGGCTCGAACAAGCTTCTCATCCTTCCTCGCCACCGTACATCACAAGGCCTCGACCCAGAAAGACTGGGCCGAGGCCTTGTGAATGGTGGGCAGGGAAGGATTGGCTTCTCTTCGTTCCGCCTGTCTCCGGTCGCTTCACTCCCTCCGGCTCGAACAAGCTTCTCATCCTTCCTCGCCACCGTACATCACAAGGCCTCGACCCAGAAAGACTGGGCCGAGGCCTTGTGAATGGTGGGCAGGGAAGGATTCGAACCTTCGAAGGCATAGCCAGCAGATTTACAGTCTGCCCCGTTTGACCGCTTCGGTACCTACCCGTTCTCGCCACGATGGAAACCACCGTTTTGCAAGGCCGGTAAAGTGGCGGGATGCACCACGTTTGCAAGGACTTTCTTCGCCGATTCAGCGAATCAATCACATCAAATCAAATCTTCCGCTACGACAGAATTCTGCTCGCGGGTCGAAAGGGCCTTCGCCTGAGCCACCACAAACTCCTCGTCGACTTCAAAACGATAAGCATGGCAATTCGGGCAAATATTGACCTTGGAGGCCACAATCGAATCGCAACCCATGCAGACCTTATACAAAGCGGGGTTGCGAACGATCCGACGTGCCCTTTTGGCACGATCAGCTAATGCGGTGTTTTCCTTTGCCATGCGAAGGAAAAATACGCGTCAGGTCTCGTTTTTGCAAGAATGAAATTACAAATCTGCGTTTTTATCATATTTTTTATAAATAACTTCATGTTATTCAGTGATGTGAGGCAACTTTTCCCAAACCTGCGCTTCAAGAATGCGGATCGGGGCAAAATCGCTCCTGAAGGTCCAATCTGGAGAATCGCCGATCTTCGTAGCCGACCTGTTGAATTCCTTTTCGTGCTGGCGGTATGCCTGTAGCGTCCTTCGGTTTGAAGAATCTGACGGAAATTGAAGCGCTTGAAACAGCGACCCCGCCTTTACTGCGGAGTCGGCGCCTTTCAACGGCGCTGCGTTCAGTGGCTATTGCCACCCCGGAGCAGCCAGCCAGCTTCGAGCACGTGGCGGAAGCTGGACAACCGCTCCTCGCAGCAGCCGTGATATCCGCCTGGAGAGAAGCCGGAAACCTTGATTCGGCTATCTGGATCGTGTGTCCGCAAGTCAAAGCGCAGGAAATCGTCCAAACTGAACTGGGAGTGTGGGGACAGGATGCGCTATTTCTGCCGGAGTACGAGTGGGCAGGATTTGAAGAAAGCCTGCCGGACCCGGAATCTGCCGCCGAACGCCTCGCCGTGCTGAAAGAAATCCACGAAGAGGCAGGAAGCGGTGGGGGACCTGTCGTGGTCTTGACGGTGGAGTCTCTGGAGGAAGTCGCTCCGCCTCCCGGCTCCCTCAACCGCAATGCGGAGGTTGTCCGAATCGGCAGCACTCTGGATATGAAATCCCTGGCCGAGTCATTGGAAGAAGCAGGGTACGAGCAGGAGGCACAGGTCTATCAGCGAGGTCAGTTCAGCCTGCGAGGCGGTATCATTGACCTCTTCTCCTGGCAGGCCCTGCACCCAGTCCGATTAGAACTCTTTGATGAGGATGTCGAATCCATTCGAGAGTTTGATGTCGACTCGCAGACTTCAATTCGGAAAGTCGAATCCTGTGAAATCCTTTTCAGCGAAGCGAATCTGGAACACTCGGGACATATTGCTGACTACCTCAGTGAGAACGATCTCCTCATCGCGGTTGAGTGTGACTCCGAGCGGGCTCACGTCCGCATCACCAGCGGGACATTCGATTCGGCTGGCGGTAGCGAAGATTATAGCGGTGCCTGCTTTGAAAACCCCCTGGGTGAGTTTAGCGCCGGTGACTTCATTTTGCAGGAAGCCCGGAGGGAAGAATTCAGTCGTCAGATCAGAGAATGGCGCCAAGACAATTGGACGGTGTTGATGGCATTCCACTCCGACGGGGAGAAAGCTCGCTTCACTGAACTGATTCTCGAAAACGCCTGGGATGACGGATTCCTCAAACCTGTCATTGGCACTCTGAGCCGGGGCTTCACCATTCCCGACTCGAAACTCGCGGTCCTCAGCGATGCAGAGATTTTCGGACGATACCAAAATCAGCGAGGCCGACGACGCTATCGGATCGCCAGAGAGAGGCAAGCCAGTCAGCAAGTCAGCAGCCTGAGAGAATACAACTACGGGGATCTCGTCGTCCACATCGACTACGGCATCGGAAAATTTCGCGGTATCCGATCAAAAGAATCGCCGGACGGGACCGAGGAGGTACTCGAAATCGAATACGATGATCAGGCCCGGCTCTACGTCCCGCTCGATCAGGCCCATCTGGTCTCTCGCTACATTGGCTCTGGAAAGAGAGCTCCCAAGCTTTCACGACTAGGCGACAAACGTTGGTCCCGGTTGCGACGGGATGCGGAGAATTCCATCATGGACTACGCCGCCCGGCTTCTGTCCATACAAGCCGAGCGCGAAGCTCATCGCGGATTCTCTCATCCTCCGGACAACAAGTGGCAATGGGAGTTCGAGAACGCATTTATCTACAAAGAAACGCCCGATCAGCTCCGCTCGATCGAGGAGGCCAAGGCTGACATGGAAAGCCCCCAGCCTATGGATCGCCTCGTTTGCGGTGATGTCGGCTTTGGAAAAACGGAGGTTGCCATTCGGGCGGCATTCAAAGCCGTCATGTCAGGGAAGCAGGTCGCCATTCTTGTCCCCACCACGGTTCTGGCTGAACAACATTTTCGCAATTTCCGCGAACGCATGTCAGACTTCCCGGTCAAGATCGAGACACTCAGTCGTTACCGAAGCCCTGCCGAACAGCGCCAGACACTCGTCAACCTCGCCACGGGTGCCGTCGATATCGTAATTGGGACCCATCGTATCATTTCAAAAGACGTGAGCTTCAAAGATCTCGGCCTCGTCGTAGTGGATGAGGAGCAGCGATTCGGAGTGACGCACAAAGAGCGGTTCAAAGAAATGTGGCGTTTTGTTGACGTCCTGACCCTTTCCGCCACGCCGATTCCGCGAACGCTCTACCTCTCGATGATGGGTGTCCGGGAAATGTCAGTCATCGACACGCCGCCACCCAACCGGCGCCCGGTTGCCACCACGATCTGCCCTTACGACGAGCGTATCATCCGCTCAGCGATTGAAAAAGAACTGGCCCGAGAGGGGCAAGTCTTCTTCCTCCATAACCGGGTCAAAACAATTCGCGGTATGAAACGTCGCATTGAGAGCCTCGTTCCCGGCGCCAGAGTCGAAGTGGGACACGGCCAAATGGGAGATGAGGAACTTGAGGACGTGATGAAACGCTTCATCAGCAATGAGTTTGATGTCCTCGTGTGCACCACCATCATTGAGAGCGGAGTTGATATCCCCAATGCCAATACCATCATGATTGATCGAGCGGATCGATTTGGGCTCGCCGATCTCTATCAAATCCGGGGGCGAGTGGGACGCGCCGACCGCCGGGCCTATGCCTATCTTATGTTACCTCCTGACATGCTTACTGTGGGAGATGCCAGAAAGCGGATCAATGCGATCAAACAATATTCCTCGCTCGGAGCCGGCTTCAAAATCGCGATGCGCGACCTGGAAATCCGGGGAGCCGGAAATCTTCTCGGAACCAAACAAAGCGGTCATATCGCCGCGATCGGATTCGACCTTTACTGCCAGCTGCTGAAACAGTCAGTCTCCAAACTCAAAGGAGAGCCCAGCGCCGATCGCATCGATATGTCGGTTCATATCGAGTTTCTCTGCACCAGCGAGGCACAATTTCACCAAAGCCCAGAAGGCAGCCTCCCCGCCTTCATTCCAGCTACCTACATGCCTGAAGCCCGGCTTCGAATCACCGCTTATCGTGAGCTGGCTGAATCCTCCCGGGTCGAAGACCTTGAAGTATTGCGACAAAACTGGTCGGATCGGTTTGGCCGAATCCCCCCACCCGTGGAATTCCTCCTTGCTTGTACCGAGATCAAAGTGCGAGCTGGCATCAAAGGGTGCAGCTCTCTCGAGGTGAAAGATAGAAAGCTGAAACTCATTAAAAATGGGAAATACATTCAAATAAACGGTAAGTTTCCTCGTTTAATCGGAGACAACGAGGAAGAATGGCTTGAGTCGGCTCTCGACTGGGTCCTAGACTTATAGACTTGCCGATCAGCAAATCCCGCATTTGAATCACCCATGATTAACCTAAGACTGTTACCGACTCACATCGCCACATCAGCGGTGACCGCCTGCCTGATGGTCGCACCCGCATCGGCTAAGCCAATCGTTCTCAACAGTATCAAGGCTGTTGTTAACGGCGAGCCCATCACTCAGTCCATGGTTGATGCCGCTGTACAGACTCAGGTGCGGGTCTGGCTGATGGGAAACAAGGGAATGGTGAGCCGATCAGAAGCGGAAAAAGAGATCCGCGAGATGGAATCCCGCGCTCTGGACGACCTCATCGACAACAAACTGATTCTAACCGAATTCGAACGCCTCGGAGGTGTCATCAAGGCGCAATATATCGATGAGTCCGTCAATAGCTTCATCAAAGAGCGATTCGGCGGCGACCGTGACAAATTTTACGAGGAGCTCAAGGAATCCGGCATGAGCATTTCTCAGTTCAGAGATGTTCAAAAAGATCAGATTGCAACTCAGGCCCTGCGTTCACAAAACTCCGGATCAGATTCGGTGCCCAACACTCCATGGGAGAAGGAACGCAAATATGATGAAATCAAAGGAGAATTCGCTTCAGAGGGTAAGCTCAAGCTCCGCATTATGTCGATCCCCAAGCAAACCCCCAGTTCCCCAACCTCGATGCAGGAAGCCCTACTCAAAGAGATCCTATCGAAACTCGAAAATGGCGAGGACTTCAGCGCTCTCGCCAAAGAATACTCTCAGGACAGCTTCTCAAGCAAAGGGGGCTATGTCGGTATCATCGGCAGGGGAACGCTGAACGAAGGTCTCACCAAAGTGGCTTACTCCCTGCCGACGGGTAAGACCAGCACTCCTCTAGACGACGGTGAGTTCTGGCGCATCCTCAAGGTTGAAGAACGTGTTGGCCAAACTTCACCCTCATTCGATAAACTGAAGGATGAGGTCGACAAGCGGCTCACCATCGAGAAGAAACAGGAGAACATGGAGACATGGCTGTTGAAGCTCAGGCGCGACGCAAATGTTCGAATTTACGAGGACTGATCCGCACTCTCCCACCGGGGTTCCGTTCCATCGAAACTGACGTGCCTCAGGGATAATCCAGTGTTACGTTCCAGCGTGCGTGTTCTCTCCATCGACCCTGCGCTTCGAAATACCGGTTACGCGGTAATCGAGCGCGACTCAACTGCCGGCCGCAAGCCGCAATATCGAGCGCTGACTTACGGGGTGATCAAAAACCATCGTAGCTTGCGCCAATCAGGGTGTCTCGTTGCGATTCGCGAACAGCTCAAAGATGTCATCGATACTCACAGTCCCGATGTTTGCGCCGTAGAAGGCATCATCTACGTGCAAAGTTACAAGACAGCCATCACGATGGGTGCCGCGCGTGGAGCCGCCGTAATCGCTGCTGCTGAATATGGTCTCGAAATCTACGAATATGCACCGCGCCGGGTCAAGCAAGCCGTAGTCGGAAAAGGAGGTGCTGACAAACAACAGGTTGCCTTCATGGTACGCGCCCTGCTGAGCCTGACCGAAACACCCGATCACGACGCCGCAGATGCCCTCGCCATCGGGATGGCGCATCTCTACGAACAGGATCCTGCCAGGACGTCAATCCTCACCGACAAACCCGCGTCCATCTGAATCCGATCTATACGCGCCCTCATGAACGCAGCTGATGTCAGAAAAGTTTTGATCGTCCAGGCTGTGGAGCAGGCAGACGAACACGACCATCTCGTCACATCGGCTGATCGCGCTGAGGCTGCGGCCATCAGCGGAGCGCCTCTTCCGAAGGGAAGTGCACCCGACCATCAGGAGTCATTCCTGACGACCCGCTCCGAAGTGCTGCTCACAAGAATATCAAACCGGGCTCTCGAAGAAGCCGATTGGCTCAGAGCAACAACCCCCAAACACTGGATTGGCCTGACTTCAGGAGTTCTGTTAGTCATCGCTGTTATCACGGGCTTTCTCACCAACGAGCTGGGTCCCGAGAAGCGCATCAACATCCTCTCCTTCCCCCTGCTTGGGATTATTCTCTGGAGTATTTTCATTTACCTAAGGGAGCTGTTTCTCTTTTGCCAAAGCCCTGACCGACTCTTCCGTGGCGGCTGGATCAAGGCCTGCATCAGACTGAACACAGCTCCCTCAAATCAGTCGGTCGAGCGAGAGTCTGACTCAAACTCTCTCAAATCCGCTAGATTGATTTTCGAGCAGAGGTGGTTTGATCTCACACTTCCTGTATTCGGAGCGAAGATGAAGTCATCGCTTCACCTAATTGCGCTGGCCTTCGCCGCAGCAGCTATTCTCGGAATGTATGTTCAGGGACTTGCCAACGAGTATCGCGCGGTCTGGGAGAGCACTTTTTTTACCGAAGCCAGCCAGGTTCGCCCTTTTCTCCAAACTGTTCTCGGGCCTGCCGCCGCACTATCCGGGAGCGAATTCCCCTCCGAGGAGACACTCGCCACCATGCACTGGCAAGCAGGTCAGCCTGAAGTAGCTGGAGAAAACGCAGCCCGCTGGATTCACTGGTACGCAATCACCATCGGCCTCTTCGTGATTCTACCCAGAGGTATCCTCTCGCTAATCTGGAAACTGAAGAGCGAACAGTTTTCACGAACCCTCCCCTATCGCGAAGTGGCCCCGCACTACTTTGACCACCTCCTCGCCATCTCCTCCGGCACGGCCAAGCCTGTTTGCATCCTCCCTTACGCATTCGATCCCGACGGCGCGCTCCGTCGTGGCATCGTCGGATCCCTCGAGTTCCGATTCCAGTGCCCTATCGAAGTACACTGGTCGGCTCCTGTACCCTTTGGTGAAGAAGAGTCCCCTGCAGACCTGGAAAATGCGGAGGATGAGGCCATACTGATTCCGCTCTTCAGTTTCGCTTCCACTCCGGAGAAAGAGACTCACCTTGACCTCTTTAGAACCCTGTCGAGTGCGGCACCTAACCCTGTTGAATTCATCCTGCTCGACACGACTGCATTCGACGAAAAGTCGATGAACTTCCCCGATGCAGAACAAAGGCGAGCGGGCCGACTTGAGGCGTGGAACCTTCTCTTCACTGATGAGAAAGTGCACTTTCTCCTGACAGGAGCGGTTCCTGAGGCTTCATTGCCCGTTCCCCCCTTTTAGCTCATTCATGTCTTCCTCCAATCAGGAAATTGTCCTCAGCCTCATCTCACATACCAATGTGGGAAAGACAGCACTCGCCCGTACACTTCTGCGAGCGGATGTCGGTGAGGTCGCGGACAGTGCCCACGTTACAGTCATTCCTGAAGCGCACACCCTGATCGAAGCCGGCGGAGTCTCCGCCCGGCTCTGGGACACGCCCGGATTCGGTTCAAATCTGGCCAAATTGGCCAAGCGGCTTAGGTCCAGCGCAAACCCGGTCGGCTGGATTCTTCACCAGATGTGGGATCGTCATCGCGATAAGTCCCTCTGGTGCAGCCAGGAGGCGATCCGAAACGTTCAGGCTGAAGCCGATGTCGTTCTATATCTCGTCGATGCCTCACAACCGCCGGAAATGGTCGGGTTCGTCGATCTGGAAATAGAAATCATCGAATGGATCGGAAAACCTGTCCTAGTTTTTCTCAACCAAACTGGCCAGCCAGACCCGGACCGGGACCAGGCGAACGAGAACGCTTGGCGCACCCACTTTGAGCGGCACGATATTGTCAAAGGCGTCGCTATTCTCGATGCCTTCACACGCTGCTGGACGCAGGAGCATCACATTCTCGAGATGGCCGCAGAGGTGCTACCAAAGGAGTTGAGCAAATCAGCAAGGAAGCTTTCGGAAGCCTGGGTTAACCGCAACCTCTCAGTTTTCCATCATTCCATTGAGGGAATGAGCCAGTGGGCCAAGGCGGCCCTGACCGACTCCGAATCGCTTCCCAAGCAGGGACTCTCCGACAAACTCAGGCAGCTGATACTGAGAGCTGAGCACAACCGTGACCTCGATCGAATTCAGGGAGCCATGTACGAGAGGCTTGCTGAAAGAACGGCGTCTACCGTGAACGAACTCATCACCCTTCACGGCCTCGATGGAGAGACCGCCGCTAAACTTGCGCAGGCCTCGCGGGATGAACTCGCCGTCAAACGTGATGTGGAGGAACCCCTCGCTGCCACAATCGGCGGTGCCGTCTCCGGTCTGGTTGGGGGACTATCGGCTGACCTGATCTCGGGCGGCATGACATTCGGAGGCGGAGCCATTATCGGAATGCTGCTGGGAGGTGCCACCACATTCGCTTTGGCCAGGGGTTACAACTTGACCCGGACCGGGAAAAATCAGGTCCGATGGACCGAATCGCATTTTGTCACTCAGGTGAAATTCATCATTATGCTCTATCTTGCCGTCGCCCACTTCGGAAGAGGAAGAGGGCTTTGGCAGGATCCTATTAACAATCCAGCCCACTGGGAGAAAGTGGTCGATCATGAGATCGAGCGTAATCAAAAGCGTCTCGGTGAACTTTGGAAGAGGGGCGAAACGGCCTCCGGGTCAGCCACTCTGGACGAGCAATTGAACCGATTCTTCCGGCAAAGCCTGTCTCGGATTCTGAGCCGGCTCTACCCTGACAGCGCCGGAATATTCAGGCGACCCTAATTACGGTCAGGCTGACCTAACTTGCGCAGGATCTACTCCCCTCAATTCGAATACCTTCAATATGGTGTCTTCGATTAAGTTATTCGGACAAGAGGCGCCTGCTGTTATCCCAACGACTGCGTCCTGCTCTTTCCGAAACAGGTTGGCGTAGCTGGTGACTTCTTCGTGCGCCTGAAGATCAAAGTGCACAATTTCTTCAAGCGACACGATACAGGCCGCACTGTGAATGAAAAAAGTTGGAAGTTCTTTCTCTCCTATTTCGACTAAATGAGTGGTGTTCGAACTGTTGTAACCACCAACGACTAGAAGCAGATCCATCGACTGATCCAACATCTGAAACAATGCATCTTGTCGCTCCTGCGTTGCTCCACAAATAGTATCGAAGACCAAAAAGTTTCCGCCAGATCCATCCCGGTCTTCGATTGCCACACGAATTCGACGCTGAATTTCCTCCGTTTCAGATTTCAGCATGGTTGTCTGATTCGCGACTCCAATTTGTGCAAGATGCTTATCCGGATCGAATCCTGGAGAAGTAGATCCTTCGAACCTGGAAAGAAAGACATCCCGGTCTCCCCCATGCATGATGTAATTGCAGACAAAATCGACGTCATCCAATGTCAATACGATGAGATAGTTGCCCTTCTCGTCAGCGCCAGCGGCCCGGGATGCGGTTGCCCGGGTCTCTTCGTGACCTGCTTTCCCATGAATAATTGAAGTGATTCCATCCTTCGCGAATCCACGTACCCGCTTCCACACCTTCATCACGTCACCGCAGGTGGTATCAACGATCTGACACCCCTGCGATTCCACTTTATCCATGAATGAGATAGGTGCTCCAAAAGCGGGTACAATGACGACGTCATCTTCAGTCAATTCATCGTACTGATCATTCATATCCGCGAGCTGACGATTGACCTCGGGGTTGTGAATAATCTCACCGATCAAAAAGACGCGGTTGTCAGGGAATACCCGGCGTGACGCGTAAGCCAAATCAATGGCTCGCTCTACTCCGTAGCAAAAGCCGAACTGCTTCGCTAGACGAATCGTGGTGTTACCAACGGTCAACAATCCACCCCGGCTTTTCAGCTTCTCAACAATAGAACTCTCAAAATGGGTCGCAACCTCTGCCTGGACCCGCTCCATCACTTCCGGAGTCCGAACGTTGACTCTCTTTTTCTTCTTCGAAGCACCCTGCATCACACAATTTGGAAGGACTGATCAACTCACCTAAAAGAGAACATTCATCGACTCAAACGGGGCGTCCGTCACTAAGACCGAACGGGGAGAATCGGGATGATCAAAGTCTTTCGGGCGCGGAACGTTTTTACCAAAGGTCGAATCCTCAGGCAGGCTGCGCGCGATATGAATCGGAGTTCCCGGCTTTACTATACTGAAGAAATCTCGGGCGATTGTCCGATGCAACCGAAGGCAACCGTGGGTTCGAGGCTGAGGCCAAACCGCACCTGCGTGAAAACCGTATCCAGACTTAAACTCCACCCACCATGGCATCGGATAGCCGACATACCGATAACCCGAGGGCATCTCTGAATGCTTTCCAGGGACGACTTGTTCCCCTTTTACAAAAAAGCCGTAAGTGTTTGATCGTTTGCGGGGCAACTTGTTGAAGGCTTTAAAATCTCCAGTGGGTGTCGGATTCTGAGCAGTTCCGATCGCGATAGCCGCTACGAAACGAGCTTCGTCGTTCTCGTAGACATAGACTGCACGGTTATTCAGGCTCACCCGCACTTTTACCGCGTCCAGATTCGTCACCTCCCCATATCGAACCGCCATACTGGCGGGCAGGTCAGTTGGCATTGTCTGGCAGGATACCAGCATCAAAGCAATCCCCGCCATGCCAGCTAACAATGCTCCTGACTTCATCAATTTATCCCGTGCTATCATGATTTAGAATCGCAAATTTACACCATCACAGAAGATCGGCTAATCTTCTTCCGGGCATATACCTCATAAAATATGATTTTATCTGTCTCTAAATTATTGACATACCTTAATATTAAGGTATTCTGGCTATGGTTACTTTCTCGGTAACTGTCTGTTTGTGTTTCGTGTTTCGAAGCCGCTCAGCTTTCGGGCTGAGCGGCTTCTTTTTTTTCAGGCGCTCTAAATGCCGTTGGAACGCCCACAAAAAAAGGCTCCCGCATTCACGAGAGCCCTTTTTACCAAAGTTTTCCTGAGACTCGAAAATCAACTCCAAGGGAGTTTCCACTCTCCGGGAATTGCCACATTGTAATTCCCATCCGAATCGGGCTGAACTGGTGCCTCTGCATTGAAGTCGAACTCCTTCGGCATAATGGAGAAATTCGATTTCACAGCATCATCCCACGTGATCTCTTGTCCGCTGTAGGTCGCAAGACGTCCCAACGAACTGGTGAAGGAACTCTTGGCTCCATAGTATGCGTTGTTGAGGGGAGTATCATCTTTAATGGCCGCGTGAAGGGTGTCGTGCTCCACCTGATAAGGGTTCGTTATAATCCTCGGCTTACGATACTGCCACTTCACGTTTCCTTTCAGATCCGTGATTTTTCCAGTTCCCAGCTCAAGGATTCCATCACTCCCGTGAATCTCCTCAGCCACTTTGCGCCAAGTGCCCCGGATTTGGCGACATTGGCTGTTCATCACCGCGCTGTTGAACTCCTGACCGTACTTAAACTCAACATAGTGGTGGTCAAAGATCTCCCCAACACTGTGAGGTTCAGTTCCGGCGCGACCACCCATTCCCTGAGCAATCACCGGATGACCTCCATTGACAGAGTCACCACTCACAAACCAGTTAATCACATCAATATTGTGGACATGCTGCTCGGCAATGTGATCCCCACAAAGCCAGGCAAAGTGGTACCAGTTGCGCATCTGATACTCCATCTCAGTCCATCCGGGCTGACGCTCGATGATCCAGGGGCGCTGACCATTCCACCATGCCTGGGCCCCCACAATCTCACCGATCATTCCATCGGTGTGGACTTTTTCAAACGCTTCGAGATAGACCTCCTGGTAGTGGCGCTGCAGCCCGACCACCACTTTAAGGCCCTGTTGATCCGCAGACTTCGCCGCATCAATCACTTTATTGAAGCCCTCTGCATCGACACAGACCGGCTTCTCCATAAAGACGTGCTTACCCTTTTGCACCGCATAGTCGAAATGAATGGGTCGGAAACCCGGAGGGGTGGCAATCACAACTAGATCACACTCTTCAATCACCCCTTTGTAAGCATCAAAACCAACATACTGACGACTTTTGGGCACGTCGACCTGATCGGATTTGCCCAACTTCTCGAGCTGAGTAAGAATCTTCGGCAACCCCGCCGCACGAGGACCTGATCCGTCGATTTTGTCTTCGAATGCATCGGCAACCGCGACCAATCGTGCGCTGTCATTAGCCGTTAAGTTCTGAACGATGGCACCTGAACCTCGGCCACCAACTCCGATCATTCCGATTTTCACAGCATCACTACCGGCAACTTGCGCGCTCATTTCTACCGGCAGCATGGTTGCAGCAGCACCTGCGGTTGCAGCTCCGGCAACAAACCGACGCCGCGACAAAGGACTCTCCTGGATAGGGGGGGGGTCACTCATATATGATAGATAGTTTAGCGGGTTTCTGAACCCTGATAAAAGAAAGCGATGTGATCGGATCGACTGACCAAATCCAGCGAAAACAGGCAAGACGGCAACCGTGGGTGAAAATCGTATCAATCACAGTAACCTGGCGCAATCCTATCCTTCGCTTTCTGCAGGCCAGTGATTCAAGACAATTTTAGATTCGGGTCAATGTCTGAGTTCAAATCACTACCCGGATAGCCGGCACTCCTTCTCAACGCAGCTGCAAACGCAATCATGGCGGCATTGTCGGTGGAGTATGAAGGATCCGGTTTCCGTAGCATCACATTCGAAATTTCAGCTATCTCTCCGGCCCTCTCTCGAAGACGGCTGTTGCAACTTACCCCGCCACTCAAAGTGACGAGATCATAGCCTTTCTCAGCGACCGCTTGAAACAGCTTAGCGACCAGGACATCAACAATTGCCTCTTGAAATGAGGCGCACAAATCATCGAGCACTCCAGCTGAAAGTGGACTCTCTAGCTTCTGCAAAAGGTAGAGCGCCGAGGTTTTGAGGCCGCTAAAACTGAATTCGTAGTCCCCACTCCCTAGCATACTGCGCGGGAAATCGTATGCAGTGGAATTTCCATGCTCCGCATGTTTTGCGATTTCCGGGCCGCCCGGATAAGGCAATCCCAGCATCTTACCGACCTTGTCGAACGCTTCCCCGGCAGCGTCATCTTTAGTGGATCCCATTATCCGGTAATCCCCTACGCCGGTCACTTCGACCAATAGGGTGTGCCCACCGCTGACAACCAACGCAATGTGTGGTCCTACTTCGACGCCGGATCCAATGTACGGAGAAAGCAGGTGGCCCTCCATGTGATTGATCGAATAGAACGGACAATCAAGTGCTGCAGCAATCGCTTTTGCCGTGGTGTCCCCAATCAGAAGCGAACTGGCCAGTCCGGGACCCGATGTGGCGGCGACTGCCGCGATCGCATCCCACCCCACTTCCGCTTCTCGGAGGGTCCGGGCGACCAGTGGCTTAAGATCCGTATTGTGATTCCGAGAAGCCAACTCCGGAACCACGCCGCCGTAGGGCGAATGCAGCTCAATCTGTGAGGCTACGTGGGTCGCCACAATAGTTCCATCTTCGCGAGCCAGCGCCACCGCCGTCTCATCGCAGGAAGTCTCAATCGCCAGCACCAGCCCCGTATCCATTGCAGGAAAATCAATGGGGATCAATCTGATCCGCTTTTGCCTGGCTTGGCTGGAGAAGCGCCCTTCACGGGTGGCTTTGCTTTGGCGGCAGACGGCGAAGACTGGCCGGCCTTGGTCTCGCTCTCTGCAGAATCTTTTTCCACGAGGTCTCCTTCTTCGCGGATGCCTGAATACACCAGCGCCCCTTTCATTGCATCAACGGCTCGAACTAACTGAGGATCGCGAAAGCGTTCAGCCTGTTTCCTATCCTCTGGACTCATCGTGTCACGGCTGAACCAACGGGCGAGGCTTTCTTCCTGAGCCGGTGTCACGGTTGCAACTATATTCGGAATCACCCCGTTCTCGTGAATCGTGCGATGGCTGGGCGTGTAGTATTTAGCGGTGGTCATCCGAATCGCCTTCCCATTTCCGATCGGGAGAATCGACTGGACGGACCCTTTACCAAAAGTGGTTTCTCCCACCACAATGCACCGCTTAAGATCCTGCAGGGCCCCGGAAACAACTTCGGCCCCACTGGCTGACGAGTGGTTCACCAGTATGGCGAGAGGATAGTTTCGCTCCCGACGTTTGCTCTCGACGCTGGTCCGGTAGACCTTAATTTCACCAGATCCCGGCTTCCCTTCGGTCGTGAGAACAACGGTTCCAGCCTTAACAAATTCGCCACACACATCGATCGCGCTTCCTAATAAGCCCCCCGGGTTATTTCGCATATCGAGAACAAAGGCATCCATCCCCTGCTTTTCCAACTCATCCAGTGCATCAGCCAGCTCTTCGGAGGTAGGCTCGCTGAACTGAAGGATCCGGGCATAACCCATCCGATAGGGAGTGGTGAGATTGGTGTTCAAAATCCGAACATCTTTCACAGAAGACTGCTTGATGACTTCGCGCTTCATCTCGAACTCCAGCAATTGCTGAGTCGCCGGTCGACGGACCGTCAACTTCAACGATTCTCCCGGCTTTCCACGCAGCATGTTGACTGCCTGAGCAATGCCAATATCCTCGGTGAGCTGATTGTTGATTTTCAGGATGTGATCTCCCGGGAGAATTCCCACACGCCCGGCCGGGCCATCCTCACGTGCCGTCACGATTGTGAGCACATCGTTTTTCGTCGAGATAGTCACCCCGATCCCCTCATAGGTACTATCGGTATGACGACGTAACTGCTCAAACACCTTCGGTTGCATGAACTGACAGTGCGGATCAAGATCTGCCAGCATTCCCTCCAGAGCGCTGTTGATCAACTGCTCATAGGTCACCTTGTCAGAATCCACGTAACCCTGACGAATCGTCTCAAGAACCTCGGTAAAAAGCTCAATTTCTTTGAAGCCTGAATCTTCGACGCCTACCCCTTCTTGTGCGCTCACGGGAATAGAAACACCCGGCATGATCATTAAGACCGCATGAGAGAAGAGAATCAGCCAGACATTTTTCATCTCAGAACGATCCGTCAGCCCCTTAGCTATTTCAAGGCCGGTATTGTGCAGAGATCGCAATCCAGCACACTAATAGAACCAGATCAAAAGAACGAACACAGCTTTCGTCAACAAATGCAGCCATTGATCGACTGCAAAAGAAGTGCGGCCCTCACACTTGAGAGCATCAATTAGCCAATGTATCACTAGCTCAGCAAGAGCCAAAACGACACATCCGGTAATCACCCATACAAATCCCGCGTGAATCAAGCAGTGAGCCGTCATCAGGTAGATCCACAAATCTTTAGGACTCCCCTTGCCATCGGCCAGCTTGGGCGGCTCGACATGACGATTCTTCCCTCGTGACAAAAAATCTCCCTGTAAGGGAAAATCCGCTAACGAGTGCCCGATTGCGAGGGCGAAAAATAGAATCAAGGCTGAAACAGGACCATCTACCGCCTGGATGGGGATTGTCAGGGATTCAGACATCAATATCTAAAGTGGGGAAGCAGTGATCACTCACAGTCTCCCGAAAAATTATAGCAAGGGCAACCAATCTCGGCCAACCATTCACCTAAAATGAGTCGAGCATGGCCTCTCTGGCCATGGCGACCTTCTCGTTCGTCTTTCTTAGACGCTTACTCAATTGAGTCGAAACATTTACCAGCAGCTTGGCAGCAGTGCGAGGGTGTGCCTCCAAATATTGCTCAAGTCGCAGCCGGTCAATCTTCCAGACCTCTCCAATTGATTTGCACACGACACTGGCACTTGCGTTACCCGGATCAAAAATATTCACTTCACCCACCGTACTGCCCGCCTTCAATGTTCCCAGCAAAACCGGACGACCAGTCGCCTCAGTCTGCACATGAAATGTGCCCATAATGACGAGAAAGAGAGAATCTTGATTTTGACCTTCCTCAATCAGTGCATCCCCGTCAGTCAGAGACAAAAACTCTCCAAAATTCCCTAACTGGGCGCGCTCCTCAGCATCAAAATCAGTAGCGAAGCCCATCTCGGGGAGAACGTAGTTTTCATCAGACATAACAATGGACCTTAACAAGCTTTCAGCTTCCAAGCACACGAAAAATTCTCACGGAAGCAACAACCTAGTATTGCTGCCCCATCTGTCCGGGCAAACCTCCCTGCCCTTCCCAGCTGGCGGGAATATTATGAGGCATACTACTCAACTCCTCGCGTTCAGGTTGAGGCACCTTGTCAACGGTTTGACATGAAACCATCAATAGAGCAGATGCCAAAGTAACAACAGGGAGAATACAAAGAAGGCGCTTCATAAAATCAGGGGGGGGACCGGTCAACAGAAACTCAATTCAAAGTCTCGAAGATCACTTTGTCGCCAGGCTGCACATTGATTCCGCTCACAGATGAGTCATCAACCACATCGGCAACCACAATACTGCTCTCAAGGTTAACGATGCGAAGGCGGGCTACTCGCTCACTACCCCGCTTAACAAGAAGGGAAGCATCGGCAGAAACTCCGTGAACACGCCCGGCATTCACCATCACAAATCCCCACTCTTTGTTAACCGCAATCACTGTCGCGACCAGACTGTTAAGAGAAAGCTTCTCTGCTCTGGTTACTTGGAATTTCTCCTCTTCTTTTACCTTAGCAACCTCCGTCTGCTTGGCTTGCGAAGCGGAAGTGAGCTGAGCATTGAGTTCAGCTTTCTTATTTTGATTCTCAGTCAACGAATCCTTCAGCATCGTAAGACTCATATTGAGATCCTCAGCCGTCTTGATATTCCCGTCAGGAAATTGCTTTGTAATCGCCAGATCAATTTCCTTCTGCTCAATTTCAACCTTCTTAAGCTCGGCCGTAACATCTTCGAGAGAACGCGCCACGATCTTCAGATTCTGCTTCACGCCTTCAACTGCGGCAGCGGCCTGATTCCGACCATCTTTTGCCTGGACTTCTTTCTCCACGGCATCATCACGCTTGTCTTCAGCTTCACCTAGCTTGGCAGTGGTGTCTCTCACCTGAACCCCAACCTCTTTCAAGTCAGCGAGCTTCCCCTCCAACTCCTTCTTGTTGATAAGACCAACCACAACAGCACCAACCATGGCGACTGCGGCGAAAATCATGATAAACTTTTTCATATTACCTGTTGGCCTATACAGCCGTAAATTAACTCGGTTCTAACTACTGAAATGGATCTGGAGCTGCATCATCGGCCGGAGCGCCTCCACCAAACGGATCTGCAGCCGCCTCATCCCCCATAGCTGGGGCGCCTCCACCAAACGGATCCGGAGCCATATCACCCCCCATTGCCGGAGCGCCTCCAAAAGGATCTGCAGCGGCGGGAGCAGCGGCAGGAGCAGGTTGCTGAACTGCGGAAGGATCAGACTGTGAAGAGGGCACCACAGCCGGAGCCTGTGCCACTACAGACTTGGTCACCATGTCACCCGGCTGAATAAACTGACCCGGCGCTAAGGATCCGGGAATGACATCGGCAGCAGACTCGCCCCCGTCAACTGAAGTCACCAAGAGCTTACAGATCGGCTGGCCGCGACGATACACGTTGAGCTGCGCGCGATTCACGACTCCCTGATCGTTTCCACCATTGATGATGACAAAACCCCACTCATTATAAGCCTTCCGGATGGTCGACTGAAAAGGTCCGCGAATGATTCCGGCTTCCTGATCTCTGCGAAGCGCCACCATCTCAGCGGCAACTTTCTCCAATCGATCCCGCTCGACCTGAGCAGCCGCTACCGCTCCTTCCATTTGATTCACTTCAATTTCTGCCTCTTCTATCTGAGTGCGAATCTGAAGCATCTCCCTCTGAAGCGACTCAATCTGAGCGATGTTCCCGATCGTATCCTTAGCCTTATCAAGCCGCTCTTTACCTGAAACAAGATTCGACTCCTGAGCTTTTAAATTAGATTGAGCCTCAACAACTTTCGCATCGATATCGATTTTCTCCGTCTCCAAAGACTCAGTCTCGTCATTCAGCATTTGAATAGACTGGGTCAACTGAGCAATCTCGGTATTCGTTTTTTCAAGATCACCCTGCAGTGATTCCAAACGATCCTCCTGCTGAGCCAACTCAACACGAGTCTCCTTCGCTTTCTCCCCGTTCTTCCAGGATAGAAAAACAGCTCCGGCCAAAACGACGGATGAGATAACAAGTAATACCTTCCACATGACTATAGTTCTTCGGTTACTGGGAACTCAAAAATCCCCCACTCTTCGCAAACTAGCGAGCAAGACCTCTAAAAACAACCCCAAAATTTACCAAGTCGGACACTTTTAAAAAAAAAATCGCGCAAAACAAGCAGTAACTTCAATGAATTTTACTTTTATTGACCTCCAGATCCTCATTCGCCCCAGATAACTCGCTCTGAAATTTATTATATTTCTGAATAGCACGAAGATACGGAGCCCCCAGGGGCGGCAACTCCTCATCACTCTCCATCCCATACCAGCCTCCAACTCCTTCAGCGATCATTCCCTCGAATAGGGACTCCGGAGCCTCAAAGACCCGGAGATTTACTCGATAGCGGGTAATCGAGTAATCAAAGCGGAACGCCTCGAGCAAGTCATCCGCCATGTTTTCCTGAATTTCCGGCAGCCGCCAGAGACCCTTTCGACGCCGGCTGGCCTCCTTCACCAGAAAAACCCGGCCTGCACGAACGGCAATCCCGACCCGCTCCTTGAGGCGCGTAACGGCGGCCTTTGCCTTCTTCCGGGGAAGGCTCGATTCGATGCCATCCCGCCGCCCCCGGCACCAGTTGCTCACTGGGCAGCTCTCGCAGGCCGGTGCAGAGCGAACACAGATGCGCTGCCCCAACTCCATAATTGCCGAATTATAGTCTCTGGCGCCACCGACCGGAGTCAGTTGATCTGCCCACTCCCAAATCAGTCGACTGGATTTCGGAGTATCGACCGGCTCTCCATAGGCAAACAGGCGAGCCAGCACACGCACCACATTGCCGTCCACAATCGGCGCCCGCTGATTGAATGCAAAACTCATGACCGCACCCGCGGTGTATCGACCAACCCCCGGAAGCGACTGAAGCAAATCAACATCCCGGGGAACAACCCCTTCGTAGTCCTGGCAAATCACCTTTGCCGCTTTCTGAAGATTTCGGGCCCGGTTGTAGTAGCCCAGCCCTTCCCATGCTTTTAATATCTCTTCCTCCTGCGCCGAGGCCAGAGACTCCCAGTCAGGAAACTTGCGCAACCATCGGGTGAAGTAACCTTTTTTCAGAACCGTCACTATCTGAGTCTGCTGAAGCATCAATTCAGATACAAGAATGGCATACGGATCCGAAGTATTTCTCCAAGGGTAATCCTTCCCACAATCACGAAACCACCCCAGCAGAGCCTGCTGAAACCGCTCAATCTCTTCGGGCTCGGGAATTTCGACGTCGGAATTTGAATCTGAATCTAACATGGCAGGCGGGATACATATACAGGGTTCCAGCTTTTCCCTGACAGGCTACTTTACGCTTTGCCACAAAGTGACAAAACTGCGGCAAAAAACAATTCTCTATCACTAAAATCGCTATACCCCTTGGCACGAATTTCGCTTTAGCAATCGCAGAGAGAGCCGCCCCCCTCCGCTGAGGAGCCGTAGCATCCTAACACTTCATTTCCAAAATTAGTCATTGCCAACTCTACGATCAATCCGAGATTGGCACCAAAGTTTATAACCAACAATTTCATTCATGGCCACGATCACAAAACGGGATCTCGTAATCCGAATCAGTAACGAGACCGGACTAACCCAGCAGGAAGTATTCAACGTGGTTCAAACCTTTATCGATGAAGTCACTACTAGCCTCGCGGCTAATGACGACGTCGTACTCCGAAACTTTGGAGCTTTTCAAGTCACTAAGACGAAGCCCAAGATCGGCCGCAATCCCAACAAGCCGGATGCGGCAGTACCTATTCCTGCTCGAGCAGTGGTCAAGTTCAAGCCCGGGAAAGAGCTGAAGGAGAAGGTCGCCAAAGTGCTTCCGGAACTGGAAGCGAGCGAATAGTCCCATTCATTGGCCGCGGCTGCCTCCCCCCCGCGTTAGCAAGACCTCCCTCCGTCCGCAGCCATCCGGCCATCCGGGAGAGCCTCAAGTTGTGTCTCCAGCACTCCGCGTGCTTTCGGCCAGGCAATGAGCGCCTCGACGATCATCCAGATCTCGAGAGCCAGCGTGGCCAATCCAAAGAAGGAGAGTGTCCAGTTTCCATTCTCTATACTTTTGTAAATATACCCTTCGCTGCCAAATAGATTGATAGTCATTGCAACTAGAGGCAGGGCTAACATGAACACCATAGGTATTACGACAAACCACACCGGCATGCCGCGACGCCACATCCAGAAGGAGATCACTAAGAACGCGAGCCCTCCCAAAAGCTGATTCGTCGCCCCGAACAACGGCCAGAGAATCAGGCCACCCTTCCCCGCTGTCGCCCACGTCCAGGGCTCCCCTGAAGCCACTGGCATAGCGGCAATCACACCGGCCAGCACGACCGCAAAGATCGTTGCCGTATGCTTATTGGTTAGCCAACTGAAATTGATCGTCGCGGCGAGTTCTTGAGTTACGTATCTCTGAAGCCGACAGGCAGTATCTAAAGTCGTCGCCGCAAAGCTCGCTACGAAGACCCCCATCAGAGCAACCGCGAAGGCAGAGCTGATGCCCAGCGCCTTCAAAAAATTCGCACTTCCCTCGACGAAGGCGCCCACTTTTGCCGCCAGTCCTTTCGCGGCATCCCAACTGCCGTAGCGGGCTTCGTACGCGTCGACTCCTGTAACTATACCGCCATTCCCATCAGCAACCCCCAATCCAATCCCAGCGACACAGGCCAGAATTACTAACACGGCAAGAAATCCTTCTGTCAGCATCGAACCATATCCCACAAACCGGGCATCAGTTTCGCAACGGAGCTGCTTGGAAGAAGTCCCACTGGAAACCAGGCAGTGAAACCCTGAGATCGCTCCACACGCGATCGTCACAAACAAGAACGGAAACATCCACGGAGCCCCATCGGGCGAACTCTCAATCGCCGGGGCCACAATTTCGAGAGGGGCTCGCTCTCCGCCCACCTCCACAGGCGCACCGCCTGCAATCCCCGCCACCACCAACCCGATCACTACCACGGCCAGCACGCTGAGGAGTTGAAGACTGTTGATGAAATCCCTCGGCTGCAACAACGCCCACACCGGAAGGACAGAAGCGATGTAACTATAGATCAGGAGAAAGGCGACCCAATGCATCGTAGGCCACGAAGCCAGAGCCTCATTGATCTGTCCCAGGAACCCAACATTGCCGTAGTAGACAGTGAGATACATCAACGCCAGTGCGATCAGAGACGGGATCAGCAAATTGAATCCGCGACGATGCAGATAAACCCCGATCAAAACAGCCAGCGGAATCTGGAAGAGACACGGAAAGATCGAGGGCGGGTATTGTTTGAAAACAGCCGCAATCACCAATCCGAAAATGGCCAGCACAATGGTCAGCGCCAGAAAGAGGATAGAAAGAAAGAGAACTCTCGTGCGGGGAGCCAGGACCCTGCCCGCAATATCTCCCACGGTTTGTCCTCTATTCCGAAGGCTGATCACCAGTGATCCAAAGTCATGCACTGCGCCGATAAAAATGGACCCCAGTAACACCCACAGTAACGCCGGCACCCAGCCCCAAATGACAGCCAGTGCAGGCCCCACGATGGGACCGGTGCCAGCAATTGAAGTGAAGTGATGCCCGAAGACCACCGACTTCTTCGTGGGAACAAAATCCTTATCATCGTTCAATGCGATACTGGGAACCTGAGCGTTCGGATCCAGCTTGAAGATCTTCTGCCCCAGCCACTTGCCGTAGGTATTGTAGGCGATCAAATAGAGGACAAGCGCCCCCACTGCGATTATAAGAGTTTCCATTGATGAGACTGATCGATTGAAGAATTGCTTTTCGAAATTATCTGAAGGAGCGATGCTGCACCTGAGAGCGTGAATGAGCAACGTTCAAATTGAATGGAAATCCAACTGTGGCAGCAGATTTTTACCGGCGCACTTGTCGTGCTTGTCTTTGTCGTACTCGTCAAAGAATGGGTCTCTCCCGATCTCGCGGCCATGGGGGCCTTCCTCTCACTGGTCTTGGTAGGGGTCCTTTCTCCCCCTGAAGCTCTCGATGTCTTTGGAAGCTCGGCCCCCATCACAGTGGCCTCAATGTTCGTGATGAGCGCCGTGCTTGAACGAACCGGATTGATCGAATTGCTTGCCAGTCGATTCGAGGCCCTCGCAGGTAACAATCCCGTGAGAGTCATGGTCGTCCTCCTCATTCTGGTGGCGTTCCTGTCTGCCTTTGTGAACAACACCCCGGTGGTGGTGGTCTTTCTTCCCATCGTTCTGGCCCACTGCCGAAAATTTGATCTCAAAGCATCGCGCTTTCTCATCCCCCTGAGCTACGCAGCCATCGTAGGAGGAACCTGCACCATCATCGGAACCTCGACCAACCTGATCGCCTCAGGCATTGCGGCAGACGCAGGCATGGAGCCCTTTGGCATGTTTGAGGTCAGCAAACTCGGCATCCTGTTTGTCATTGCCGCCATCGTCTATATCGTCCTTGGCGGCTGGCGGCTGATACCAGACAGAGTCACCCTTTCCACGCTATTCGACGGCGAAGCCTCACACGAATTTCTGACCCAAGTTTATGTAAGCAAGGACTCCCCCCTGATTGGAAAGCGATTCCCAGACACCATTCTGGCTAAACAGCGCAACCTTCGCGTCATCGAAATCGTCAGGGAAGGACGCCCTCTTGCCGTCCCCTTGAATGAACTCATATTCGAGTCAGGCGACCAACTCCTGCTCAAAACGCGTGCCTCCGGAGTCGTTGAACTGGCAGAAACCACCGGAGTCGACCTGCTCCCGGAGGGAGAACTCGGGCTAGACCATGTCAAAACAGAATCTGCTGTCCTCATGGAAGGAATCGTCGGCCCTCAGTCCCGACTTGCCAATCACAGCCTCAAGGAGCTGAACTTTCGGCAGCGATTCGGTGTTGTTATTCTTGCCGTGCATAGGCGCGGAGTGAATTTACGGGATCGATTCGGGGATGTGAAACTCACCTTCGGTGACACCCTCCTCGTCGAGGGGCCAGTCGATCGAATGACGGATCTCTTCAACGAGAAAGACTTCGTCAACCTGAGCAAACCCAAGGCACGCCCGATCCGTCGCACCAAGGCCCCTATCGCCATCGTAGCCCTCCTCACCTTCATGATTGGCGGCGCGCTGCTTCCCGCCTACATCCCAATCTTTGCCTTGTCTGCCGCGCTGCTTACGCTGATTACCCGCTGCATCGACCCGGAAGAAGCCTATCAGGCAGTAGAGTGGAAGGTGATCTTTATGATTTTCGGGATGCTGGGTCTTGGGATTGGACTGGAAAAGACCGGCGTCGCAAGAATTATGGCCGAACAGGCTGCAGATTCCTTCAGAGAATTTGGCCCCTACGCCGTCCTGGCAGCCCTCTACCTATTGTCAGCCGTCCTCACTGAACTGATCAGCAACAACGCGGTAGCGGCCCTCTTAACTCCCATCGCCATCGGGATTGCCCACGAGCTGGGAGCGGACCCCCGACCATTTGTCGTAGCGGTCATGTTTGCTTCGTCAGCAAGCTTCGTCACTCCGATCGGCTATCAAACGAATACCTATGTCTATGGAGCTGGAGGCTACAAGTTTGCCGACTTCAGCCGGATCGGACTCCCTCTCGCCATCGCACTCTGGCTTCTGGCGAGCCTCCTGATCCCCATCCTTTGGCCTTTTTAGTTATTATAACTAAAATAGGCAATTCTCCTTGCGACAAAAGAGTCTGTGCCTTACAGATTGCGCCTTCCAAGCTAATTGGCACCCTGCCGAATAGCTTCCTCCCCGGAAAACCCCATCTAAACCAAGCCACGGTTATGGCAAAAAAAGTCCCCAAAAAGAAGGTCACCGCGAAAAAGGCGCCCGCCAAAAAGGCAGCCCCTAAGAAGAAAGCAGTGAAGAAGGCTCCGGCTAAAAAAGCGGCGCCCAAGAAGAAGGCAGCGAAGAAAGCGGCCCCTAAAAAGGCAGCCCCTAAGAAGAAAGCAGTGAAGAAGGCTCCGGCCAAAAAAGCGGCGCCCAAGAAGAAGGCAGCGAAGAAAGCGGCCCCTAAAAAGAAGACTCCGGCTAAAAAAGCGGCGCCCAAGAAGAAAGCGGTGAAGAAGGCTGCCCCTAAAAAGAAGGCTCCGGCCAAAAAAGCGGCACCCGCGAAGAAAGCTCCCTCCAAGAAAATTTTGAAAAAGAAAGCCACTACTAAGAAAGCACCGGCCAAAAAGGCCCCCGTCAAAAAAGCCACTCCTAAGAAAAAGGCTACGACAAAGAAGGCTCCCGCTAAAAAGGCGACTCCTAAGAAGAAGGTTCCCGTTAAAAAGGCTCCTCCTAAGAAGCGCGTCGTCATCAAAAAGCGACCGGTTATTGCCACCCTTGCTCAGCGCTTGGCGCCACCTGCCCATGCTCCCGCGCCTACCAATGGTAAGAAGCCTCAAAAACTTTCCGCCACTTTCATCAAGAAGCAGAGACAGAAATTGCTCGATCTTCGAGACGCTATGGTGGACCAGATGAACGGCGTTGCCCGCGATTCTCTGGGTCGTGGCGAAGAAGGCTCTGATTCTTCAGCCTTTGGTATGCATCAGGCTGATGCAGGCAGTGACTCTTACGATCGCGATTTCGCATTGAATATCCTTTCTCAGGAACAAGACGCTATCCATGAAATCGAAGAAGCGATTCTGCGATTAGATTCCGGCGAATACGGAATCTGCCAGGGGTCGGGCGTTGCCATTCCTCCCGCCCGTCTTGAAGCCATGCCTTTTGCCCGCTGCACAGTGGATCATCAGGAACGTCTCGACAACGAAAGTGCTAACGGAGGGTATCGTTCGCCAGTCACCTCAATGTTTGGTCTTGAAGAGAAAGATGTCGCAAAAGCAGCGGCTGAAGACGAATAAAATTTATCGGTTGAGATCCGAGCGCCCTGCGCTAGGATATCCGCCCTCGCGAAACACAGTAACTCCAGAACCATGTCCAGAGAAGTCATCATCCTTGAATGCACAGAGGCCAGAGAAGAAGGCGCACGTCCTTCTATCTACGTCTCGACGCGCAATAAGAAGAGCCTTCGGACTCCGGGCCGATTGGAGAAAGTTAAATTCAATCCTTACCTGAAGAGGCGCACACTGCACCGCGAGAAGCGTTAATTCGCCTTCCAACACCACCTTTACCACTCGATCCATGGGCCCGAAAACTGAAGAGAGAGCAATGAACCTGCGGCGCGCAAACCGCAAAATGCCGCGCCGTCGTTATGATATTTCCCTTGAGAAGCTGAGCTATCTCAATCCGGAGTATCTCAAGAAATTCACGACTGAGTCGGGCAAGATTTATTCCCGTCGCACAACTGGAGTCTCCGCAAAGCTCCACCGCAAGATCACTCGCGAAATCAAGCGATGCCGCGCGATGAACCTGATGTAAGATCGGGTTAGATAACTATTTTTACCCAAACAGGGTTAGGTCGACGGCCTAACCCTGTTTTTTTGTACTGGTGCCACGACCTCCGGCCCTCTAGAGATAGTCCACACGCAGGCTGTGCTGATTCACATGTGCAATCTCTACGATATCGGCCCCAAACGCCATCGAGACAGCAACGACTGGGATTCCGCTGTATCGGCCGCCATCCACCGTTTCAAGAAGACCACCGGAATCAGAAAGACTGATACCGGCCCTGTTCTCGTGATGGAACAGAAGGAGCCGCACCTCAAGTCTATGCGATGGGGCTTCCAGCGCTCTTTTAACCCTGCCATCAACAACGCCCGCACTGAGAAACTAGACAGCGCCTGGTCGGAAGCCTGGAAGGACAAGCGACGTTGCCTTATTCCCATTTCGACTTTCTACGAATGGAGTGGTCCAACAGGAGACAAACAAACCTTCGCGTTTCAGTCGCAAGTGGAAGGAAATTGGCTATGGGCTGCCGGACTTTGGGAATCAGGCAAAGATGAACCTGCCTACTCCATGCTGACGACGAACGCTTCACCTGCGGTCTCGCCGATCCACGATCGGATGCCGGTATTGCTCAGCGCGGATTCGTTCGACGAATTTCTCTCGGCTCAGGACCCTCGCGATCTCCTGGCCAATTCGCCTGTATCTCTCGACATCTTTCGCTGCGAGAATCCTTTGAAGAATCCCTCGGATCACACCGGCCCCCGGGAAGAGGATTTTCTACCCGGATTTGACGGAATGGACTAGGCCAGCTTGTATCCCACCCCGTGCACCGTGAGCAGATACTCCGGAGTCCGCCCATGATCCCCTATCTTTTTCCGAATTTGGGCCACGCATTGATCGAGCGTTCGGGTGGTGCCGAAGTATTTCACGCCCCACACCTCTTCGAGAATTTGATCCCGGCTCAATACCTTCCCCCGGTGCTGGACCAGAAATCGGATCAATTCCAATTCCTTCGGCGTGAGGGATAACACTTCGCCACCTACCTCGATCTCGTAATTCTGGCAATCGACATGAGCCTGACCGATCTCAAGCTTTGCCCCCCCCTCGCCCGAAGCCCCGCCAGTTACGGATTCATCAGCCCAGTCACGAGTGCGGCGCAGCAACGCCCTAATTCGGGCCAGAAGCTCATTCAGACTAAAGGGTTTTGTCACATAGTCATCGGCCCCGGCATTCAATCCGACCACTTTATCCATTTCCTCACCTTTTGCCGTGAGCATGAGAATGGGAACCCGGCACCCCCCTTTTCGAAGTTCACCTGCAATCTCGTAGCCACTTCGACCAGGCAACATCACGTCCAACACAATCAAATCCGGCAGAGCCTCACTGATTCCCTGAATCGCGTCATTCCCGTTATCGCAGGAGGATACTTGAAACCCTTCACTCCGGAGAACTTCCTCCAAACCGAAACGAATGCTGGCATCGTCCTCGACGACAAAAATGGTAATTTCGCTGTTCTTCATGACTCCAAAGTGGTGGGTAGGTTGATTGCAAAAGTGCTTCCTCCGCCATCTCGCTTCAGGTAGCGAATCTGTCCGTGATGTCTCTCCACGATCTGCCGGCATAGAGCGAGCCCGATACCCGACCCCTCGATTCCCGAGGAGATGGATTCATCGGCCCGATAGAATTTTTCAAAAATACGCCGCTGATGCTGCTTCGATATACCGGGACCGCGATCCTGCACTAGAAGACGCACCATGCCGTCTGAAGGAGTTCCGAGGGACACGCAGACCTCGCCTCCACCGGCTGCGTACTTTTCAGCATTCGTTAGCAAATTGAGCAGGACCTGAGAGAGCGCGTCCCGATCACCATGAGTCAGGACTGGATCGTTCGACACAATCGACAACTTAACTTCAAGCCCTTCAGCTTCAATTTGAAGGCGGTAATTATCTACAGTCTCACGCACCAGTTCGGCCAGATCGACTTCCTCCTCACGTAATTTCATTTCATCGCGATCCAGACGAGAGAAATCCAGAAGTCGATCGATCAAACGAGTTAGCCTCGCCGACTCTTTACTAATGACTCCGGAGTACTTTCGCGTTTGCTCCGTGTCATACTCCTCAGCCCCCTCGAGAAGTTCTGAGAACATGCGTATCGATGTGAGCGGGGTCTTGAGTTCGTGACTCACATTGCTGACAAAGTCCGTCTTTCGTGCCGCCATCTGCATCTCATAATTCACCGACCTTAAAATCAACCAGCTACCGACCGCCACTGCCCCCACCAGCGTCACAATCGTAAGGGAAAGTGTAATCAGCACAGTCTTGGCAGAAGCACTCAAAGCGTCCGGATCAAGCAGATAGGCGGCGACCTCCCATCGCGGCAGAATCTGACCCACCTCAGCCGCGACAAAAGGAGTGGACCAGTCCGCTTCGAAACGGGCCTGGGTCTGAGTCACGAGTTCACCCTGCGATCCAAGGAGAGCCAGGGAAACTTCCGGGCTTGCCCCCACCAGAGACCGATCTGCAAACAGGCCGGCGAGATCCGAGCGGATTTCCTCCTGATTCAGCTCGACCCAGAATGTGTATCCGGGCAGTAGCGAATGCCGTTTCCATAACAAAGTATGAAGCTCTCCGTCAATGATCCGGCTCACAGCACCCTCTTCCTCTTCGGCCGTCAGGTCATTCTGAGTCATTTCGGCCAGATTCAATCGCGAAAAGTTATCAACATTCACCAGGTCACTCGAAGCTTCATTTCGCTGCGCCCGGGAGTAGCCAAATCCTCCTTCCGCCATTTGCTGAGACGGCTCCACGTTTCTCGACATCTGCCCGTTTTGAGCCAACTCCTCCTGCACCTGGGCAGGAGCAGCCGCCTGCGGTGCCGGCAAACTCTGTCGCTGTGCCGCCGAGTTCTCAAACCGGTAGTCTTGCAACTTGCTGTTCGAAGCAGCCACCTTGAGACGAACCTGGGACTCCTCTGCAACCTCCTTAAGCTTCCCTGATTCCAGTGGTTGAATTGAGGCGGCCGCGGGCACCGCCAATTCAGCCGATGGCGCAAACTTCTCCTGACTTGCTTCGACATCCTCGACCCCTCCCCCCCTACCCAACCACTTCATAGATCCCAGACTGGAAGACTTGTCCTGCCCCCCCCTATCCTCGGTCACCTCGACCTGGCCGTAGAGAACCTTCGGGGCCTGATAAACCTCCACCACTCGACGGTTTGAGAGGAAATCTGAATGATTCTGCAGGAACGGAGCCGCCCACTCGTTCCCTGTTGCTGTGACCGGAGAGCAGATCTGTCCATCATCGGAAACCACTGATCCAACAGCCGCCTGTGACCACCTTTCGCCGATCAGTTGGTCAAAGGACCCGATCACATCCTGGCCCCGCTCCTCGACCAGCTCGTCAACCATTTGACCGAAGAAGATTCGGACATCATCCATGAACAGATTGATATTGGCCGCCATCGCATCGCAAGTCGACTGATGCAGCTGCGCCCGCTGACTGCTTACCACCATCTCCTGCACTCTGAGTGATCGCACAGCCAGAACCGCCAGCAGGAGCGCCGGAATCAAAATTGCTATGATAAACACCAGGGCGATTCGTTTCATATCACAGGACTTATCGGAGTATCGCTCGACTTCAGTCTTGCTGCAGCCGAAAAGACAGCGCCTCAACAAGGCGCCGCCATTGGCAACACTTCAGATTCAACAGAATATAGACCTCCCTCACCGCTTCGAGTTTCGAGTCATCCAGGAGCCAGCTGACAACTTCTTGCGCTGTCCTTTAGATAATTCGTTGTTTTCTAAATCGTGCTGAGCTTCTTCGACCGCCGCGATTTCCTCTGCCAAAACCTGCTGCTGCGGCAGGGGGGCGTAGACGTAAGCGGCTGCGAGAGACGCTCTCTGCCCTTCCAGATTCTGACGACAGGCTTCAATATTTCCGCTGTCGGCCATCGCGATGGATTTCTCAGTTTCTTCCGCATTGATGAAGATCGCGGCCTCAGCCGAAATCGCCAAATCTACAGCAGCCGAGGCCAACTCCGCATCTGCGGTGTAGCTAACCACCACTGGACGAGAGTCGAGGGCCTGCTTCTTAGTGGTGGCAGCATCAGCATAGCTCACTGAAACCTCTGCGATTTCAGAGACAGTCCCAATCACATCCTCATCCAGCAAACACTCAAGATAGAGTTCACGGGATTGCTCACTGGACAGCGTGCTGAAAGTCAGTCTCTCGCTCTGCGAATTGAGTTGCCCCGGACGGCCCAGGAACCTCAGGGGCTTCACTCCTTTGGGACAGCGAATCTCAATCACAATATCACGTGCGACAATGGACTGCAGCTCTCCAAGCTCACTCTCAAATACCTCAGGCAACCCTTCGACATCAGCGACGTAGTAGTAATTGGCATCGCTGGCCTCAGCCAATGCTGTCATCAGGGTCTCGTTGTAGTCGTCCCCCAGTCCAATTGTTGTGACGGAGACACCTCCTTTTGCCAACCTCGATCCTAGATCCGATATCTCGCGGTTACTGCTGGGACCCACGTTGGCAATTCCGTCTGAGAGAAGCATGACGCGATTGATTCGCTGCTTTGAAAGATACTCATCAAGCTGCTGCCCTCCTACTCTGACGCCATCATAGAGCGCTGTGCTGCCCCCGGTTTCGATTCTCTGAATAAGCCGCTTAATCTCTTTTCGCCTGTCACCCAGTCGGCCTGCCGGAAGAATCACTTCCACCTCTGTCTCATAGACGACCAGCGACAGGATGTCATCTCTGCCTAATTTGTCGACCAGCATCGATGCCGCCTGCTTTGCCTGTTCCAGCTTCCCTCCACTCATCGAGCCGCTTCGATCTAGGACAATGGCCAGATTGAGAGGCACTCTCTCCGGAGACTTCCGTATTCCCCCCTCAACTTCGATTTTGACGACTACCCTGTTTTCGACTTTCTCCTTCGAAATCAGGGGTCGATCCACCCTCGTATTCAACTTCACCGGCATTTCGGCAGCAATTGAACTTCCTGAATTTCCGCCCGCAGCCATCACAGCCCCGAACACCAGCATTGATATTACCCGGTTAAGTTCCATGGGGGAACATCGACCCCACTCCGAATATGTTGTCATAGCCCTGTAAAAGGACTGTCAGAAAGATGTAAAAAAAGGCGTCCCTTCCGGGACGCCTTTCACAGATTTTCCAATTTTACCAAGGGGAGGAAAAAATCAAGCCACGTACTCCTGAGCAACAGCAACGGCGGTCCCGCGCTCCATCTGATCAAAGTCGCGGGAGGTTACGGCACGCTCTTCAAGCAAGCTGCGGGAGATCCAGTTCTCGAAACGAGCGAAATCCGGATTCTCCAACGCGGAAACTGTCACGTGCTGCCAATCGTAGTCCTTACCCGCTTTCGGAGCGGCATAGCGTCGGATCTGTAGCAACCCCTGAATAGATTTAAACTCACGAGTCGAAAAGTTTTCGACAGCTGCCGGCTCAGGCATGTCGTCGAGGACATCAGCATCCAAACCGAAGCTAATGACTCCGATTCCATACCGAGAAGCAAAACGGCGGACCTCCTCAATCAAAAGGGGATCTTCGATCGGCGCCGCAATCAGCAATTCACCCGCATTGGCCCATTCCGAGGTTGCGAGGCACTGGAACAGATCTTCAAAAAGCGAAACATGATTCAATTCCAAGCGCAACTTCACGCTGGAAATCTTCAGAGGCGACTGCCCGAGGCGACGACTCACTTCAAGCTTGCTCTTGTCCAGGGCCACTGAATCATCAGACTTCTCACCAACCAACCAGTCCACCACCGCAAGATCAGGAACGCGCCAGCGGTTTGAATCAGCATCCACTGAAAAGGACTGCTCGAAGGAAAACGGAAACTGCTCCACGGACTCAAGATATCTCTGCACCACCGCCCTGAACTTGGCGGCTCGCGAGAGGGCCACATCAACATCTCCAGAACCCATCAAAGAATCCTCATGCCTCGCACCCGTCCCCTGATGGAACAGATTTCGGGCACTGTTGACAGTGTGAATGGTAGAAGTTCTCAAATAGTAGCCCTGCCCCTGCTCCACCTTCGCAATGGGAGACGACGGATCACACGACATAATAGAGAAATGATAGCGCAAAGTCGCATCAGAATAATCCTGCTTCAGCCGATGCTTCACCATCTCGATGAGTTCAGTTCCCTTGATCGCCTGGGCAGGATTTCTGGGAAGAATGTCAGGTAGTATTTCTTTAAGCTGGTCGCGAAGGTTCATGTGAGTGATGTGACAATGTTGAGCGGTGGTTTAAAAAATGAAACGATTCTTTTTGGATTCGTCACAATTTTTAAATATCCAGACAGCATCTCAACCGCCGGTCAAGCGTTTCATTCAAAAAGTTGATAATTAAGCCCTCCATAATTTTAATTTTTGACAATTTTATAATTTCCATGAAGAACGCGTCAAAATTCAAAAGTATGGCGTGGAAATCCGAAAACAAAATGTGCGCTCACTCCTCTACCGAGATTGCTTCGGGAAGATTCTTCCAAACGATGTTCCGGTACTGAGAGCGAGTTTGATAACTGGCTATTCCGATGGGAGCCGAGAGTTCAATGTCTCCCGGATACAAACTGATCTTCTTATTCTTCAACGAGAGATCGACCATCTGGTCGTCCTCGATCCATGCCTCCAGTTTGTCATCAGTGACCCTGACTCTAATATGGAGCCAGACATCCTTTTCGAAGCCTTCGATGTTCATCGTTTCGTTTTCCGAGGCATTCAGGTCATCCACGCTCGAAATCCCAACAACTCCACCACCCCAGCCTCCCAGAACAAAGGTCGCATGACTCTCTTTGACGGGAAACGTAAGCGCCAGAAAGAAGTCATAACCATCCAACTTCATCGCATCGAGCGACAATTCATAATTGCTCGTGGCCGGAACTTCCCCCTTCCAGTTCACTCCGGTCATCACCGCTCCAAAACCGAATTCGAGATTCCCTTCTTCATCGGCCCATACATCTCCTTCGCCCCCGAACCGGGTGACCTCCCAATCCCCTAGATCCTTCCCATTGAACAGGCTGATTTTTCCCGAGGCTGCTTTCTCCTCTTGTTTTGCAGGGGGCGTTGCCTCCTCCGGAGACTCTGACTGCGCAGGTTTATCGGCACCGGCCGGCTCGGCCACAACTATTTCTGCCGCGGGAGAAATGAGTTCCGTGTGAACCGGCTTCAATTCAAGGGTCACCCGAACCAGCTTGGGCCGCCCTGTATCGGGAGCTTTTGCTAACGACCAGACAAAGATGCCGGGCTTCTGATAGAGTGCCACATGCATCGCAATCCCCACTGCGACGAAGACAACCAGGAAAACGATAATACCGCTGAGATGCTTCACACATCAGAGTTCTCAGATTCGTCCGAGTTCTGCAAGAGATTTTGGCCCCGCGATCACAGTCAATAGGGCCTTTCAAATTTCACTTTTTGGCTTGCTTGCAGGCGCAGCTATCAGAATACTCCCTTCCCCTGAGATATATACTATCTCAAATTGGTTCAATGCTCCGGCAGATGAACGCAACCCATCGAACCACCCCTTTTACGAACCTTTGTTATGTCAGATACCGTAGCCGTTCTTGATCACGTCGACGAATACCTGAAGCTCGCCCAGCAATACGATGTTTCCGACGTCCACCTGGCGCCGAACTCTCAACCCAAATGGCGCCGCTTCGGTTTACTTCAGCCCGTCTGGGAAAACGCTGAAGTCATCACTCCTGAGCAAACCGAAAAACTGGCGCGAGACTACCTGCCTGAAGCCGAACTGCGACGCCTCGAAGAAATGGGCGACGTCGATTTCGCATACGCCCCCGATTTTGGACGCTTTCGAGCCTCTGTCGTCAAAACCCGCCTTGGCTGGGAAATGGTATTCAGGGTGATCAACACTCACCTGCGGACCATGGACGAACTGGGCCTTCCGGAAGCCATCAAGCCGCTATTGGAGTATCACAATGGACTTGTCCTGGTTACAGGTGCCGTTGGCTCTGGCAAATCGACCACTCTGGCTGCACTCGTTGATGAAATTAACAAACAACGTAGCGATCATATCATTACTTTGGAGGATCCAATCGAGTATGTGATCGAATCAGCCGGCTGTCATGTCAATCAGCGGGAAGTCCACACACACACCGAGAGCTTTTCTCATGCACTACGAGCCGCGCTGCGAGAAGATCCAGATGTAATCATGGTGGGTGAGATGCGCGATCTGGAGACCATTTCGCTCGCGATCACGGCAGCGGAAACTGGCCACCTGGTTTTGGCAACGCTTCACACCGGTAGTGCGTCACGAACCCTGGACCGGATTCTGGACGTATTCCCCACAGACCAACGAGAACAGATTCGGATCATGGTCGGCGAGTCACTTCGCGGCGTTGTTTCGCAGCAGTTGGTTCCGAAGAAGGACGGGACCGGGCGCGAACTCGCGCTGGAACTACTCGTCAACACTCCGGCCGTTTCGGCTATTATCCGCGACGGCAAGACGTTCATGCTTCCAGGTGTCATGCAGACAGGTAAGAATGTCGGCATGATCATGATGGACGACGCGTTGGCTGATCTTTATCACGAAGGCATCATTTCCTCTGAGGAGGCACTCGGCAGAGCGATTGACCCCACCACCCTTAAAAATTCGCTTGGACTCTAACTTTTTCGTTATCTAGCACCCTTTTACTTTTTTTCTGATATGGCAGTAATCGATCAGTATTTCCAGCACCTCGTTGCTTCCGGGGCTTCCGACCTTCACTTAAGTGAGGGCCAGCCGCCTAAGATGCGAACCCACGGTGCCATCACACCAATCGCTGAAGGCGTCCTCGAGCACACCACGCTCAATCACATGCTCCTTGAGATATGTGATGATGCCGCCTACGAGCGCTTTCTCGAAAAGGGCGATCTCGACTTCGCCTATGAGATGGATGAGGACTCACGTTTCCGGTGCAACTACTTCAAGCAGAACAACGGCCTCGGAGCCGTATTCCGTCTCATTCCGACCGAGATCAAAACCATTCAGGAACTGAACGTTCCTGAAACAATCGAGAGTTTTGGAGACCTCCGCAGTGGTCTGGTCCTCGTGACGGGACCCACCGGTTCCGGTAAATCGACCACCCTTGCGGCCCTCATAGACTACATCAACCGGACCTACGCCCGGCACATCATCACCGTTGAGGAACCGATCGAGTTTGTTCACAACAACAAGAAATCAACGATCAGTCAGCGAGAGGTTCCTATTCATTGCCCGTCTTTTGCGGATGGACTTCGAGCATCGCTCCGGGAAGACGCCGATATCGTATTGGTGGGAGAAATGCGGGACCTTGAAACGATTTCCCTCGCTCTCACCGCCGCTGAAACCGGCCTGCTCGTCTTCGGAACCCTGCACACCAACAACGCCCGTAAAACAGTCGACCGATTGGTGGACGTTTTCCCCTCCGACCAGCAATCTCAAGTGCGCACTATGCTCGCCGGATCGCTTCGGGGAGTGGTTGCTCAATTGCTGCTGAAGCGGGACGATCAGCCTGGTCGAATCGCTGTGAACGAGATTCTCGTTTCCACTCCTGCAGTCAGCTCTGTGATTCGCGAAGGTGCCACTCAGAAGCTCCATGACATCATCACGGGCGGAAAAGCGTACGGAATGCAGTTCATGGATGATGCCATCTGGGAAAAAATGCTGGAAGGAAAAGTCTCAGCGCTCGAGGCCTACATGAAGGCGATCGACAAATCACGCTTCCAAAATGCCCTGCCGCCGGAATACTCGCAACTCGGCAATTCAGGTGGAGGCGTCTCCGAAGACTGAGAATCCCTCAGCAGTTTGCAATTTGACCCGGAGGTGAGTCGGAGCTGTCAGAAGCTTCCGGCTCACCTTTTTCTATATCGTCACGTGGAGGCCGCAACCTCCATAGACCCGCCAGAACGCTTCCAATGATGCAGTGATATACCGCACTCACCGCGCAGGGAACGGGTGCCACAGTCCCCGGAAAGTGACGATTCGCCAGAGTCGCCCCCAACCCCGAATTCTGCATTCCGACTTCAATCGAAATGGTGCGGCAATTTTCCTCCCTCAGCCCAAATATTCGTGCCACACAGTATCCCAACCCGAAGCCGCCCATATGAAGCAGCGCCGGGGCAGCAAGCAGTCGCCATCCCGCTTCGAAAATGATATCACGCTGCTGGCCGATGATACTGGCTACGATGAGCACGATCGCGACCACCGACACCAGGGGAGAAACTGGACGCAGCCGAAAGCTGAGCCTGGGTAGAAAGTGATTTGCCAGAAGTCCAAGGGTCACAGGAAGCAGTATAACCTTGACCATATTCAGGCACATTTTCCCGGCATCCACGTCCACAAGCGCCCCGGCATACCATTTCGTCAGCAGCGGTGTCATCAAGATGGCGGCAAAGGTCGAAACGATCGTCATCATGACGGAAAGAGCCACATTGGCTCGCGCCAGAAACGCAACCACATTGGAAGCAGTCCCACCCGGGCAACAAGAAACTAGAATAAGTCCCACCGCGAGCATGGGATCGATTTCATCCAGTCTCAGCAGCTTGGCAATCCCCCATCCCAATATTGGCATGATGATAAATTGGCAGAAAATCCCGATAATCCCCGCCCTTGGAATCTTGAGAACCCCTTTGAAGTCTTCGAAAGTCAGCGTCAGCCCCATTCCGAGCATGATCACACCAAGCCCCCAAACGATGAGCGATCCACTAAACCAGGTAAACCATTCCGGTTGAATCAGCGCCAATCCACTGAAGATCAAAATCCAGAGAGGAAACAAATTAGTCAGCCAGGAGAGAATACGCAGCATGGGCCCACAGAGAACAGCGTCTTCCGGATCCGACAAGCGAAAAGCCATTTCTACCGCAGTTCCCTCTTGCTTCCCGTTCGAGCCCCCCTAAATTTGCCGCCTTTCACGAAACACAGAATTTATGAGCACACGCAGAGTTCTCGTCGCCGATCCCATCGCTGAACGCGGGATTGAATTGCTCAAAGCCGCAGATGGCATCGAAGTTGATGTCAAACTGGGCTTGAGCGAAGAAGAATTGATCGATCTTGCCCCCAACTACGAGGGTATCATCGTCCGATCCGGGGTCAAAATAACCGGGCCCGTCATCGAGGCCGGTTCCGGCACCCTGCGCGCCATCGGCCGTGCCGGTGTAGGTGTCGACAATATCGACATCCCCACCGCAACCAAACACGGTGTCGTGGTGATGAACACACCCGCGGGCAACACCATCTCGACTGCGGAACACGCTTTCACCCTCATGATGTCGCTGGCACGTCATATTCCACAGGCACACCAGTCCGTGGTTGAAGGACGCTTCAAAGAAGGGCGCAAAGCCTACAAAGGCGTTGAGCTTTACAATAAGACACTCGCCATTCTCGGCATGGGCCGTATCGGTGGCGAATTCGCCCGGCGCGCCATGGGATTCGGCATGCGCGTCGTGGCCTATGATCCCTACCTCGCCGCCAGCATGGCCAAGAACATGCGGGTCGAGCTTTGCGAGACCGTGGATGAAGCCGTCGAACAGGCCGACTTTATCACGCTCCACATGCCGAAGACGCCCGAGACCACTCATCTCATCAACGCAGAACGCATTGATAAAATGAAGCCTGGCGTGCGGATTATCAACTGCGCCCGCGGCGGACTCATCGACGAAGCGGCCCTTCTCGAAGGCATCAAGGCGGGCAAAGTCGCCGGAGCCGCTCTCGACGTGTTCGAAGACGAACCTCCCTCTGCTGACTACGAACTCCTTTCTCGCGAAGAAATGGTCTTTACCCCGCATCTGGGGGCCTCCACCGAAGAAGCTCAGGAAAATGTCGGCATCGAAATTGCGGAGGCCATTCGCGACCGCCTCCTGCACGGCTCCGTGGTCAACGCAATCAACATGCCCAATCTCGACGAGGCCACGCTGAAAGAAATCGGGCCTTACTTGGGACTAGCAGAAATGATGGGAAAACTCATCAACCAGCTCGCCCCGAATCAGCCCGACTCCTTCCGAATCGAATACAACGGCAAGGTCAGTGAAATCGACACGACTCTTGTGACCCGCTCTGCCCTCAAAGGCTATCTCGAAGTCGGTGCCACCTCCGGTTCAGCGAACTATCTCAATGCCGCCTCCCTGGCAGAAGATCGAGGCCTTCGTGTCACTGAGTCTCGTCCTGCCGATACCTGCGAATTCACCGATCTCATCACAGTGGCCGTCGGCAACGACAAAGAAGAGGTTTCCGTTTCAGGAACCTTCTTTGGTGCCGAGTCCCGTATTGTGAAAGTGAACGCGCACAATATCGACACGCATCCTGAAGGCCATCTTTTGATCTTTGAAAACTCCGATGCCCCCGGCGTCGTAGGTGCCATCGGCAATGTGCTAGGAGAAAGCGGCATCAACATCGCCAGCATGTCACTCAGCCGCAACAAAGTCGGCGGACAGGCGCTCAGCATTCTCAACGTCGACTCCAAGATCGATCAGGCAGCCCTCGAAGGCATCCTGAAGATCGACGGCATTCAGAGTGCATCAACAGTGGAGCTGTAAAGCTTCGCTGCCGCTCGATCGATCATTCCTTATTTTTTTCACACCGTTTTCACGGTGTCTTCGCACGGCGTTCACATAGCCAGGCCATCTTCAAAGCGTTTACTGAACGCTTCGAATGGCTCCCGGACATCTAACCCTCGCTGAAACCTGGAAGGACCTACTCATCAATGGTGATGAGACGGCCACTCCGTGGACCGCTTCACTCAACCGCGGGGCCATCCCCTTCTGTCTCGTCAGTATCGCTCTCGGAGTCGGACTTTACGGCACATCGATAGGCATGTGGCAGGGCCCCAGAATGGCGCTCTACGTTGGCATCAAGCTGCCGCTCGTTATTGTCCTCACTCTCACGGTCAACGGGCTCATCAATGGAATGCTGGCCCAACTGCTTGGCAGCCGGCTCTCCTTTTCTCAAACCGCGCTCGCCATCCTTACCGCGTTCACGGTGTTTGCCCTGATTGTGGGCTCGCTCTCCCCTATCACCTTGGGAATGGCGCTGGATTCTCCTGCCCCGGATTCACCGCAGGGGCCCGACGCTCATCGCCGGCTCATTCTGATCCACACCTCCATTATCGCCTTTGCTGGACTCGTCTCGACTTGGCGACTGCACCGGCTCCTGCGGCACTTTACCACCAGTGCTGCTGCGGCCAGAAACTGCCTCATCGGGCTCATCGCCGGCAATCTGTTCGTCGGAGCCCAGATCGGGTTTCTCCTTCGCCCCATATTCGGCCAACCCGGCCTGAAAATCGAATTTCTCCGCCCCGATCTCTTCGAGGGCAACTTCTACGAATCTGTCTGGTGGGCTCTCCGGCTCACTCTGTAACTCAATCCATACCCAACAACCACCCCACGCTATGAACCAGAAAGACGATGCCAATACAACCACGCCTCCCGCACTGCCAGAGGACAAAATGACCTATGCTCCTCTCGAGAAACGCCCGAATTTGGGGAATACCATCGATGCCTTGCTAAAGACTCCGGGACGTCTCCTCTTCGAACTTCAAGAAGGCGAATCGAAGACCGTCGCTATCAATCTCTCGGTGATCGCCATTGGATCTCTCGCCCTTTTTGGGCTCATCATGGGGCTGTTCTCCGGCGGAGATCAAATCTGGGCAGTCCCGCTCAAGGTAGCGGCCGGAGGACTCGTGGCCAGCCTCATCACCCTTCCCAGTCTCTATGTCTTCAGCTGTCTCAACGGCATGAATATGACCTTGCGCAAAGCCTCGGGGATCCTTCTCGCCGGCCTCGCTCTAGTGGGGATGATACTGACAGGCCTCTGTCCCGTGTCGTGGATTTTCACCCAATCAACTGAGTCGATCGGATTCATGGGCTTCCTCCTGCTCAGCTTCTGGATCATCGGTATCAGCTTCGGCATTTCCCTCATCTTCAAGGGTGCCCGATCAACCGGCGTGACCAACCCGGTCTACATCCTCGTCTGGGCAGGGATTTTCATTGCCGTCACCTTGCAAATGTCCACCTCGCTGCGCCCTCTGATCGGTCCAGCCGAGGAAACACTGCTCCCTCAGGAAAAGCGATTCTTTCTCGAACACTGGGCAAAAGAGCTTAGCAACAACGAATACGACTGAAGCTAATTCTGATGCACACCGCGCCTCGAATAGCGCGATTCAATAGGGTTTGGTGATTGAGCCAACAGGGTTATTTCCCCTACTAGTGGCCTAAAACGGAATGTCATCGTCGTCGTCAGACGGCGGAATGGGATCGTAATTCTGTTGAGGCGGTGCCTGTTGTTGCTGAGGCGGAGCTTGCTGCTGTTGAGGGGCCTGCTGTTGAGATTGCTGCTGAGGTGCCTGCTGCTGCTGAGGCGGGGCTTGCTGCTGCTGAGGCGGGGCTTGCTGCTGAGGTGCCTGCTGCTGCTGAGGCGGGGCTTGCTGTTGACCACCCCCGCCGCGCGCGCCCCCACTGCCGGCATCATCACGACCTCCGAGAAACTGGAAGTTATCCCCGATCACTTTCAATCGCGAGCGTTGCTGGCCGCTCGTCTTGTCTTCCCACTGATCAAGCTGGAGCCGTCCTTCGACGTAGAGCGGGCGCCCTTTCTTCATGTATTCACCAATCACTTCGGCCTGGCGTCCCCAGAAAGTGATGTCGACAAAGGTCGTTTCTTCACGCCGTTCTCCATCATCGAGCGTAAAATTGCGATTGATGGCCAGACCCACATCGGTCACGGCTGTGCCTTTCGGCGTGTATCGCACCTCGGGGTCCCGGGTCATATTTCCCATCAACTGTACTTTGTTGAGATTCGGCATGTCGAAACTCTATAGGGAAGCCAGCATAAATATCCAGCGTTTTTCAGACCTTAGATGCACTTCCTCCCTCTCCCATTTCGTCACGCCGGTGCCCGGCAACCGAACCAACGATGAATACAGACGCCACGACGAGGGAAATACTGAACGCAACCATGACGGGAATGTTCGCCCATTTTACCAGAAAAAACCCGAGAAACGGGGCCAGCAAAAGCCTGATCCCCGCAAGGAATGTATGAACCGACATGTAGTCAGCGACGTACTCGGGCTTCGCAAACTTAGTCACAAACAGATTGAATAGAATCTCCCCTCCTCCGCGGGCCAGACCAAACAAGGCACTGCCTATTACAATCAATCGGGTGTCAGGCCAAGCAAAGTAGAGCACTATTCCGACCAGAAAAATCACATTGATGGCGATCCGTAGTCGGAAGAAATTCACTCGATCAAAAAGCCAGCCCCAGAAAAAGGTCGAGATCAACCTCATCGCCGATGGCACCACCCCGGTGATCAGACTGACAGTTTTGACATCGAAATTGAGGCCATGTTCCGGGTTCACCAAGTAATCCACCCTCAAAGCATTGGCAGAGAGCACCCCCACTCCCATTACCATCGCAGCAACAAGCAGACGCGTGAATACCCGATCACCAAGACTCAATTGAACCGACTCCATGAATCCGTGTAGTTTCTGCTCAGCCGGCCGCAACGGCTCAGAAGGCACTGCAAAATGGCACACGGCCGACACCGCAGCGGCTCCACCAAAACACCAAAGGAGAATTGGGTAACGATTAAAATCTTCGTTCAAGTACTCCCCAAATGTCCAACTGACGATCATGGCGGTCGCCGCCCGAATCACGATCGACACAGAAAATAACCGGCCCCGACGACGAGCGGGATAGTTGACCCTGAGATAGTGAGTCTGAAGGGGGAGCGCCATACTGATCACTCCAATCCCCACTGTGATCCCTACAAGGAAACACAGTTCATGCCTCGCACCTATCGCGGCCACCCCAAATCCGAGCATACTGAGGAGGCTGATCACTCCCGCCGCGTGGCTCGCTTTGAGACGGGACTTCGAGACCCATGAAACCGCGCCCAGGCTTGCTATCAACCCAATTGCGGGCGCAGCCAGCAACATGGCCTTCACCCCCGGACCGGAATGAAACACCTTAACCGCAATAAGGACACCGAAGGTCGCTAAGGCCGTTTCAATGACTCCAGCACAGACCGCCCGAGCAGACTCGGCAAAAAAGGTACGCTGAACCCGTATAAGCTCAGGGTCCTCTTCCCTGCTCAAGGTTGCTCCGCCTCCGGAACCTCGCTGCCAGAAACGACACTTTCCTGGGCTTTCATCTCTATCTCTGCAGGAGAATCAGCCCCGCTATCTTCCTCAGTGCTATCACTCTCCGGAGAAACCGCCACCGCCTCTTGATCAGCTTTCTTCTTAGCAATCAAATCCTCCCAGTGATGCAATTCGAACCCGTCGCCTATGCCTCCGATGCCTTCCATCAACTCGCTGCAGCGAGCATGCCAGGCATCCAGATCAGGCGCAGATTTCGTCTTGTCAGCCGAACCCGGAAAAATCAGGTAAGTAATCTCCAACTCGCTAACAGGTCTGTTGTAGGGCGACGCTTTCTCATTGAAATGTCGAGCGACCCTGAGAGACGCCTCACCAAATTTCCAACTCGGCCCCGCATCGCCCGCAATGGCCGGGTAAAGTTTATCGCCATAGATCACAACCGCATAATCGCCTATCGCCGGACCAAAAGAATTCTGATCCTTCCTTCCGAGGAAGGACAATGGAAGCACAATAAACGGATCAGCCTCAGCGATAAGAAAACTTCGCCCTTTCAAATCGGCAATACCCACTTTGTGCTCATCTATACTCGCCCGCAGAAATCGATTCCGTTCAATAGTGAGCCCGGGAATGGCGAACTCCTTCTCATATTTTTTCAAGTTTTCCTCCCAGCGCGCCAACAGAGGATTGGGCGTACGAGTTTGCTTAGCCCATCCAAAGCTGGTGAACGGCTGATAGTAAGGAGACATCGAAATGTAGTTATCTAATTCCGGCCAGCGATCTCCATCGGAGCCATCAGAGACCACATCCATTTCCCCCTGCACTAATAGAACTTTAGCGCCTGTACTAGGATGGCTCATCTGCAACACCGTCTCGAGGTCGTAGAAATTGTGGCGTGACAGCAACTCATCGATCCGCGTTACCTTTTGCTGGATGCGATCAGTTTTCAGTTCGTATAGATGATGATAAAACGGAGACACTTCAGCCCCCTTCACCAGCGTCTCAAAATCATTCAGCATCTTGGGTAGATGAGAATTAATCCCTGCCAGCTCTTCTGCTGATTGATTGGGTTTTGGCACCGTGAGATGAACCTTCATCTCGATCTGAAAACTTTCGTCCCGAACACGCTCCACCACCGCGGTGTCGCCCTGCTTGGTGATCATTTCGGTCTTCACCGGGATTTCACTCCAGAGTTTTGCCGTATCGATCTTCTTCCACGAAACATACTTCGAAGGCATGGGGGGCAACACTTCCACCTCAACGATTTTTTCCACCACCTTCTCAACCGGCACCTCGATCACCTTCTCAACCGGCACCTCAATCACCTTTTCAATAATTTTCGGCTCAGGCGCTGGCGGGAGCTCGGTCTCACCTCCGAGGAGAGAAATTAGCTTCTGCTTGATAGCCCCTCCCGAGTTAGTCGCATCGACGACGATGAGCCCCAGTACCACGACTGCGCACCCCAACAACAACATGATGACGGATTGGCTCAGATATCCACGCTTCTTCTTTCGTTGAACCGGACTGGGCGGATTATCTGGTTCCGGGATATTGAAAAACTCGTCTTTTTCGCTCATGTCAGGGGATGAACTCCAATATGTGCCGCTTACGTGGGCAGGGGCAACTAGGTTGCTCTGAAATTAACTTGGTCTACACTTCCTCCAAATAATAGCGTGGAAGCAGAAATAAAAGCTCAAAAAGACGCAATTCAATGCTCAAGAACAGCACCCAGGGCATAAGTGACTCACTCAAAATTCAAGCATGACCGTCAATCAAATTTCAGAGCAGAAGCCATTCACCACAGCCGATGGGTCAACCATCCGTAGCCTCCTCGATTTGACCAATGCTCCGGTGGAGAATCAGAGCCTCGCAGAGGCCCAGCTCCCTTCAGGCGGATCCACTGAACGACACTGGCACAGAATGAGCGAGGAGATTTACTTCATCCTGGAAGGGCGCGGCACCATGGAACTTGACGGAGTCTCGCAAGAGGTGAGCGTCGGGGATGCTATCCTGATCCCAGCGGAAAAGTGGCATCAAATCACAGCTGATAAAGGCAGTGAAATTCGATTTCTCTGCTGCTGTTCCCCCCCTTATTCGCACGAGGATACATTTTTCGTATAGAAATTCTGAAATCTTGGCCTAATTTCGGCGTCGCAAGTTAATGCAACAGACCTAAATTCCTGCCTAAAACTCCAATGATCCGTCTGCTTTCTATCCCTCTCCTTACTCTCGCCTCGTTCGCTTTTGTCGGCTGTGCCGTCGATGATGAAGTCAGAATGGGCGGCGTACCCGGCTGGGTATCCAAGGGCGCGCGCATTGGTCCTGAGCCTGCTCCTCTCGCGCCGGATCCCGAAATGATCTATTATCGCGAGGAGTCCGGTCCTGTTGAGTTCTTTCTTGCTACCGACAAGCGAGTCCAGCAAGAAGCCTTCGTGAAGAGGAATAAGAAGATTGAGCCGATCGAATACGAAAGTGGCCGCGACAGTCGCATCAACCGTCTGTTCCGATAGCGACAATACGTTGCCTGATTACTGCGCAGGCAGCAGCAGATAGTTGACCCTGACTTGTTCGGGCTGCCACGGGGATACCTTTCCATTCTCGTAGATGTGAATAGTGTATCCAAAGGATTCAACCAGTTCACGAACTCTCGATCCGTGCCCGCCGTCGCACAGTGGCTCATTGACTTCGAGAAGGATGGCCGGATGGCAGGAGCTGATGAGTTGCTCAGCGCCTTTCAGGACCGCGATTTCGTGCCCTTCAACATCGCATTTGATAAAGTCGACTCTCTCGATCCCTGAATCCTCGCAGAACTGGTCCACCGGCAGAACCTGCACACGATTCGCCACATTGTCAGATGACCCATTCACCGGCCTGAGGCAGGCCTCGTAGTGGTTCAGAGTACCGTCGGGCCGCCTAGGTATATAGATTTCAGCCTCTCCTGACTCATCCGAAAGAGCCACATTGCAGCACTTCACATTCGAGAAGCCGGATCGCTTCACGTTGTGAGAAAGGACTTCAAACATGTCCTGAGTCGGCTCAAAAGAGAAAACCTGACCTCCGTCGCCAACAGCCTCCGACAGAAATCGCGTGAACAGACCAAAATTGGCCCCAATATCCATCACTGTATTTCCAGGCTTCACCAACAGGGGAACCACACCCAACTCTGCCTCGTCCTCCAGCTTAGCCGCAGACAGCTTGCGGAAATAGTGCCAGTTGCGAAGCCCGCGCTGCCACCCTTGGGGTAGACGGTAGACAATTGACTTGAGAAATTTCATATTTATTAAAAATCCTATATTTCCAAGTGAATACAACCCGATTTTTCTGTTCATTCGACGGATCAGGTATTCAGTTTCAAAATCGCAGGTTCCACCGGAGCCTCCAAACGTTTCCGTCATGTCTTCATTCAGCTACTTCGAAAGTCGTATTTCAGTCCGCCCGGATGACATCGATATGAACCAACACGTTCACAATTCGAAGTATTACGACTATGTGCTCGCTGCTCGCTACGACCAGATGGAACGCTGCTACGGAATGTCGATGGAGGCCTTCATTGCCCGTGGATTCAGCTGGGTGGTACGTTCTTCCTATATCGAGCACAAGCGCCCCCTGTTCATTGGCGACACGGCCAATGTTCGAACCCGCGTCGAAGAAGTTCACAAGCGCGGCGTCAAAGTCAGTTTTGAGATCACCAAGGAATCGGACAACAAAGTCGTAGCGAAGGGATGGCTGGACTATACCATGGTCTCTTTGACAAGCGGACGTCCTCAGGCGATCCCTGATGACATTGTTGAGATCTATTCCATCTGACCCATCCCCACTTCATGACGCAGGAAGACGCCATTCAGAAAATTGAAGATGCTTGCAAAGTCATCGCTCTGGAGATGATGAAAATCACTCCCACGGCCAGGCACCTTGGCAACGAAGAAACTACCGCTGACATAGTCAAAGCGTCCTACCAACTCACGATTGAGCTGGAGGTCATCAAGAAGAAGCTGATCAAGCTCAAAGGACGCGACGATTCGACGCTCCTTTAGTCAAGCGAGGCTGCTTACCCGCGAAGCTTGGCAAGGATCATCTCGGTCACCTGCTTCGGATTCGCTTTGCCCCGGGACAATTTCATCACCTGCCCGGTCAAAAAGTTAGCAGCCTTGTCATTGCCTTCCGTGACCTCTCCGGCCGGCCCGGGATTGCTGGCAATAGCCTGATCAATAAAGCCCTCCACTTCACTCGAGTCGGCTGGCTCAAAACCTTTCTCTTTTGCGATTTCGGCCGGGGCCTTTTCAGGATTCTCAAACAAATCAGCGAAAACTTCCTTAGCCTGATTATTAGAGATTTGTCCTGCCTCAACCAGGTCAACCAGATCTCCGATCTTCGTTGCCTCAACCGGGCACTCATCAATGGCAATTTCCCGCTCGTTCAATTCCGCGAGAAGATTATTAATCACCCAGTTTGCCACCTTCTTGGGAGACGAGCTCCCTTTGGCCGCCTCTTCATAGAAATCCGCCAGCACCTGCTCTGAGGTGAGCACTGAGGCATCATAGTGGGTGATTCGATATTCAGATTCAAACCGCTCCACCTTGTGGTGCGGCAACTCAGGCAGATCCTTTTGAACGCGCTCAAGCATCTCGACAGTGCGAACAGGAAGAAGGTCCGGATCCGGGAAGTAGCGGTAGTCATGCGCGTCTTCTTTCGTCCGCATAATCTCCGTCTGGCCGACTTCATCATTCCAACGCCAGGTTGCCTGGGTCAGGGTATTTCCAGCTTCCAATTCAGAAATCTGGCGTCCCACTTCATAGTGAATAGAGCGACGCACTGAGGAAACTGAGTTGAGGTTCTTCAACTCAATTTTAACGCCCAGTTCTTTCTGGTCATTAGGGCGAACCGAGATGTTCACGTCGCAGCGCATCTGCCCTTTCTCCATGTCAGCATCGGACACACCGCTGTATACCAGAATCTGGCGCAGTGAATTGAGGTAGGCGACGGTTTCTTCAGCGGAATCTAAATCCGGATCCGAAACAATTTCCATCAGAGGTGTTCCGGCACGGTTGTAGTCAATCGTGGTGTATGTCGAATGGTGAGTCGACTTGGCCACATCCTCTTCAAGGTGAATTCTGGTGAGCTTCACGACTTTGCCCGGGTTCTCAATATTCTTCTGAGCATCTTTGGGATAGGCCAGCTCATAGAGTGGGACTCCACCATCAAGGCACAAAGGAAGATCAAACTGAGTAATCTGATAATTCTTGGGCATGTCAGGATAGAAGTAATTCTTCCTGTCCCACTTCACGACCTCAGGGGTGGTGCATCCGAGAAGCTGCCCCGTCAGAATCGTCCGTTCGATTGCTCCAGCGTTGAGAACGGGAAGTGCTCCCGGCAATCCCAGGCAGGTTGGACAGGTCAACGTATTAGGAGGCTCACCAAACTGCACAGGGCAGGAACAGAACATCTTGCTCTCTGTCTTAAGTTGAACATGGACCTCAAGTCCAATTGTCGCGGTGTAATCTTGAATTCCCATGAATCACGGTTCGGTTTCGATGCTCTGCGGCGGCATTACTGGTTCCAACGAATCAACATACCCCTCTAGCGAGCGCTGCAGATTAAACTCTCTCAAACTACTACTGAGGTCACCACTGGAAGCAACCTCCCTGACCTTCGAATTCAAAACAAGGGCGACCCGATCATGCGTTTCTAAAACCCGGAACACCGCAGGATCTCGAGTCAGGGCATGGATCTCTTCATTCCCCGCCAATTCTGCTGTCGAAGGGTCAGCTAATACATGTGACCGAAGGGATCCTGAACGGCCTATCATTACGAGGGCACCTGTATTTCGGTTGGCTCGGTTGCTGAACGGATCCGTCAAATCGAGCGCCGTCGGAATCAACGGCAATCTCTCAATTTCATTTCGCCACTTCGCAGCAACCGGGTAATCGGGGATTTTACCGACCATATCAATAATCCCTTCACGGGATAGTGACTCTGTGTAGTTGAGTTCCAACACGGTCCCTGCGATACGGGCGCAGGTGAATAGGAAAAAAACACCCACCAGACTCGGAATCAGAGAAAGAAGAGCGCCGGGAACTCCATCGGATAGGGAATTCAAGGAACTGTCAGCACCCAGCACCCATTTGATAACAAGACCAAAGATAATCCGACTGATCACATAGGCAATGAGCGCACTTGCAGCCCCGATGCCCACGAGTATTTGCCAAGCTATCTCAGTGTCGGAGAAAATTCCCCCTACCATGGGCACCCAGTGAATGATCAAAAAGAATAGAGCGATAGCGGTGGCCGCCGCACACCCTGAAATGAGCAACTTGTGAACGCCATGGCTCATAGACGTCACGAAACCGATCACGACAATTAAAAGAGCCAGAAGGATGGGAAAGTAATCGGTCATTCACCTTCCCGGGTCGGGCCACAGAGGGCCCGCTGACGAAGCATGTGATCGACCAGCACCAACGCAGCCATCGCCTCAACCATCGGCACTGCACGCGGCAGAACACAGGCGTCGTGACGACCTCGCCCCTTCAATTCAGTATTCTCAAACTCATTGGTGACCGTGTCCTGCGAAGTCATGATCGTTGCCGTCGGCTTGAATGCGACGCGGAAGACCACATCTTCGCCGTTGGAAATACCGCCCTGGACTCCGCCGGAACGATTACTCGTCGTTCGCACTTTTCCATCCTCCATTCGGAACGGGTCGTTATGATCTCTTCCCGTCATTCGGGTGCCCGCAAAACCTGATCCAACCTCAAAGCCCTTTGTCGCCGGCAGACTGAGCATCCCTTTGGCCAGATCCGCTTCCAGCCGATCAAATACCGGCATGCCAAGGCCAACTGGAACATTGCGGATCACACAACCGACTACGCCACCGACGGAATTCCCGTCGTTCCGCATCTCTTTGATCAAATTGGTCATCGGCTCGACTGACTCAGGATCACCCGTTCGAACGATGTTCGACTCGATCATCTCCCGCGTCACCGTTGAGGTATCGACATTGGCTCGAATATCACCGACCGACTCGACAAAAGGAAGAATCTCCAGATCGGGAGCAAAGCATTGAGTAATTACTTTTTTGGCGATCGCTGCAGCTGCCACCCGGCCGATGGTCTCGCGAGCGCTCGATCGACCGCCGCCCTGCCAATTCCGGATCCCATACTTGGCTTGGTAGGTGTAGTCTGCATGAGAGGGGCGAAATTTCTCGCTCATCTCCGAATAAGCCTCAGGGCGCGCATCCTTATTGCGAACCAGAATCCCAATTGGCGTACCGAGAGTCAGTCCTTCAAAAGTGCCTGAAAGTATCTCGGCGGCATCAGCCTCGTTCCGAGGGGTCGTGATTTCGCTCTGACCGGGGCGACGACGATTCAGATCGATCTGAATGTCCTCCTCCGTCAAAGGAATGCTAGGTGGGCACCCGTCAACGACGACACCCACACCTCCACCGTGGGATTCTCCCCACGTGGATATACGAAACAATTGGCCAAAATTCGATCCCATCAGTAGTCACTGAATGAACGGGATTCAGAGAGACAGTCAACTGACTTCCTCTCTTGAGGTCAGTTCAAATAAGCAGACAGAAATCCCTCACCCACTCTATTTGTGGGCTCGAGCGAGCTCCCGCTCCACTTCACGTTCATGCGCTTTGCGCTTAAGATCCTCCCTCTTGTCCCGCTGGTCCTTACCGCTTCCGATGCCAATCTCAATTTTGACTCGGCCATTTCTCCAATAAAGTCGCAAAGGCACCAATGTCGCCCCTTTCTGATCGCTGAGATCAGCCATCCGTCGTATCTCCTTCTTGTGGAGTAAAAGGCGCCGATTACGCAATGGGATATGTAACTCGTGGCTCGCTCGCTCGTAGGGGCGAATATCGCATTGATACAACCAGACTTCGCCGCGATCGACCCTGGCATAGGATTCACCGATATTAACCTTCCCGGCACGTATTGACTTCACCTCAGACCCTTTCAGCTCCATTCCGGCTTCAAACTTCTCAGTAATGTGAAAATCCCGGCGGGCTTTCCTGTTGGTTGCAATATCGCTCATGCCTGTGCCTCACCCTTTGACTCGAACAATGTCGCTGAATCATAGGGAGAGGCAAGGCCAAGACTTCCCTGAAAAGTTCGAAACAGTGAAAATAGAGCGTCACGCAGACGCTGTTGAAGACAATAGAACAATGAATTCAACCCTCCTTGAGTTCAAAAAAATACCCCGGTGCCGCTTTCGCAGCACCGGGGCCCTCCTCCTTATAAGACCGAGCGAGACTCAAAAATCCCGCTCGTTCTAAAGTGTTTTTAGGGAAATGCAGAAACAGCGGCAAGGAAAAACAGGCCTTTATTTCAAATCCCCACACCGCAGATCAGTTCAATTCCTTGATTCGGATGTTTTTCCAAGACACGTCAAAAGGCCCCGTTCCCGCCTTAATCCCGTGGACCTGCAAGCCGAAATGCCCCTTGGGGTGCGTCTCGTAAATCCCTTCATCCGAGAGATCAGCAACCGCATTACCATTGATGAAAGTCTGGATCCTGACACCATTCGCCACGATGCGAATATGATTCCACTCTCCGTTTTTCATGAATTCGTGTGAGTGACCTTTGTCGCCCGGCTCTGGAGAAATCCAACCCCGGCCCGTCGCTTCGCCATAAATATAGGCTGATTGCCCGGGAGAAGCTTCCAGCTCTACCTGCGGGCCGAAGAAACGGCTCAAATCAGTCGCCGGCTTACCGTTTTTCCCGGTAGATTCCAAATCGGCCTCGACTTTTTCACGGGAGCGAATCTGGCAACCCGAGTTGAGACCGTCATGAACCTTAACGTCAAATTCGAGCTCGAAATCGCCGTACTGCTTTTTGCTGAGCAGAAATGAATTGGGGCTACCCTCAACAGTTTCTCCGCGGATGGCACCATCCACCACCGTGTAATTCGCTTCACCCAGAGTGGAATGCTTCCAACCCTTGAGCGTTTTCCCGTCAAACAATTCGACCCATTCGCCAGCTTGGACTGTGGCTGAAAGAATCAGCCCGGCGGTGAGAACAGTGAGGTAAACAATAGATTTTTTCATAACGTGAGCCCCAATGCTACCTCACGGCACTGCCCTGTCGACCCCTCGTTTGCGCCGCTAAATGCTGAAGTATTCTACTTTCGAATCCACACGCTTGTCTGCGCAGTGCTGAGCTGAAGCTTCCGCTGATGCTCTCGAATAAGAAACGGCAACTCATTGACTTCGAGCAATTCAAAAGCCGGTTCCAAATGCTTTTTGATAAATTCGAGTGTGAGTCCGACTGGGCGATTTTCCAGAGGAGTAAACTCAGGCAACCAGGTCGCCGGCGTCGCCATGACGAGACGCCCACCGGAATTCACCAGGGAAGGAAGCCTGTCGAGAAAGCGCAAAGGCTCAGGCAACCGGCAAAGCAGATTCGCGGCATGAACCACGTCAAAAGTTCCCAAATCCTCTCTCAAATTCATGGCATCGCCCTGCTCGAATGACACTCGCTCGGAACGAATTCCATCCGGCAACTTGACGGCAAGATCATCAGACAAGTGCATTTCGCGGTAGCGGCGATAGGTCGTCTCATTGCCCCGCCGAAGAGATTCGGCCACTTCGACAAAACTCTCCGAGAAATCGATCCCGATCACCTCATCCGCCCACCGCGACAGCTCAAAAGAAGACCTCCCGACCGCACAGCCAATATCAAGGGCCCGGCCGATAGCGCCCCTTTCGCCCGCTGCCGCCACAGTCGCCACCGGAAACTCCAGACATCGAGACGGCAATCCGGATGGATCAAATCCAATTCCGTCCAGAATTTCCTCTGGAGAACCGAAATGAAACAGCAGGTACCAGTCCCTCAAGATTTCGCTCTCGTAGCTCATGTCTTCACTGACGGATCAAGTTCACTAACCTTTCAATATGCCAACAGAGCTTCCACCCTCACATCGGAATCCAGATTCTCCCGGCCCTTCAAGAATTCCAACTCGATCAAAAAGCTCACACAAATAATCTCTCCGCCGAGCTCTTTCACCAGCTTGATCGCCGCCCCGGCAGTGCCGCCTGTCGCCAGGAGGTCATCGACCAGAATAACCCTTTCACCCGGCTTTATCGCATCCCGATGGATCTCCACGTGAGCTTCTCCATACTCAAGCGAATAAGCAACGCCGGTAGTCTCCCAGGGCAACTTCCCCTTTTTCCGTACCGGCACGAACCCCACTCCGAGTCGATCAGCCAATGCCGCCCCGAAAATAAAGCCGCGGGCGTCGATGCCGATTACTTTGTCAGGCTTTTCCCCGTTCAACGTTTCAGCAAACATTTCCGTCGTCAGACGAAAGAGCTTACCGTCCGCAATCATCGGCGTGATGTCTTTGAATACGATGCCTTCCTTCGGGAAATCATGCACATCCCGAATAGCCGAATTGAGTAAATCTATGTTGTCCTGGTTCACGCCGCAAACTCCACAGGAACCCCTCACAGGTCAAGACTTGATAAAATTCGGCGCGAATGAGGCCTTCCAACAGAGCGGCTCATTCGCTAGATTTCCTAACCATGAAACTGAAAGGCAAGATCGCGCTCATCACGGGAGGAGCCAGAGGCATCGGACTGGGATGCGCCACTGAGCTTGCCAGAGAAGGGGCCTCCATCGCTCTGGCCGACCGTCCCGGCAGCCCCGAATTAGCTGCAGCCAAAGAGTGTGTGGAACAACTCGGAGCTCCCTGCCACTCTCTGGAAGCAGACACCTTTTCCCGCGAAGGTTGCGAAGCCGCCTTGAATTCCACCCTCTCTCACTTTGGCAATCTCGATATTCTCATCAGCGTACCGGCTTTTAATCGGCGCGAAAGCTTTCTCGACTACGACCCCGCGGACTTCGAGACCATCCTGAAGTCAGCGTTACTGGGTAGCTTCCACATAGGGCAGTTGGCGGCTCGCCATTTCGTTGAGAAAGCAAAACCCGGAAAAATCATCTTCATTTCCAGCGTTCTGGCCCGCATCCCTAATGCTCGCTGCGTTGCCTATAGCGCCGCCAAAGCCGGCCTCAATTCCATGACCGAGACCATGGCGATCGAACTGTCCGAACACCACATTAACGTCAACACGATCGAACCTGGATGGATTGATACCCCGGGAGAGCGACAGCACTACAACGACGACACCATGGCCGCCGAGGGCGGGAAATTGCCCTGGGGACGACTTGGCCTTCCGGAAGAAATAGGGAAAGCGGCAGCCTACCTCGCCTCATCTGATGCCGACTACGTCACTGGAACCATTCTCCCGGTGGACGGAGCCTACCGCCTCAAGCACTGCCGCGAAGTTCCCCCGGAAACCGCCTGAGAACCTCTTCATTGAACATTTCGAGAGGTAACCGAGTCTAAGGATAGCGAAACCGCTCTCACTTCATGTTTGGCCGCCTCCTCATCCTCTTCATCACGATTCCCATTCTCGAGCTGTGTATTTTTATGCTGCTCGGCTCAAAAATTGGAATTCCCACCACTCTTGGCATCATCGTGATCACCGCCTTTCTGGGCGCCTACCTCACTAAATCTCAGGGGCTCAAAGCTCTCACCAGGTATCAACAGGCGATCACAGAGGGAAAACTTCCTCACGAGGAGGTCATGGATGGCCTCATGATTCTGATCGCCGGTGCTGTCCTGCTCACTCCGGGATTCCTGACCGATGCAATAGGCTTTGCCCTGCTGTTTCCGCCCGTGCGCGATGTGGTGAGGGGAATCGTAGGAGAGTCTCTGAAAAATCGGGTCTCAGTCGCGGGTCAAACTGCGAATCCCCCAACGGGAACCCCGAGTGGTCCTCAAGTCATCAACGTGGAGGCCGAAGTGATCGACGATCCATCGCCGCCTCAGGGCCAAGGCCAAGGTCATCAAAACCAGTGAGTCATTCTACTTACGCAAGCGTTACGCGTAATCCCGCGCGAAAACGTCCTCGCGCTGTTTCTCAAACCATGGCAGAATTTTTCCTGCTGTGAGTTTCCTCTTCCCGCTTTATCTGCTCGGCGCAGCTGCTCTTGCAGTCCCTATCTTCCTCCATCTGCGGCGCAGACCGCCGAAGGAGCATGTTCCGTTCAGTTCTCACATGTTTCTGGAAAAGTCTCCAGATCGGCTGACCCGACGAACCCGGCTGGAACGCTGGATCCTTCTGGCTTTGCGATGCCTGGCATTGCTTCTGCTCGCCTTTGCCTTTGGTCGCCCGTTCTTACAATCCCTGCCGGGCGCCTCCACGGCCGACAATTTCTCCCGCACCTTCGTACTGGTGGATCGAAGCGCATCCATGCAACGCGAGGACCTGTGGCAACAGGCACTGGAACTGGCCAAGAGTGAAATCGTAAAAAAAGGGGTTGGGGACGAAATTGGCGTCGCTTTTTTTGATGATCAGTTTGAGCTCATCGTCGATCTACCCGCATGGGCATCGCTTTCTCCCCGGGCACGAACGGCCGACTTTAACCGGGCCTTAGAGGAAGCTCAAACCAAACCCTCGTGGCGCCCCACCGACCTCGGACTGGCCATGGCGCGTGCCGCCGACCGCCTACTCGCTGCCGACATTTCCCGGCCAGCCACTAGCAAAGAGCTCATTGTGATCAGTGATTTCCAAACAGGCGCCGATCAGAAATCCCTTCAAAACGAAGCCTGGCCAGAAGACGTCAATGTGCGCTGCCTGGCTCTCGCCCCGAAAGAATCCGGCAATCTCTCCATCAACCTCGCAGCCACTCCGGATCGCGCGAACATTGACGAAGACGAAACCTATCGGGTTCGCATTCGCAATGCGGCCGACTCGGACTCCGCCAGCGCAGTCCTCTCATGGAAAGGCTTTCCTGAGACGGCCATTGAAACCTCCGTAGCTCCGGGCACCAGCCGGATCCTGCGATCTCTTCCGCGCCCCGCCGGTGCGGAACGAGGCACGCTCCTAGTTGCCGGTGATGCCCACCCCTTCGACAACGAAGTGTATGTGTCGCCCGTTCAGGCTCGCCCTCTCCGCGTGCTCGTGACTGGCGATACGGAACTGACTGAAAGTGCCGGCTCACCCCTTTTCTATCTCAAACGAGCACTGCAGCCGACTCCCATACTGACTCCCGTAGTAACCACTGCAGAATCGCTCATCGATGTCGACCTCAGCGCTATCGAAGTGATCGTCGTCATCGACAAATGGACGACAGAAACCGGCATTCAATTGATGGAGTTTGCCGAAGCCGGAGGCCTGGTTCTTGCAATTCCATCTGCAGACGCGGCTGCAGATGCACTCGCCGCTTTAGTCGATTCTCCCGAGTGGGTCCTCAGCGAATCACCTGCAGATGACTACGCACTTCTGGCCGACCTCGACTTCGAACATCCCGTTCTAGAGCCTTTCGCCCGGGCCCAGATTCGCGACTTCACCAAAATTCGTTTTTGGAAACATAGAGAGCTCAAATTGCCGAAAGAGATCGACGCCTCCACCCGGATTCTCGCCACCTTCGACGGGGAGAGCCCCGCCCTCATCGAAAAACGCATCGGCGACGGAACGGTCTTCGCCTTCCTCTCTGGATGGGAACCGCGCGAAAGCCAGCTGGCACTCTCCTCGAAGTTCGTTCCCCTCCTCTTCTCGATCTTCAATCACACTGGATTCAGCATTCGTTCGGCACCAACCCTCTATGTTGAAGAAACCGAAGCCTCCGAACCGGGGTTTCAAGAAATTGAGGAAGAGGGAAGCTCGAGCCTACTGGCAGTGAACCTGAACCCCCGGGAAGGTGAGACCTCCCCATTCGACCCCGCTGTCGTATTCGCTGAATGGGGGATTCCTCTGATCAACGAAAACGAAGACGCCCCCAAAACTGAACTGACAGAGGAACAGCTCGCCAGGCTCAAATCGGAAGAAAAAGAGCAGAATCAAAAACTTTGGAAATGGATCATCCTCGCCGCCTTGGTTGTCCTGATGATAGAGTCTGGTTTGGCCGGACACAGACCACAGCCTACCGGGGGCAACTCTGACCTTTCGCCTGAGCCAACCAGCTGACCCCTCTTTTGCGCCATGATTGAGAAATTGCTAGCCTCCTGTCTCCGTCCGGTTCTCGAAGCCGAGATGCAACTACGGAGACGCCGTGTCATCATTCTCACTCTCAGTATTGGTCTTGTCGGGATGTTGGCCCTGTTTGCCGCTTCCCGCTGGGGAGATTGGTGGTCCTGGCCTGCCGTTTTCGGCTGGATGGGCTGCCTTTCTATTGGCGCGGCAATAGGTTTATCCAGGGCCACCGGATTGCCCGATATGAGAGCTTTGGCTCGACTGGTCGAGGAGAATCATCCTGATCTTCAGGCAGCGCTTCTCGCTGCGATGGACCAGAAGCCATCCGTTGACGGTGAACTCAGCTTTCTACAGCTCCGACTTCTTGCAGACGTCAGCGAGCATGCCATCAAACATCGATGGGTTCGTCAAGTATCTCAAAAGCGCCTTCTTACCGCGGCCTGGGGGCAGTTTGTTGCTCTGGCAGGATTCTGTCTCTCGGTGTGGCTGTTATTGGGTGCGGCACCCGGGCGGGGCCACCAGAAAACCATCGAGAAAAATCAGATCGTCGAAACAGACACCTCAAAGCCTGTCGGAATTCAAATTCAAATCTCACCGGGAGATACTGAAATCGAAAAAGGATCGAGACTCGTTATCGAGGCCACTTTCTCAGGTAGAGCGCCCACTGCCGCCATGGTCGAATTCGAAACGCCAGATGGCATCCTGAAGTTCCCCATGAACGTCGGGCTGGACGATACCAGCTTTTCTGCACTCATCCCGAAAGTGGATCAAAGCGGCGACTATAGGGTCAGCTATGAAACGAAGACATCCGAGGACTACAAGATCGCAGTCTTCGAATACCCGACCCTTTCTCAAGCGGACGCCATCATCACTCCCCCTGCCTATCTTGATGAACCGGTCCGTGAAATCATCGACACCCGGAAAATCACAGTGATGGAAGGCTCGCGAATCGATTGGCGTATCAAAGTGAACAAGCCCATAGCTACAGCGGAACTCTTTGCAGAAGACGAGACGATGATTCCACTGACCCCGGACGCCGATGATTCCACCATCCTCCTGGCCTCCCATTCACCCACCAAGACCCAGCGCTATCGGCTTCATCTCATTGACAGCGACGACCGGGCCAATCGCCGTCCACCGTGGCTCACGGTCAACGTTAAGAAAAATGTCCCCCCGAAACTCAAGCTCACTTTCCCGGGGCGTGATTTTGACGTCTCGGCCGTTCAGGAGATGCCGGTTGAAGCGGAAGTATGGGACGATGTCGGTGTTGAGACAGCCGGATTCACCTATCAATTCGGCGAAGCGGAGAAATCCATCGTTCTGACAGCCAACTCCCTCGCGGGAGGCGAGAAGCACCCCTTGATATCGAAGATCGACATTGAGGAACTCGGAGCCAAACCCCGCGATCTCATTTCCTATCATTTCTGGGCAGAGGACCGGGACAAGGAGGGAAATCCCAGACGAACCACCAGCGATATGTTCTTCGCCGAGGTCCGCTTCTTTGAAGAAATCATCCGGGAGGGTCAGCCTCAACAAGGAAAGGGCGAGCCCGGGGAATCAGAAAAGCTGCTCAAGCTGCAGAAGGACATTATCAATGCCTCGTGGAAGCTAAGGCGAGATCACGATCTGGGGCGTCCTTTTGATACCCTCTCAAGCGACCTCATCGTTGTCTTCGAATCGCAAATGGTAGTGATCACGCTAGTCGACGAAGCCATCGCCAAAGCCGAAGACGCTAAGTTGAAAAAGATTTTCACGGAAGCCAAGGCACTTATGGAGCAGGCGGCATCTGAATTCGCCCTCGTCATTAGCGAGCAAGATGGCGACCTGATCACACCGGCCCACAAGACTGCCCTCGCAGTCTATGCCAAACTGATTGAAGCACGCTCCCGCGAATCCGAGATCTCCATGTCTCAGAGCCAGAGCCAGGGTTCCTCACAACAGGAGCAGCAGAGAAACATGAACCTCGAACTGAAGCAAAAGGAGCTGAAGTATGAGGAAAAATCCAGTGCCGAAGAAGAATCTCAATCCGCTGAACAGAAAGAGGATCTCGCCGTATTAAATCGGCTTAAAGAACTGGCCCGACGACAGGAAGCCATTGCGGAAAAGATCAAAGAACTCGAGAACCAACTCCAGAACGCCTCTCCAGAAGAAAAGGCTGAAATCGAGCGCCAGCTGAAGCGGCTTCAAGAAGAACAACGAGAGCTTCTTCGCGAAGTCGACGACCTCTCTGAAAGAATGGATTCCGAAGAGAACCGCGCCAACATGGCAGAGGAACGTGAGCAGCTGGAAGATACCCGGGAAGACATTCAGGAAACGGCGGAGCAACTTGACGACGGTGATCTCGCTGCGGCCGCAAATTCCGCCACCCGAGCTCAGGAAGAATTGGAGCAGATGGAAGAACAATTCAGGGAACGGACATCCCGCCAGTTCACAGAAGAAATGCGGGGCCTCCGCGAGAAAGCACGACAGCTCGCCGAAAATCAAGATTCCATTAGCACTCAGTTAGAAGAACTTACCAACACCGACGACAGCGACCCATTTTCCGACGAAGGCCGACAAGAGAGAGCTGAGCTGGCAGCAGCCATCTCCGAGCAGGTTGAAGAACTGGATGAGGTTCTCAATGAAGTCAAAACTCTCAGTGAACAATCGGAAGTATCCGAACCCCTTCTCTCTGACGCTCTTTATGAAACTTTCCGAGACAGCAAGATGAACGGGGTTCAGGAGTCCCTTGAGGAAGCACGCAAAGCCACCTACTACAATCGCCCCAATCAGGCCAGAACACCGGAACAGGCGGCCGCTCGGGGAATAGCCCAACTGCAGGAAGGAATTGAGTCAGCCGCTGAGAAAGTTCTCGGCAACGAAGCTGATGCACTCCGTCTGGCGCGCTCTGAGCTCGATCGCCTCATTGAAGATTCACGAGAGGAATCCCAACGCCTCGCGGGTGGCGAAGAGACCAGTCCGAACGCTGAGATGGGTCCCGAAGGTCAGGAATCCTCTGAGTCCAAAGATGAATCTGGACAACCCGGTGACAGCGGCTCCCCGCAACCATCGGAGAAAGAGGGAACCCAACAGGCTCAGGCGGGCAACCCGACAGGGTCCGATCCACCTCAGGGAAGTTCACCCTCCGAACAACCTGGCGAAGGCAAAGGCAATGCCCAAGAGCCTTCCCCGGGCGAACAGGCTTCACAGACCCCTGGATCAAAAGGGAAGGGGTCAGCTTCCCAACAAGGCTCAGAGCAAATGCCGGGAGAAACTCCGGGGAGTCAGCCCGGACAGGGCTCTTCCCCGCAGGGGCTTGCCCAAGGACAACAGCCGGGCCAGGGAGACCAGCCCGGTGGCGAAGGACAAGGGAAGGGTAAAGGTAAAGGACAACCGGGCTCACCCAATCCGGGGCAGGCTCAGCAAGGGGGCTCGCAGAGTCTCGCCAACAATGGCTCTCGCGCTCAGCAGGGAAGTCCCAGCCTCGGAGGCGACGATCGCGGAAGCGGGACTCCTTCTGGAGGAAACCCCAAGGGGCAGCCCCTCTTCTTCAATCGCCCTGCAGAGGAATCCAAGCCAGGTCCCATCACCGGCGAAGACTACAGTGAATGGGCCGACCGCCTGGGAAACATCGAAGAAATGCTGCCGCAGGATGATCTGAGAAACTCCATTGCCAAGGTCCTCGATGAGGCCCGATCCATGCGAATCGATTTCGCCCGCAACAATCATGCCCCCGAATCTGGAAGCATCAATCAACGCATCACTGAACCACTACTCGAACTCCGCCAACGACTCAGCGAGGAAATCGCCAAGCTGAACAAAGAAAATCCCATCGCCCCGATCGATCGGGACCCCGTCCCCAGTGAATTCCGCGACCTGGTACGACGCTACTACGAAGAACTTGGCGCAGGCAAGTAAGGCGTGCTTCATTCCCAAAGAACTTCTGCATGGCTCCCTTCTTCCTACAGCACTCTCCTGTGACCGCGACAATTGCATTCGCGAATGAAGCATGGGGCTGGGTCGCCATCGCGTTTGGCATAGGATCCATCACCATCCTCGCCCTGACCTATCGCAATTCCCCACTGCGAGGGCTCTCTAAGGCTTTCGCGCTCAGCTTAAAGCTGGTGGGACTTGTCCTTCTCGCCCTTGCCCTGATGGAACCCGTCATGCTCGACGAGCTCCCCAAGAAAAACGCCAACGACCTCGCCATTCTTGCCGACAATTCAGCCGGCCTCACCGTCGCCTTATCTGATACAGAACCCGCCCCATCAGAATCCCTTATCACCGCACTCACGGGTATACAACCGGGCCTCTATCCGGACTGGATCGAACAACTCAACGACACCTTTCGTTTGCAGAATTTCCAGTTCGACCGTGGATTCCGACGAACGGACTCTTTCTCCTCTCTGGATTTCGAAAACAATCGATCCGACCTCGTATCAGCACTTTCCGGAATCCGACGACGCTTCGACAAAAGACCACTCGCGGCCATTATCGCCCTCACCGATGGCAACGCCACCGATGCAGAGGCTCTCGACGCAGCCCTCGAGCAATGGAGAGGCAACACCTCCCGTGCCCCAATTCCGGTTTACCCCATTCTCGTTGGAAAGGAAAATCGAGCCGCCCGCGACCTGGCTATCGCCCGGGTTGACGCCGAGACGACGCAGTTCGAGGACGCTCAGGTCACTTTACACATCGACGCCCACGCCCGAGGAAATTTTCCCAACCCCGTCAATGTCTTCGTAAAAAACAGTCAGGGAGTAGTCCTCGCCTCCCGGGAATTGGTCTTCCCTCCGATCAAAGACGAGGCCTCCAATTCGTCGCAAACTTTGCCGGTAAGATTGAGACTTGCCGCCATGCCTCCCGGTATTTCCTTTCTCAAAGTCGGCATTGAGCCCACCGGTGAGAGCCCACCTTTGGAACTCACTACTCGCAACAACCTCCGTCACATCTCTGTAAATCGAGGCAGCGGCCCATACCGAATCCTATATGTGAGCGGACGCCCGAACTGGGAATACAAGTTCCTGCGAAGAGCGCTCGCGCAGGATTCTGAAATCGAACTGGTCGGTCTAATTCGGATCGCCAAACGGGAACCCAAGTTTGAATGGCGGGGCCGGACCGGTGAAAGCAGCAACCCGCTCTTCCGTGGATTTAGAAGTGACATTCCTGAAGAATCTCGGAAATACGATGAACCTGTCCTCATCCGCCTCAACACGGCCTCCTCCAGTGAGCTTCGCGATGGATTCCCCAAATCTGCCGATGCCCTCTTTGATTCCTACCGGGCTATCATAATCGATGACCTCGAAGCAGAATTCTTCACTCAGGAACAACAGGAATTGATCGACCAATTTGTTTCACGCCGAGGCGGCACTGTGGTCATGCTGGGAGGTCAAGAGTCATTCCAGTCAGGCAAATGGGAGAATACTTCAGTGGGGAGGCTACTCCCCGTATACCTTGACCGTATTCGAAGTGGCATACCTTCCCTCGAAGCTACCTACAACCTCACTCGCGAGGGATGGCTCGAGCCATGGATGCGACTTCGCACGAGCAAAGAAGAGGAGACCAACCGCCTGGCCTATATGCCTCCCTTTTTTGCTATCAACCAGATCAACGCGATCAAACCCGGCGCCAGCATTCTATCAACAGTGACTGACAGCGATCGCAGGACTATTCCCGCGATTATCACACAGCGCTACGGCGTGGGGAAATCCGCAGCCGTCACCATCGCCGACTTCTGGCGCTGGGGAATGAAGGACTCAGAACAACAAGAGAACCTGGCCAAGACCTGGCGCCAACTCCTACGCTGGTCCATCACCGGGGTACCTACTCGGGTAGAAATGGAGAAGGAGGAAGTCGACTCCGGCCCACTGCCTCTCACAAAGGTTTCCGTCAGGGTAAAGAATAAGTCATTTGAACCACAGGATGATGCCACCGTCTTACTAACAATGATCGATGAAGACGGCGAGTCTACCTCCCTGACTGCGGAACCTTCACTCGAAGAGCCCGGCCTCTTTACCGCAGAGTATGCGTCAGAAAATGAAACCGATTATCGTATCGCCGCCACCGTGCTCGACGGTGACGGGGAAGAGATTGGAAGCGACCAGGTTGCCCGCGCGCTCAACCCCGAGGCGGAAGAGTTCTCCCGCCTCGGGCCTAATCGCGAGTGGCTGGAACGAATCGCAAAAGCCACTGGAGGAAAGGTGCTCACACTTGAAGAAGTAAACCTCCTGCCCACTCTGTTAAAAGAGCTCGACCTTCCAGTCTCAGAAATCAGACAGCGCCCACTCTGGCACACCCCCTGGCTCTTCCTTTTCGCTCTAGCCTGTTTTCTCGGAGAATGGGGCATCCGCCGCCGTCAGGGGGTACTTTGATTCTTCAATATGCTACGCTCACTTTCCATCATCTTCCTTATTGCCGGACTCCTCCTCCCCTCGGAAGCCCAGGAATCATCCGACCTTAAGATCCTCGTCATTGTAGGCGCCTCGGGCACCGATGATTTCGGTGAAATCTTTGCGGAGACCGCGCTCAAATGGAAAGAGGCTGCTGTTCGCGGCAGGGCCGACATTCAAATCATCGGCAAAAGTCCAGACAAGGTAGCTGACGGTGAAACCCACCAGGATGCCGAGTTGCTTCGACAGGCGATCAAAGACACGACAACACCTGAACTGTGGATCGTCCTCATCGGTCACGGAACCTTTGACAGCCGCTCGGCTAAATTCAACGCTCGTGGGCCGGACTTCACCGACAGTGAACTCGCCGCCTGGGTTGTCGACTACCAAGGTGAGCTCACGGTGATCAATACCGCATCTGCGAGTGGCTCATTTATCTCCCGCCTCTCGGCGCCCAATCGAATCATCATCACGGCTAACAAGAATGAGGGCGAGATTTTCTACACTCGTTTCGGAGGCTACTTCGCCGAAGCTGTCGGCGGGCTGCCCGATGCCGATCTGGACAACGACGACCAGGTTTCCCTCCTGGAGAGTTTTCTATACGCCTCTGACCGCGTCGCCGAGTTCTACGAGAGCGAAGGCCGCCTCTCGACTGAGCATGCACTCCTCGACGACAATGGAGACCTTCAAGGATCCAGATCCGAATGGTTCGACGGCACCACTGCCACAGAGACTCCCGGCAAGGACGCGGAGCCGGATGGGGAACGCGCCGGACAGAAAGTGCTCGTCAAAAATGACTTCGAACGTCGGCTCACGCAGGAACAGCGAAGCCAACGGGACAAACTAGAGCGCGACGTCAAACAGCTGCGGCGAAACCGTGACTCACTGCAAGAGGACGACTACTACGCTCAACTTGAGACACTTCTCCTTCAACTGGCCCGAATCTACGAAGAAGTAGGCGACAGCTGAGCCGCCTTCCTTCGCGCCTCATGAATTTGATTGAACAGTCACTCAAGCGATCCCGGCTCTCTCGAGGCGGTCGACTTGTCTCCGGTCTACTCTTCGCCTTTCTTGCGACCGGCATCGTCATCGCCAACCCCGAGCCCCGATGGCTCTTGTGGGCTCTGTTTACAACCGCTCTGATTGGGCTCTTCACAGCCGTCTTCTGGAAAGCAAAGGGAGAAGACGACCAACGGGAACAGGAGGACCTCTTCGAAGTTGCCCGAGAGGCCATTCGCACCGAAGCCAGCCGCCTCGACTCCCGACGTAACGAGCTCGAAAAAGTATTAATGGCTTATGGCGAGTGGATGGAATTTCCCGACTACCAGATGCTTCAGACCATCGACTGGCAGGGAGAAGCGCACAAAAGCCTGGATGAGCGGGTCGCCACCCTCATCGAGGAGGAGTCCGATTTGATGTTGCAGCGCTACTCCTCAGGCAACTATTGGGAGGATGGAAAATTCGAAGGCAGAAAGGCCCTGCTCGATCTCGTCTCCTTTACCGAATCCATTGCTCGCATCTACCAGCCCGACTCCGAACGCCCCCTGCTCGAGCTCAATCTTGAAAGTTTGCTCAAGGCAGTCAACCGCGCCTCGATCCAGATCATCCTTCTCCTGGAGGAACTTCCCGTCCTCGAGGTCAAGGAGATGAATCTGCGCAAAATGACCGACAACATTCGAAAGGCCAGTACGGTCTATCGAAAGTACGAAGACCTTCAGCCCTATCTCAAACCAATCCGCTACCTTTGGCAGGGCAGTAAAATGCTTCTCACTTCGAATCCAATTCTCGCTGTCGGCTGGATCGCCGGATCGGAGATCCTCTGGAAAGGCGGCAAGCGCCTTGGAAAGAAGGCCTTCGATGCCTACATCCTCAGTTTCGTGCGACAGATTCTCGGCATCATCGCCTGGGAGACCGCAGGCATCTACGACCCCACCCATCGCTACCGAAGCCCCGACTGGCTCTACGGCGTAGAGATCGCCCATCTCCTAAGTCAATTCGACGCGACGCAGGATGTCTTGAGAGAGTCGTTCCGCGAACTCGGCCGGCTCCCCCTCCGCAGTAGCTACGATCGTATTTTCCTCTACCGGTGTATCGCGCAGAACGTAAGTCCTAAGCCCAAGTATTTCGCCCAGCCGGAACTGCTTTCCAAAGAACTGCGCCAGCAACTCTATGACCAGCTGATCAAGTTCTACGAAAAGACCATTTCAATCAATACCGCGGTGGACAACGCGGCGACTAAGAAGTGGCGAGAGGGCTTACAAGCACGGCTCGGGCTCTAGAACAACGAGGAATTATTGCACTGGGTGAAGAAGCCGCTGCAGCCCTTGAGCCACGCCCTTTTTCGTCTTACTCAAATTGACTCGCTCAGTCGAATCACTCTCCAGATCGTACAACTCCTCTTCGACCACTGCACCTTTCCTATTCGTCCACTCCACATATCGAAACCGCTCTGTTCTTATCGCCCTGCCCATGAAGTCACCGTTGTATCTCGAATACTCGTGGCGAATTGCATCCTTAACTGCAATTGAAGAATCTCTCAGAACAGGCACCAAGCTATTACCCTCCAAATGCTTAGGAGGATCAACCTCAGCCAACTCACATAGGGTTGGGTATAGGTCCACTAACTCTGCCAGAGAGAGCGTTCGCCCACCCTTCATCCCCGGAGCAGAAACAATCAACGGCACTCTGGTTGCCACTTCGTAGTTAGTCATCTTCCCCCAGGCGCTCATCTCACCGAGATGCCACCCATGATCCGACCAAAGCAATACGATCGTGTTCTCCCGAAGCCCCTGATCACTTAGCTCTTGAAGCAACCGTCCGATCTGCGCATCGACATAGGAAATACAGGCCGAATAGGCATGACGAAGTTCCATCTGCTTTTGCTTTGAAATCTCACCTCTAACAGGCGCACCAACGTAGCTCCTCATCTCGAAGCCATTCAGTGCAATCGCATCCTCTCGAGTCAGCGGATCAGGCATCGGATCCCCCACCTTTTTCATCATACCGCCGTAGCCGTCCGAATTGAACCATGCCAAGGTCGGCGCCCCTTCCGGGGGTTCCTGATTGGGAGCCAACCAGGACTCATCCGGCTCATACAAATCATAGTATCGCTTCGGCGCCACAAACGGAAGATGCGGCCTCCGAAAACCGACGGCATAAAAGAAGGGCTGCGCCCCTTCCTGCTCACTCAGTTGCCGAATCACTTCGTTGGTCATGCGGCCGGCAAACAAGTCATCATCGGCCACATCAGGAGCCTGCATCACCGGGCAGTCTGCTCGGTCGGCAATGATCGTCCCTTCATTCGGCGCAGATCCATCAACGATCTCTAGCATCTCCCCTTCACGTCCTGCGAAAGGCGGCTCGCTCCAATCTTCCGGCACCGCCCAGCCGTCATGATCAATCTTCCCAAAACTGCGAACGTGATAACCGGATTCCCTGAACCACCGTGACATGGGAATGGCCGCAGGATTCGCTTCACGAAAAGCAGCCACTTCGCGATCGCCGTGAGAGTAGACCCCCACCGTATCCGGTCGCAATCCAGTCATCAAAGATAGGCGCGACGGCCCGCATTTGGCGTAGTTGCAATAGGCCCGTTCAAAGAGCATCCCCTCGCCAGCTAGCTGATCGATATGGGGTGTCCGCATCCGGGAGTCGCCATAACATCCCAACATCGGCCGCAGGTCATCGACCGCGATCATGAGAATGTTAGGACGATCTTCGCTCCCCATTACCGGACCGAAAGCGAGCAATGCGACAAGACTGGCCAGATAGATCGCTTTCATCGGAGGCTAGACCTGCGTGACCCAGGCCAAAGCAGGATCAAGATCACAAAAACTAAATGCCTTCACTTCAGCCGAGATGAAGTGGTCGGCAAGCTTCGGGGCAAGGGATGCGATTTTACTGTCAGAAACCAGAGCAACCTTGCCGATCTTTTCATGGTGACCCCTCACAAACTTGATGTGTTGAACAAAACCACCCAAATTTTCCCACCCGGGAAACTGCTCCACATGAATCACGAGCCCCTTGAGCCGTTCGTGTCGCTCAAGGTATTCATCGACCGCAGTCGACAAGCCCTCGAAGTCTCCCTCTGACAAAGGTCCTGAGGGCTCTACAACGACCACTCCGCTATCGCTAAGAATTTTGAAATTAATCATAATGCTAGATTCGGTTGAGGACGAAGAAGATCTCCTACTCTTTCTTCGGCTTGTGATCGCCGTGACAGGCTTTGCAGTCCGAAGCTTCATCGAGGCGAGCGATGTCCTTAGGACTGTTCTTCCCTGCTGCAATTGCATCCATCGCCGCGATCAATTCTGCCACTTTTTCATCGTAATCTGACTGATCTCCCTTGGGAGCCTTGGTGCCATTCATCGTCTGGACCAATTTGGCAAGATGAGCTGTGGCCTTTTCAGACGAATCGCCATCAAGCACTTTCGCCAACGGGCTGTCATCGCCTTTCATGCCCTCTTTCATCACCTTCTCGATGATCTCGTGATTCTCATCTGCCAAAGTCAGAGTGCCCCCCAGCATGAGAGAAAATCCGGCGAAGTAGAATAGTATGAATTTCATAGACGAGCAGGCTATGCCGACCCTGTTTAGGGTGACAAGCCAATTCTAAGCTGAATCAGGTCCTGCTTACTCCAACAAAAAGCCCGAAGCCTCTGACGAGACTTCGGGCTTTTCAAAATCAGTTTATTAGGTTTCCAACTGAAACTCTTTGAGGCCTATCAACCTCCAATGGCAGCACTGACGATCTCAGCAAAGCTGCCCGCATCGAGGCTGGCTCCACCAACGAGAAAACCGTCGATGTCGGGCTGGCCGATCAACTCAGCAGCGTTGCCGGGCTTCACGGAACCTCCGTATTGAATAGGAGTGGCCGCTGCAACGGCTTCACCGAAGAGCTTCACAAGAACAGAGCGCACAAACGCCTGCGTATCCTGGGCCTGCTCAGGGCTGGCGGTAACACCAGTTCCAATTGCCCAGACGGGCTCGTAAGCAATCACGATAGACGCCATTTGATCGGCAGAAATATCGGCAAGACTTCCTTCAAGCTGAGAAGTGAGCACACTCTCAAGCTGACCGCCTTCGCGCTCTGCGAGCGACTCTCCGATACAAAGGATAGGCTTCATGTCAGCGGCAAGAGTCGCGTGGACTTTCTTATTGATGACCGCGTCGTCTTCTCCGTAAAGAGATCGTCGCTCACTGTGCCCGAGTATGACGTAATCGGTGTTGATGTCCTGCAACATCGCAGCACTCGTCTCACCAGTGAAGGCGCCAGAGGCTTCATGCGACATGTTCTGGGCGGAGAGTGACACGGCCGCATTCGGCGTGATCAACTCTGATGCTTTCGGCATGGAGATGAAAGAAGGAGCGATAACGATATCGACTGAAGTCGCTTCGTTGAATGTACTGAGGAATGGAACAAGAAACGCGACTGTTTCTGTCGGCGTCATGTTCATTTTCCAGTTGGCGGCAATGATGTTTTTACGGCTCATAAGAATATGCTTTAGCGGTTTGTCTTCGAAATTGAGTTAACAGGGTTCGGTCACCGACCCAACCCTGTCCAATAGGGATTATTTGTCGTCGAGAGCTGCGATACCGGGAAGCTCTTTTCCTTCGAGCAGTTCAAGCGAGGCACCGCCTCCTGTGGACATATGGTCCATCTTCTCACCGAAGCCAAACTTGTTGGCCGCTGTGACTGAATCTCCTCCGCCCACAATGGTGACGGCAGCTTCGTTGGCAGCAATGGCAGCTCCCACAGCTTTGGTGCCGAGGTCGAATCCACGCTTCTCAAACACGCCCATGGGACCGTTCCAGATCACAGTGCCGGCTTCTGCAATCTTCGCAGAGAACTCGACGATCGCTTTGTCACCGATGTCAATGCCTTCACGGTCGGCAGGGATAGCTCCACCCTCGCCCCAAACCTCAGTCACTTCAGTCGGAGCATCATCAGCAAACTCCTTGGTGTGCCTTGTGTCGGAGGGCAGCAAAAATTCGGTGTTATTGGCTTTGGCTGTCTCAAGAATTTTAAGAGCAAGGTCGGTCTTATCTGGCTCCGCGAGGCTCTGCCCGATCTCGTATCCCTGGGCCAGACGAAAAGTATTCGCCATGGCGCCGCCGATAATGAAAGCGTCGGCTTTGTCCATGAGGCGGTTGAGCACCTCAATTTTGTCGGAAACTTTCGCTCCACCCATGATCACCACAAAAGGTCGCTGTGGATTTTCAAGTTTGGTCACGAGGAACTCGAGCTCCTTCTCAATGAGGAAGCCCATCGCGCAGCTGTCAATATACTCGGTCACCCCGGCAGTGGATGAATGAGCCCGGTGCGCGGTGCCGAAGGCATCGTTCACAAAGATGTCACCATGCGCAGCAAGCTGCTTGGAAAAAGCCGGGTCATTCTCAGTCTCCCCCGCATAAAACCGAACGTTCTCGAGTAGGAGAACCTCGCCATCCTGGAGGTCAGCAACCGCCGCGTCAGCATCGGCGCCCACACAGTCGTCGACAAATTTCACATTCGCTGAAATCAATTTGCCAAGACGATCGGCGACCGGCTTCAAAGAAAAAGCAGGGTTCTTTTCACCCTTAGGCCGCCCGAGGTGGGACATCAGGATAACGCGACCGCCGCCACTAGTGAGGTGCTCGATCGAGGGGATCGCCGCCTGAATACGAGTGTCGTCCGTAATATTACCGTCGTCGTCGAGAGGCACGTTAAAATCAACGCGCATGAGAACGCGCTTTCCGGCTGGATTGATGTCTTTAATAGAGAGTTTCATTTCGAAGTCTTTTTCCTTTTCTTACTCTTTCTCTTTTCCCGGGAATGCTTCCCTGAAGAAAAAAAGCGCCCGCCAACTTATGCAGTCGGGGGCGCTTCTTGTTCAAAATCTACTATTGGAAACAACCTTTACAGGTTGCCGCCAACGAGTTCCATCGCATCAACTGCGCGGTTGGAGTATCCCCACTCATTGTCGTACCAACCCACAACTTTCACAAAGTTGCCCTGGGCCATGGTCGTAAGACCATCGAGAATACAAGAGTGTGGGTCGCCCACGATGTCCTTGAGGACGAGTGGGTCTTCGCTGTAGGAGAAAATTCCTTTAAGAGGACCTTCAGCAGCCGCTTTGAATGCTGCGTTGATCTCTTCAACGGTGGTTTCCTTGGTCAGGATCGCACTGAAGTCAGTGACGGAACCCGTAGGAGTCGGAACGCGAAACGCACCGCCCTGAAGCTTGCCCTGAAGCTCAGGGATGACAAGGCCGATCGCCTTAGCAGCACCTGTGCTTGAAGGAATGATGTTCTCAGCAGCTGTTCGTGCTCGACGAAGATCGCTGTGAGGACCATCAAGAACTACCTGGTCACCTGTGTATGAGTGAATCGTGCTCATGAATCCCTTCTCAATGCCAAAGGAGTCGTTGAGGACTTTCGCCATCGGCGCAAGACAGTTAGTCGTGCAGGATGCATTGGAAATGATGTGATGCTCTGCTGGATTGTAGAGCTCGTGGTTGATGCCGATGCAGAATGTCAGATCAGGATCTTTCGCAGGAGCGGAGATGATGACCTTCTTCGCACCAGCCTCAAGGTGCTTACCAGCACCCGGGCGATCGATGAAAAATCCAGTCGACTCCAGAACGACGTCCACTCCCTTGCCACCCCAATCGAGATTAGCAGGGTCACGCTCAGCAGTAGCGAGGATGCGGTGTCCGTTGACTGTGATTGACTCTTCGTCAAACTCGACCGTGCCGTTGAAACGACCCGCGGTGGAGTCATACTTCAGCAAGTGAGACAGAGTTTTGTTGTCAGTGAGATCGTTGATTGCAACGACCTTCTTGAGTTGTTCGTCGGACATAGCGCGCAATACGTTGCGTCCAATCCGTCCAAATCCGTTGATTCCGTAGGTTGCCATAATGGTATATCAGCGTGTTTCGTTACTTAACGAGGTTATCCGCACCATCAAGCACGGACGTTCCAGCCCCGCCCACCGGCGGGAACCGCGGCTACCCTAGGGAGGAATTACTATCCGTCAAAGGAAAAGCCCCTTCCGAATAAGACACAAACTTTGGCGCTCGTTGGGTCACAATCCCCAATGAAGTTAGGCAGGCTTTCCATTTGAACGGCAATCCGGCGGCGGAGTTCAGGAACTCGTGAAAATCGTCTTTTCGGCGCAAAGCCCATGCAAAGGACCTCTCGGCATCCCCACGCCACGAAAAGCCAGATCCTGTGATTTTATTCTGAACGATTCCCACACAGACGGGTCAATACATTCCGATCAGCCGGGTCACGAACCGGCAAAATCACGAAACGTCCCACTCAAACCCTCCTTACAGACCCTGATTTTATAAAGGTTATCTTTATATTTAAAGATTATTAACTTTTGTATTGCCAGAGTAATTCTAAAATTTATACTCATCATATCTAATTCAACCTGCCATGAAAAAACTAATCGTCGTCGTCAATGATCTGGAGCGCTCCGGGAAGTCTTCCCTGGCACGCGCTATCTCACACCATCTCTCTGAGTTGGACCTTAGGCATCTGCTCGTCACCTCGAACGAGATGGATATGACAGAATCCTTCCAAGGGGAATTCTGGGACCTGGAAGACCAGTTTGAAATATCGCAGCTCATTTCAGCAGTGGACCGACACGAAGCAGTCGTTCTCGACGTTCACACAGGAGCCGCTCGCAATTGGGGTGAGTTCTGTGCCGCTGAAGAACTTGAGAACCTCCTCGCTGAGCTCGACGCCGAAATGACCATGGTCATTCCGAACGGTCAAAGCGAGCGATGCAACGAGGAGATCACTGACCTCACTGAAATTTTTGCAGATCAGGCAGACTACGTCATCGCTCACCTTCCCGGCGACGAGCGAACTGCCATTACATGGAAAGGCAGTCTCGCGGATAAGGCGGCCCGCTATCTGGGTGCAGCGCAGGTCACCCTTCCGGCATTTACTGATGATCTCAAAACGGCAATGGAGAGCACTGAGGTCGAGTTTGCCCAGGCACTCAACAACCCGGCAGCCCTTCCCCGCTTCGCCGAGGTTCAAGTCGCTCAGTGGCTTGAGACCGTGTCCGACGCTCTGACAATGGGCCAGGATTACCTCATTCCCGAAGAGGTCGGTTCAGTCGCTTTGGACTACTGATACGAATTTAGATTCCCCCAACACAAGTTGAGCTACCAAGCTCAATCGAAAGGCTCCCTACGCAACTAGGGAGCCTTTTTGTTTCCCCAAATCCGCCGGTTTGAAGTTCCTGGGCCCATCACTTTGGCGATACAATCGTAGAGGCTAGGGTCGACAAACCTCTTCACAGAATTACTCGATCATTTCACCACCCGCATCCATAGTAACGCCCATGAAATCTTTGGAACGCTTCTTTAGTCCTCGGCACCGCTCAATGGCTGCCGCTTGCGGGTCTGCCCTGCTGTTCGGCGCCATCGCCATTCTATTCCCATCGTGCAGCAAGCCTGACAGCGCCAAATCAGCACCCGGTGATCCCACTAAAATCGTTTTCATATCAGGGGTACCCAGCCACCCGTCCGGCCAACACGAATTCAAAGCAGGCGTCACTCTTTTGTCGCGTGCCATCAGTGAGCAAAGCGGCCTTCCTGTCACCGTGGAAGTTTCCCACCACGGCTGGCCTGAAGACGAGTCCATTTTCGAAGATGCCCAGGCCGTCGTGATTTACTCCGACGGAAATGACAGGCACCCCGTCAACGGACACGAAGCCAAAATGGATGAAATGGTGAAAAGCGGTGTCGGCCTCATGTGCATGCACTACGGAGTAGAAGTTCCTAAAGGCGAACAGGGCGAACTTTTCAAACAGTGGATCGGCGGACATTACGAGTCCGGTTTTTCATCCAATCCTCACTGGAGCCCGCAAATAGAACTCGATGGCGATCATGCCATCAGCCGCGGCGTACCCGGATTCACTGCCAACGACGAATGGTACTACAACATGCGCTTTGCTGAGCCCAAAACAGCCGCTGATGTTCTCACCGGCGTCCCCACTCGCGAAAATATCAATCGATACGTCCACTGGACTCCTGCTGGAGAAAAAGGTCTCGGCAAACGCCAGACCATGATGTGGGCGATTGATCGCCCGGACGGCGGACGCGGCGTGGGATTCACCGGTGGCCACTGGCACCGCAACTGGGCGATCGATGACTTCCGAAAAGTCGTGCTCAATGCCATCACCTGGGTCGCCGGGATCGATGTTCCCGAAGACGGTGTGTCATCACTGCCCATCACCGAAGAACAGCTCAACGAAAATCTCGACGAGAAAAAAGAGATGGTTCACGTCGGACTACCTTCTCCTGAAGATCTTACCCAACCGGCTGCTGAGCCCATCGATTTCCGCTGGCCCAACATGCCCGGATCAAAGCCCAAGGGCGCCAAGGCAAATGCCGGAAAACCTAAGGCCGCCAAAGCCAAGTGAAGGAATCACCTCCACAGCCGCCGATAAAAATCGGAATCCTCGATTCCGGCGTTGGCGGTCTCTCAGTCCTCCGGGAAATCAGGCACCTCATGCCCGAGGTGCCGATTCACTACGTCGGTGATTCCTCGTGGTGTCCCTATGGGAACAAAACGCCAGAGGTCATCTGTGGGAGAGTTTTTCAGATCACTGATCATCTCATTGAATCGGGCGCGACCCATATTGTGATCGCCTGCAACTCCGCCACCATTCACGCCGTCGGTGCTCTCCGGGCAGCCTACCCGATCCCGGTAGTGGGAATGGAACCGGGAATCAAACCCGCGGCAGAACAGACTGCGACTGGCGTAGTCGGCGTGCTCGCGACGGAAGCATCCATTGCTGGCGAGAAGTTTCACCAACTGCTCAGCAGTCATGCCGACGGGGTCAAGGTCATCACTCGCCCCTGCCCGCGGTTTGTGGAATTGGTCGAGGCCGGAATCCTCACAGGCCCTGAAGTTGAAACGGCCGTTAACGAAGCTATCACTCCGCTCATTGAGGCAGGGGCTGATGTGATCGTATTGGGCTGCACCCATTACCCCTTTCTCCTGGAGATCATTCGGGCCCAACTTCCCGACCAAGTGAAAGTCATCGATACCGGACTGGCCGTAGCCAAAAGGGTGCAAAGCCTCTTGCCTTCTTCTCCAGTAGTCAGTCAACCGACCACCACTCGCATCGAGACGACGGGGTCGCTTGATCATCTCAATGAGATTCTTCCTCTCCTACTCCCTGCCATCCCGGCTGAAACGAGCCTCTGCCCCCTCTAATCCCCCGAGGCCGGTCCCACACAAGAATTGTCCGATGCCCTCAATCCAACGTCTAGTGGTTGGGCCAACTTTCAGCATTGCTCTCTCTTTTCCCCCATGAGAAAACTCCTGACACTTTCGCTTCTTCTTCTGTTTTTCCTCCCCTCCGTCAACGAGGCGAAACCCAATTTTCTGATCATCCTGGGCGACGACTGCACCTACAACGATATTCCTCTCTACGGAGGGAAGAATGCCCGGACGCCAAACCTCGATGAAATGGCCTCGCGGGGGCTGACCTTCAATCAGGCCTACGTAGCCGCGTCCATGTGCCAACCTTGCCGCTCCGAGCTTTACTCCGGCCAGTATCCCCTCAGCAACGGAGCCGCCTGGAATCATTCATCGAGCCGGAAAGAAACCCGGAGCCTCCCCCACTACCTTCGCCCTCTTGGCTATCGAGTCGGCATCGCCGGAAAGGTGCATGTCAGGCCGGCTGACTCCTTCCCTTTTGACAAAGTGTCAGGATTCGATCCCAGTTGCGTACGCGACCCCACCCAGGCTCATGACGTCTCATCTATCGAGAAATACATGGCAGGAGAGGAGCCCTTCTGCCTGGTCATCGCCCTCGTCGAATCGCATATCCCCTGGGTCATGGGCGACGCCTCTAAGTACCCGCCTGAGAAAATCGATCTCCCTCCCAACTTTGCCGACACTCCGCTCACTCGCCAACACTTCGCCGACTATCTCGCTGAGATCACCTACATGGACGGACAGGTAGGCGACATTCTCGACACCCTTGAAGCGACCGGAAAGCGCGACGACACCCTTGTTCTTTTCTCTTCCGAACAGGGCTCGCAGTTTCCCGGCTGCAAATGGACCAACTGGAACACCGGCCTCCACACTGCCCTAATTGCCGAATGGCCGGACCATGTCCCCGCCGGCAAACGAACTGATGCTCTAGTCCAATATGCTGATGTCGCTCCGACTCTTGTTCATCTCGCGGGTGGAGAAGTCGAGCCGCAGGTTGATGGCTCCAGTTTCGCCGGCGTTCTGCGCGGCGAAACTGACACCCATCGCCAGTTCGCCTACGCCATGCACAACAACCTACCGGAAGGGCCTCGCTACCCGATTCGATCGGTGACTGATGGGAAGTTTCGCTACATCCAGAACCTCCTTCCGGATGAACTCTATCTCGAGAAACACCTCATGGGCGGCGGACGGCTCAACAATCCCTACTGGGCCACCTGGATGGGAGATGACCCCCTCAAAAACCCTCGCAGCTATGAGCGAATTAAGCGCTACATGAGCCGCCCGGAAGAACAACTCTACCTCACCCTTGAAGACCCCTACGAACTGGAAGACCTCGCGCCCGACACCGGATACGGCGATATCAAGACGACCCTCAGCACGGCACTGGAAGCATGGATGAAAGCCGAATCCGATCCTGGTGCCCCTGTGGACACAGCAGAAGCCCTCGAGGCGGCCCGTCAACTAAGGCATGAACATGGATCCCACCTGAACTAGGACCCGTTCTCCAAAATCAGGTAAGCTTGCTCATATATTGCGATTCATGGCTCGCATTAAAGAATTTTCTAGGAAATTGGATATTTCCGTTAGCCGCCTGGCACTATTCACGCTTTTCTTCGGAGACGATGAAAATGACACACAAAGTTCTTATCGCTGCCTTGTTGGCTCTCGGATTGAGCACTGGACAGGCGGGAGAAGACTCAGGGAAAGAACCGCTGGTCCTGAATGATGAGGAACCTTCCCTGGTTAAGCTGACTGTTGATATCCGCGCCCGCTACGAATACGGCGACCAGGAATTCAACGCCGCCGGCCCCCTGAGATCCTCCAATGCCGCGACCTGGCGGAATCGTTTTGGTTTACTCACAAAAGAAATCAACGGGTTTCAGGCATTCGCTGAATATGAGGGCACTCTCGTTGCTGACAAAAGTGCTTACCGTGCCGCCAGTGTTTCAGGACCACCCAATCGGACTATTATCGCCGACCCCGAGTCGCACGAGTTGAATCAGGCTTGGCTGTCCTATGTCACTCCTTCGGAAGAGTTCAGAATTAAAGGCGGTCGACAGGCTATCAGTCTCGATGGACAACGCTATGTAGGAGGCGTGGCATGGCGGCAAAACATGCAGACATTCGATGCAGCCAGCGTCACTTGGGCGCTCACCTCCGATCTTGAGCTCTACTATGGCTACGTCTGGCGAGTGAACCGCATTTTCGGATCCGGAGTATCTTTTGCTCCACAGCGGGATTTCAAGGGCAACACCCACCTCATCAACGCCAAATACAAGGGACTTCCCATTGGTGATCTGACCACCTACGTCTATTCGATGGATCTCAAGACACCTGGAAGCAGCGCCAACAGCAATGACAGTTTTGGATTCTCTCTTACCGGGCCACTCTTTGATTCCGCTGTTAACTACTACGCGGAATACGCCCACCAGGTCAATGGCAGCGGCAACCCGGTCAGTTACAATGCCAACTACGCTCACGGGACCTTGTCGACAGACATCTGGGATGGAATCAAAGGAACCCTCGGCATTGAATATCTGGGTTCCGACAACGGCGTTGGTTACAATTTCCCCCTTGGGACAAATCACAAATTCAACGGATTTGCCGATCGCTTTCTCGCCACTCCCGTCGCTGGCCTCAACGACCTCTACGCATCAATCGGCACAAAGCTTGATTGCGGCGTGAACATCGCCGGCATCTACCACTACTTCTGGGACGATGGATTTGATATGAGCTTTGGTCAGGAAATCGATGCCGTCGCCTCGAAAGACCTCGGGAACGGATTCACTATCCTTGGCAAAACAGCCTTTTTCTTCGGTCAGAACACACAGCCTGACCTCACTCGCGCTTCTATCGAGATCGACTTCAAATACTGAGAACCTGCCTCAAACCAATAGATCCATTTTTACTAAACAGGGTCAGGCCGATGGCCCAACCCTGCTTCGTTTCCTGGTAGATCGGCAAATCAACCATCAGCCTCAAGTAGGCCGTCAGTCCTCAACAGGAGCGTGTTGATAACGTTTCGACAAATCCCAACAAAGACATCCTCGATCGTCTGAGAGACATGACGGGGATCACTGTGAATTGCCCACTGCCGAGGCAGATTCTCCCACGGCAAGGAACGGAAAACAAGGGAGCCGTTTGCGATCTCATGCTCCGCTACCCAGGGGGAGAGCAGTCCGATGCCCATCCCTATCATCGCCATCTCTTTGATCGCCGCCATGCTCCCCACCTGCATGCCGGTCTTCAATCGCACGCCGTGCTGCATCGACTGCTGTTCCAACAACCGAAAGGTCTCGCTGGACTGACTGTAGAAGATGAAACTTTCCGACATGATATCCCCGACTGAAACCGACTTCGCATTCGCCAGTGGATGGAGCGGAGACAAAGCCATCTGAATCCTATCCTCGAACAACTTCTCTTTGCGTAGTTTTTCCGAGAAGCTCGTCTCCATAGCGACGGCCACGTCGATATCTCCAGCTTCCAGAAGCCCCATCAGTTCACGTGAATCATCAGTGGTCACAGAAATATCAAATTCAGGAAAACTCTCTCTCAATTCCCGCAGTACCGACGGCAGCACATACTGACTGATCGTTACGGTCGCCCCGATGCGAAGACGGCCATGCCCCGGGCGATCCAGAAGCCTCAGCTCATCCTGCGCCCGGGCCATCCGGGACAATATCCGATCTGCATGCGGCAACAAAGTCTCACCGGCCCGGGTTAAACGGACCGATTTTCCGAGGCGCTCGAACAGCGACATCTCCACGGTTCTTTCCAGCGCCTTGATCGAATGACTGACCGCAGACTGAGTCAGGCTCAGGGTGCGGGCGGCCGCGGTGAAGCTTCCCTGGCGGGCCAGTTCTTGAAACGCACGTAGTTGTCGACTGTCTAATAATTCCATCTCTAAGTAGTTATGAGCGCTTTTAATTGCACCAATGAAATCAATGAGAGCATTAATTGGGCCAATCTTCGAAAATTGGCACGAAAGAGGCTTTAGAGACTTTATGTGAATCAAAACTCAAACAGATTTGAACAGCCACTCCGTCTTGGATTTGTCCCATTGGTAGACTGTGCGCCTATCGCCATCGCGCAAGAAACGAAGCTATTTGAGAAGCACGGCCTCAACGTTGAACTCATGCGTGAGCCCGGCTGGGCAACGATCCGTGACAAGATGGCCTACGGCCAACTCGAAGCGGCCCACGCTCCTGTCGGCCTCTCCTTTGCCCTGAACTGGGGGCTTGGCGTACTTCGACATCCCTGCCTCACGGGATATCTTCTCAATTCCAACGGAGATGCCATAACCATCTCCACCCAACTCCATGAAGCCGGAGTTACCGATTCGAAATCTCTCGCCATCGCGATTCGATCAGGTGCGAGAGGCCGCCCTTTCACGTTTGGGGTTCCACATCTTTTCAGCACGCACCACTTTCTTCTACTTCAATGGCTCCGCCCCGCAGGGATCATCGCTGGCCGCGATGTGCAGATCATCATCCTTCCCCCTTCGCTGATGTCCGCCTGCCTTGCCTCGGGCGACATAGACGGCTACTGCGTCGGCGAACCATATAACTCCATCGCAGTAAGCGAAGAAACAGGAGTCATTCTTGCAGAGTCTGCAAACATTTCCCCAATGCATCCTGAAAAAGCGCTCATTGTCAGCCAGTCTTTCGAGGACCATGAACACTCCCGGCACATAGCGATGGTCAGAGCCATCGCTGAGGCCGCCCAACTCTGTGAAACACCCGAAGGACGTGAACTCGCAGCAAGGGTCCTTTCCCTTCCAAAGTATCTGGGCATGAATTCAACGTTGATTCGCTCGAGCCTTATTGCCGATGACCCGAATACGGACACGAATGTCTCCAGCAAAAGCTTCCACGTATTCTCGCATCCCGAGGCCAATCGACCTTCAACAGATAAGGCCAACTGGATCCTAACACAGATGCGAAATGCCAATCTCCTCGATGGGGTGGACACCAAATCAGGCCCCCCTCTCAAACACATCTTCCGCGAGGACCTCTTCGAGGAGGCCATCGGAACTTGCTCCGAAACAGCAGCCTAACCAATCTAAATCCATTTTCTCCTTTGAGCACGTTACCCGTCATCCCAACTTCGGCCCCCTTTACAGAGGAGCAACGCCTCTGGCTGAACGGCTATATCGCTGGTCTCATCTCAGAAGATTCAACCTCTCCTGCGATCACCAAAATTCCGAAGCTGCGAATCCCGGTTCTCTATGCGAGCCAGTCGGGAAACAGTGAAAGCCTTGCCGAAGATTTTGCCGACCAACTCTCCGCCTCCGGATTCGACGCCCCCTGTCTCAGCACCGAGGACCATGCGGAGATCGACCTGACCAGCGAGAAACATCTCCTCCTCATATCGAGCACCTGGGGCGAAGGCGATCCACCCGACAACGCCATCGAGTTCTGGGAGAATCTCAAGTCCGATGACCACCCCTCACTCCAGAATCTGAACTTTTCAGTTCTCGGCCTCGGTGACTCGAACTACCTGGATTTCTGCGCACAGGCCAAGGCCTTCGACGCCCGACTCGAAGCGCTCGGGGCCAACCGCATCGCAACCCGGGTTGACTGCGACACCGATTTCGAAGAGCCGGCTGCTGAGTGGTTCGAGTCCGTAAATGAGTTACTGAAGGAGCAGGTCGGCGTTACCGAAGACTCGACAAATACAGAGCAAAAAGCTCCTCCCTCAAAGGCAGAATCAGGTTACTCCAAAAAGAAGCCGTTTCACGCCATCCTTAAAGCAAACCTTGAGCTGAATTCGGCCGACTCGGCTCGCGACACCCGTCACTTTGAGTTCGACCTCACTGGATCCGGGCTCAACTACGAGGTGGGAGATGTCCTCGGTGTCTACCCGAAGAACGACCCCGCCATGGCCGATGAGCTCATCGAGATTCTCAACTTTGATCCATCAGCGAAGGTCATCACTCCTGACAAACAGGAAAAGCCCCTGCGCGATGCACTCATCGAAGACTTCGATATTCGCACTCTCAGCGCTAAGATGATGACTGACTGGTCCGCCAGGTCATCCTCTGAGGAACTCGCTCAACTGCTTGAGTCGGATGACAGAAAATCCCTCGAGAACTATATCTGGGGACGCGAGCTCATTGATCTGGCAATCGATCACCCAGCCACTTTCACTGAAGCTCCCGAGTTCGTCACGATGCTTCGCAAACTTGGGGCTCGCTTATACTCGATTTGCTCGAGTCCCAAAGCCCACCCCGATGAAGTTCATCTCACGGTCGCAAAGGTGACCTACGAAAGCCATGGTCGGCAGCGAGGTGGCGTCTGCTCAACCTACCTTTCTGACCGGGTCAACAGTGGTGAAACGACGCCGATATTCTTCCAGCCTGCTGCTCACTTCAAACTGCCAACTGATCTCTCCACCGACGTCATTATGTGTGGCCCCGGCACCGGGATTGCTCCGTTCCGCGCTTTCATTGAAGAACGCGAAGCGACAAACGCAGAAGGAAAAAACTGGCTCTTTTTCGGCAATCCACATGAAGAGACTGACTTCCTCTACCGCGAACAACTGCAAGCGCAGAGCGAAGCAGGAGTCCTCACCAACCTCGATCTCGCCTGGTCACGTGACGGCGAGGAGAAAGTCTACGTACAGGACAAGATGCGTGAAAATGGAGCAGACCTCTGGAAGTGGTTCCAGGGCGGCGCTCACTTCTATATCTGCGGCGATGCGAAGCGCATGGCTAAAGACGTCGACGCGGTTCTTCACGGCATCGCCGAAGAGCACGGCGGCCTCAGCGAAGAGGCTGCCAAAGACTACATCAATCAACTGAAGAAGGAAAAGCGCTACCAGCGAGACGTCTACTAATGAGTGTGATACCCAAACAAGTGGCCGGTGACACAGTCACCACCAATCAAGCCCAATATCTCGACGGCTTTTTCTCCGGCATGAAGAATCGGGGGCTCAGCTTTGCTGATGCAGCCCCCAATGACGGCCCCACCCCAAAGGCGAAAAAGGAGAAAATCGCTGCCGAGGAGAAAATCAAACGCGAGCTCAACCCTTTCGATGCGCTGCCCGTCCTTCGCAAAAGAGCCAAGGCAAATGAGCCGCCTGAGAAGGAAGACATTTTCCGCTTCAAGTGGAACGGCCTCTTCTGGCTCGGCCCCGTTCACGAAGGCTATATGTGTCGCCTCAGAATACCCGGCGGCGCAGTTTCATCCACTCAGCTGAATGAACTGGCTTCCATCGCCGATGATATCGCGTGGGGCTATCTCCAAATCACCACCCGGAACAATTTTCAACTCCGTGTCATCGCACCGAAAGACACTCCTGAGCTACTCAGTCGCATCCAAGGATGCGGGCTCCACTCCCGTGGGTCTGGAGGTGACAACCTTCGCAATTTCACGGTGAATCCCGGCTCCGGCTACGATCCTGATGAACTCATCGATACGATGCCGCTGATCCAGGATCTCGCGCACTACATCATCAATCAGCCGGAGTTCTACGATCTCCCCCGGAAATTCAACATCTCCTACGATAATGGCGGTCAAATCCGTGTTGCCGAAGATACCAACGACATCGGATTACAGGCATTCAAACTCAAGAGCCCTCCCGAAGGACATCCGCTTCACGGCAAAGTCTCCGAAGGTATCCACTTCCGAATTCTCCTGGGCGGCGTAACCGGCCACGAGGAGTTTGCAGAAGATTGCGGTGCAATCTGTTCTCCCGAGAACGCCACCGACGTCGTCACCGCCATGACCCGCGCTTACATTCGCAACGGAAACCGCGGAGCCCGAGGAAAATCGCGCCTGATCTACCTGCTCAAGGAATGGGGATTCGCCAAATTTCTCGAAGAGTCGGACCAACTTCTCGAAGAGCCCATCGTTCGATTTGATTTTAACGATCCACTCTTCACCGATCTGATCGAGCCTCATGAAAAGCCGAAGGTCGCCCACCCTCACATTGGAGCTCACGCCCAAAAGCAGGAGGGGTTAAGTATGCTGGGCGTCTACGTGCCGGTAGGCCTCCTTCAATCCGATGAGGCTCGCGCCATTGCTGCCGTCGCCAAAGAGTTCGGCAGCGGGGAGCTGAGACTTACCATTTTTCAGAACCTCATCATTACCAACATTCCCACCGGACAGATCGAAGCTGCCAAAGCCAAACTTGCCGAGGCCGGCCTCGGTTGTGAAGCCAGCAACATTCGCGGCGGAACCGCTGCCTGCACCGGCAACCGCTACTGCAAATACGCCAGCGCTGATACGAAAGGCAACGCCCTCGATCTCGTTGACCATCTTGAATCAAAGATGACTCTTGATCAGCCGATCAATATTCATGTGACCGGCTGCCCCCACTCCTGCGCCCAACACTACATCGGTGACATCGGGCTCCTTGCCTGCAAGGTGCCCGTCGAAGGACAGGACGACCCCGTTGAAGGCTACCACGTTTTCGTCGGCGGCGGATTCGGCGGCAACAACAAGCGTCTCGGCCGACAACTCCTCAAGAGTGTTGCTGCCGGACCAGAGTTGAACGGGAAAATTGAATCGCTGCTGAAGGGCTATCTGGCCAATCGCAACGCCGGGGAGACTTTTCTCGATTTCACCACCCGCCACGAAATTGATGAACTGAATGGCCTGATCACCAAATGAACCTGGAAGCCACCAACAGCCTTGTCGATGAATTGCTGGCCGACCAGCAACGACTCACTGCGGTGGAGCGCTTTTCGCAGTTTCACGAAAACGCCTCCGAACCGGTTCAGGCAAAGCACTATCACAACCTCATCCCGCTGACTCAGCCGGGTAGTGGAGAGCAATATTCGTTCGAGGTCGACCTCGAGGCCTGTAGTGGATGCAAAGCATGCGTCACCGCCTGCCACAGTCTCAATGGGCTGGATGAGGGTGAGTCCTGGCGTGAGGTTGGCACCCTCACTACTTTGGATCAGGTGCCAGCCACGATTCAGACCGTCACATCTGCCTGCCACCACTGTGCCGATCCTGCCTGCGCGAACGGCTGCCCCACCCTCGCCTACGAAAAAGAATCGGACACCGGAGTAGTCAGACACCTCGATGATCAATGCATCGGATGCCAGTACTGCACCATGACCTGTCCCTACGAGGTCCCGAAGTACAACGCTCGACTCGGCATAGTCCGCAAGTGCGACATGTGCCAATCCCGCCTCCAGGAGGGAGAAGCGCCCGCCTGTGTTCAGGCCTGCCCCAACGAAGCGATTCGGATTCGGATCATCACCACTGTCAAGATTGAGGAAAACGCGGCCTATCAAGTTTCCCTGCTCCCTGGAACCGCCCCTTCTTCCATCACAAAGCCTTCCACCACTTTCCTCAACCTCCGAAAACCTGCTAACGCCAGCATTGTATCGGCCGATAACGAAGATCTCTCTCCTGCCCATGGCCACACTCCATTAGCGGTCATGCTAGTGCTTACTCAGGTCGCTTCCGGACTCTTTCTTTTCGATGCCCTCTCGAGGTTCACTTCGATGGGCCCAGCGGCACTTCCACTCTGGCATGCCATCTTCGCAGCCGCTTTTGCCATTGCGGGCCTTACTTGTGCCACCTTTCACCTCGGCCGCCCATTCCAGGCCTGGCGCAGTTTTCTGGGGTGGAGAAAATCCTGGCTCAGCCGCGAGATTCTGATTTTCGGAATATGGTCAGGTATGGCGATCGCCTATGTCGGCTGCCTCGCCTTGAAACTCCCCCCGCTCATTCAAGCAACCGTCGCTCTCGGCACCGTGGCCACCGGACTTCTCGGAGTCTTCTGTTCAGTGATGGTCTACGTCTTCACCAAGCGTCCCTTCTGGAGCCTGACCCAGACGGGCCCCCGATTTTTCCTCACTGCCACCGCCCTGGGCGCCTGCTTCACCTTCCCTGCCATCACGGCAATCGCAACGGGCCTCAAGCTGGCTCTCGAAATTCGTGTGAGTTCGCAACGCATCACCCCCTTCAAAAAGTCAGCTAAGATTCTAGCTGGGCCACTCCGAAAGGCCTGGGGCATTCGACTCGTCAACGGCATGACCGGCACTTTCCTCTCACTTCTGGCTGTATCGAATCCCTCCCTCGCCCCCCTAGCCTTCCTTTTCATCCTCAGCGGGGAGCTCATCGCCCGGCATCTCTATTTCCGCGCCGTCGAAGTCCCCAAAATGCCCGGTGGAGTCCCCTCGAAATGAGCTATCTCAAACGAGCCACTACCTTGCTGAAAGATCGGATCCGCTGCCATTCCGGTCCACTCACCGAGCAACTTGTCAGGGAACCGGGAGCCTTCGGCCTCGGGCAACTACCCTCATCCCTGGCACCCCAGGCCACCACTGCGATGACCTGTGGGTTCTGCTCCACTGGCTGCTCGCTCAACATCCACCTGCGTGATGGAGCCGCGACCAATCTCTCTCCCAATGTCGATCATCCCGTCAATGACGGAATGGCCTGTCCCAAAGGATGGGAAGCCCTGGCTCCCCTAGCCGCTTCTGATCGGGCCACCACCCCACTTATTCGTGATCAGCGCGGCGGCGCTACCCGTGAGATCGACTGGCACGACGCTGCGACGACTTTTTGTGATCGAATGAAGGGCGTCATCGACGAACATGGGCCCGAGTCGGTTGCTTTTCTCAGCACGGGTCAAATCTGCACTGAAGAAATGGCTTTGTTAGGTTCTTTCGCCAAATTTGGCATGGGCGCGATCCACGGTGACGGCAACACTCGTCAGTGCATGGCCACCGCTGTGCGCGCCTACAAAGAATCTTTCGGTTTCGACGCCCCTCCCTACACCTACGCAGACTTTGAGGAATCCGATGTCATTGTTTTGATCGGATCCAACCTCTGCATCGCACACCCCATCATGTGGCAACGAGTGCTGAAGAATGAGCGCAGCCCCGAGATCGTCGTAATCGATCCACGCCGCACCGAGACCGCGATGCAGGCAACTCGTCACATCGACCTGCAACCCAAGTCCGACCTGACTCTCTTCTACGGTCTGGCGCGGTTGCTAATTGAACGCGGGCGTCTCGATCAAGAGTTCATCGACAACCACACTGCCGAGTTCGACGGCTTCAAAGACCACGTCAGTTCCTTTGACCTTGAAACCGTGGCAGCCAAGACCGGGATCAGTTCGGAAGAACTCGAATCCCTTGCCGACCTCATTGGCAGCGGAAAACGGGTTTCTTTCTGGTGGACTATGGGAGTCAACCAGGGCTACGAGGCCACCCGAACCGCGCAGGCCATCATCAACCTGGCCTTAATGACGGGCAACATAGGCAAGCCGGGAACGGGAGCCAATTCCATCACCGGCCAGTGCAATGCGATGGGGTCACGTCTCTTCAGCAACACGACCAGCCTTCTCGGTGGACATGAGTTCACCAACGACGAGCATCGCCGGAAGATCGCTGCCTTGCTCGACATTCCCGTTGACTGTATTCCCAACCAGAACAGTCTCGCTTACGACCAGATTATCGACGGCATTCGCGATGGCAAAATCAAAGCGCTCTGGGTCATTGCCACCAACCCCGCTCATTCCTGGATCGGCCGTGACCACTTCGAAGAGACTCTCGGCAAGCTCGATTTCCTCGTAGTCCAGGACATGTACCACACCACCGAGACAGCCCTGCACGCCGACCTGGTGCTACCCGCCGCGGCATGGGGAGAGAAAGACGGCACTCTCATCAATTCGGAGCGTCGCTTTGGAATCGTAAAAAAGGTCTCCCGTGCCCCCGGCAAGGCCCTCAGCGATTTCTCCATCATTCGCCTGCTCATCGATACCTGGGGATGCAGCGACATGTTTCGAAAATGGACAACTCCGGAGGCTGTCTTCGAAATCCTCCAGAAAATCAGTGAAGGGCAACCCTGTGATTTCTCCGGTATTAAGGGCTACGACCAGATCGACCGGGACGGCGGCGTTCAATGGCCTCATACCAAAGGATCTCCAACCCCTGATCGCCAGCGCCGCCTCTTCGAAGACGGCCAATTCTTCACGGCTGACAAACGCGCCAAATTTGTTTACTCAGATATTCTTCTCGATCCTGAACCACCCTGTGATGTCTACCCCCTTCGACTCCTCACTGGCCGAGGCACCTCCGCTCAGTGGCACACACAGACCCGCACCAGTAAATCGGAAGTGCTCAATCAACTCGCCCCTCGCAAAAATCACATCGAAGTGAATCCGATCGACGCAAGCGCGCTCGGCATACAATCCGGGGACAATATCGTCGCTTCCTCCCGTCGCGGCAGCATCCTCATTCAGGCCTACGTCACCACTTCCGTGCAGAAGGGTACCGCCTTTATCCCGATGCATGAAGAATCCACCAACCGCCTCACCCTTCCTGTATTCGATCCCTATTCCCACCAGCCCAGCTACAAATCCTGCGCTGTAAAAATCGAGCCGGAACCGCGCGACGGTTTTATCCTTGATCGACACCGATGAGCAAGAGACAGTCTACCCATGAGCCCCCAGACTATCGTCACCATCCACCCCTACTTCAAACCCCACGAAGGAATGTGGGATGCCTTCATCGGTAATCTTCAGGCCTTTGTTGAAAAAACCCGCAGCGAAGAAGGCGTGCTTTTTTATGATTTCACGATCTGCGATGACACCGTCTTCTGTCGGGAAGCCTACAGTGGAGCTTCAGGAGCTCTCGCCCACCTCGACAACGTCGGATCCTTACTGGAAGAAGCTCTCAAAATTTCGGATCTAGTCCGCCTGGAAGTCCACGGTGCAGCCGCTGAACTGGATCAAATGCGAGAGCCCCTGAAAGACCTTCCCATTCAATGGTTTGTTCTTGAGACAGGATTGGCGAAGTAACTCTTTGTCAAAATCCAACAGATTCGGAACGAAGTGTAGAAAGACGGAGTTTACGAAGTCAACTAGGTCATCCACTTGACCCTGTTCACGCATCCAGCTTGAAGAGCCGCTGAACCAGGATCATCCCGATCGCCATGGCGGGAATAAATATGAGGGCTTCAACATGGAGTGCACCCAGGTTCGCGATCGCCGGACCGGGGCAGAACCCGCCTATGCCCCAACCGACTCCGAACAAGATCGCGCCCATGATGAGGCGTATTGAAACGGGATCGCAGGAATCACAGGGCAGCGATTTCGATTTTCGCAGAAGAAAGTAGCCGCTCGAAAACACAATCAACGCTCCCCCCATGACAAAGGCGAGGGTGGGGTCCCATGCTCCAAAGATATCAAGAAAGGCAATCACCCGTGTCGGATCAGTCATCCCGGAAATGGCAAGTCCAGCGCCAAACAGCGCCCCGGCTAGAAATGTAAGAACATTCTGCTTCATGCTCCGACTATCAGGGTTCGAAAGAGTAAAACTGTGGCCATTCCAGCGATCATAAATACGACAGTGGCAACCATGGAGTCTCGCGCCCCCATTCCCATGCCGCATATCCCGTGACCGCTGGTGCATCCACCACCTAACCGGGTTCCAAAGCCGACGATGATTCCAGCAATAGCGTAGACAATCAATGAACGCCCCTCCGGAACTCGAAACACGGCGGCAGGTTCAAACACACGGAATAGAATTGCCGCTCCCGCGATCAATCCTGCCAGAAAAACAAATCGCCAGCCCGTCTCGTTGGTGGAAGGGCGTAGCAAGCGGCCAAAGACTCCCGAAATGCCGGGGACCTTTCCGGTGACAATCATTCCCAGCAAACTGCCACCCCCAATGAGCGCCCCGCCGACTAAGCCATTCACATAGGAAGGTTCCATACTCGTGTAGATACGAAATATTTGGCGCTCAGGAAACAGAAATTTTTGCCGCAGCAGCCACAGCCCGGGCGATCTGAGGAGCGACAGAGGCATTCAAGGGCGAAGGCAAAATCTTCTCGGCACAAAGGCCATCCACTGCATTCGCCAGGGCATGAGCCGCCGCCAGCTTCATCTCAGCGGTGATTCTCGGCGCCTGAGCATCAAGTGCTCCGCGAAAAATACCCGGGAACGCGAGCACGTTATTAACTTGATTGGGAAAGTCGCTCCTCCCTGTCCCGACGACGGCAGCGCCTCCGGCCCTTGCTTCATCTGGCATAATCTCCGGAGTGGGATTGGCCATCGCGAGAATAATCGCATCGTCTGCCATCGTCCGAATCTCCTCCCTCGCCAGAAGGTTACCTTTGCTAACACCGACAAATACGTCCATTCCCCGCAACACCGATTTGAGATCACCCGCCTTGTCCTCGCGATTGGTGAATGGCAGCAAGGCCTGCTTTTGAGGATTGAGATCACCCCGCCCGCGATGAAGAGCCCCCTTACTGTCACACACAATGACATCCGCCACAGGCGTGCACACATTGGGGTCCTGATCGATGCACCGTAGCAACTTCGCAATTGCCGTTCCGGCAGCTCCAGCTCCGTTAATTACAATTTTGAGATCAGCTGGATTTTTGCCGGTGACTTTTGCGGCATTCAACATGGCCGCAAGCAAGACAATCGCCGTTCCGTGCTGGTCATCGTGAAACACAGGAATGCCCAGATCCTGCAGGCGTTCTTCGATCTCAAAACAACGCGGTGCCGAAATATCTTCCAAATTTATCCCCCCGAACACCGGCGCGATGCGTCGAACGGTCTCGATAATTTCATCTGGATCCTGCGTATCGAGGCAGAGAGGCCAGGCATCGATATTGGCGTATTCCTTGAAGAGAACCGCTTTCCCCTCCATCACCGGAATTGCCGCCAATGGCCCAATGTTCCCCAAGCCCAGAACGGCTGACCCATCGCTGACGACGGCGACAGCATTTCGCTTCAAGGTCAGGTCCCAGGCCTTCGCCGGATTCTCGGCAATCACTTCACAAGGCGTCGCCACTCCCGGCGTGTAGGCAATGGACAAATCATCCTGGGATTGAATAGGGAGCTTTGAGGACACCGCGATCTTTCCGCGGAGTTGCTCGTGAATGATGAGGGAGCGTTGGCCGTAGTCCATGGAGAAAGTGTATCGGTCAAATTGGAAATGTCAGGGAATCAGTCGACGAAACCCTATTCCCGCTTACAGAATTCATCACACGACTACAGGGCGCGATTCTCCAATGTCCACTCGCGCCGAAACAGCCTAAAGTTTGGCCGGTCCGCTCAAGCCACCCCGCTGAGGCAGGGCGAGTATGCTCACCCGATACAGACACCGAGATGAAACCCCTCCAAATACTCCTCATCGTCGCAGCGACGATATTACTCCCTGCGACGGGCTCGGCCCGCCCCACCGACGGCCCCATTCGAGTGCTCTTTCTGGGGCATGAGTCTGAGAAACACCCCAGCGACATCTACTATCCCATGCTGGCCGAGGCACTGGGACGCGACGCCATCTACTTTGACTATGTCACTACGCCCGCGGTCGCCTTTGCCGACGCCGACTACCTCGACCTTTTCGACGTCGTGCTCCTCTACGCGAACCATGAGGAAATCAAGCCAGCCCACTGGGAGAACCTGAAAGCCTTTATCGAGAACGGCGGAGGATTCGTTCCAATTCACTGCGCCAGCTGGTGCTTTCAAAACATCCCTGAGTTTGACCAGGTGGTGGGCGGGCGTTTCGCCAATCACCGGACCGGGATTTTTCGGGCAAAGACGATGGCCCCCAACCACAGAGCGATTCAAAATGTTACCGAGTTCAAAGCCTGGGATGAAACCTATGTGCATATGAACCACAACGCCGAAGGCCGCACGGTGCTCCAGGTTCGCGAAGTCGCTGAGAACGACAATATCACAGAACCCGAACCCTGGACCTGGGTGCGCGATCAAGGTCAGGGGCGTGTTTTCTACACCGCATCCGGCCACGACGAGCGCGTCTGGGGATTGCCTGAATTTCACGAACTGCTTAAACGCGGCATCCTCTGGTCAACCGGTGATGATCGCCTTGCGAGTTATGAGCAATTCATCGCGAGTCGAACGCCTCTTTCCTATCACGAAACCGACAACATCCCCAACTACGAGAAGCGCCCCAATCCACTCCCGAAACAGTACCCGCTCTCGGCCGAAGACTCGATGAAATACACCCAGGTCCGAGCTGATTTCGATCTCAAGCTCTTCGCTTCGGAGCCCGACATTGTGAATCCGATCTTCATGGCCTGGGATGAGCGCGGTCGACTCTGGGTCGCTGAAACAGTCGACTACCCCAACGAGGTCAAAGATGGCAACGGAGATGACACCATCAAAATACTGGAAGACACCGATGGCGATGGCAAAGCCGACAAAGTCACGGTCTTTGCTGATGGTCTCAATATTCCCACTTCGCTCACATTCTGGAACGGAGGAATCATCGTCGCTCAGGCCCCTGACTTTCTTTTCCTGAAGGATGAAGACGGCGATGACAAAGCTGATATCAATCGAGTCCTCTTCAGCGGATGGGGAGTCAAAGACACCCACGCTGGCCCTTCCAATCTGCGCTACGGCATCGACAACTGGATCTACGGTACGGTTGGCTATTCATCCTTCAAAGGTGAAGTCGGAGGCGAAGCCCATCGTTTTGGGTCAGGCGTTTTCCGATTCAAGCCGGACGGCTCGAAAATCGAGTTCCTTCATCAATTCAACAACAACACCTGGGGACTCGGTCTCAACTCTGCTGGCGATGTCTTTGGCTCCACTGCCAACCGTAACCCCGCCTTCTTCGGTGGCTTCCCCCAGACCGGCCACCCCCAAGGCAAGAAAGCCATGAGTGCCAAAATGATCGCGGACCGCGCTGACTTCTACCCCATCACCCCCAACATTCGCCAGGTCGATGCCTTCGGTCTCTATACCGCCGGAGCTGGGTATGCCCTTGCCACCTCAGACAACTTTCCGCCTCACTTCCAGAACAAGATGGCCTTCATTGGCGGCCCCACCGGCAACCTGCTCGGGATGTTTGAAAACACCCGAAGCGGCGCCGGCTACCAGGCAACCAATCGCTACAATCTTATCGCCAGCGCCGACGAATGGTTCTCCCCCGTCGCCGCCGAGGTCGGCCCTGACGGCAATCTCTGGGTCGCCGATTGGTACAATTTCATCATCCAGCACAACCCCACCCCCACCGCAGAACGCGGCGGCTACGACGCCGTCACGGGATTGGGCAATGCCCACGAAAACCCTAACCGTGACAAACAACACGGTCGCATCTATCGGGCAATCTGGAATCAGTCACAGCCATCCAGCATCACCTCTCTCGAAGGCGCCAGTGATGCCGAACTCCTCGCCGCTCTCGCCCACCCCAACCAGTTCTGGCGCCTCACCGCTCAGCGCCTCATCGTCGCCTCGCAGAAAAAGTCCGTCGTTCCGAAGCTAAAATCCCTCGTCGCCACAGGAGGTGTCACTGGTGCCCACGCCCTCTGGACACTCGACGGCCTCGGCGAACTCGACCGTGACACCCATCAGTTGGCGCTGCTCAAACCCGATCCCGTGCTCAAGCGCAACGCGATTCGCGCGATCACTAACACCGACGAAGGCATGCTACTCTTCTTCGACACCGCAGTGGTTCAGGCCGGCGATCCACTCGTAAGGCTGGCGGCCTTCGCCAAACTGGCCCAATTCCCCAACAGAGAACGCGTCGAACTCGCCGCCCGACAGTTAGCTAAGAACCCTGAGAACGGAAAAGACGAATGGCTCCAACTCGCTCTGCGCGCCTGCGGAGCTGCGGCCACCAAACGGGGCAAAGCCACTTTCACCGGCCCTAACCTCCTACCCAACCCCTCCTTTGAACAACTCGACGGAGCAGGCACTCCGATCGACTGGTCCATTCGGACCTACCAAGGCATCGCCGACCATGCCATCGACTCCACTGTATCCCGCACCGGTAAAAACAGCCTGCGCATTTCGTCCGCCGAAGGAGGAGACTCCAGTTTCTTCGCTCGTACCCAGATAGAACCCGAAACCGACTACCTGCTGTCCGGATGGGTCAAAATAGACGGCACGCTCAAGGGCAACGGACGCGGCGTCCAGATGAACGCCCACGAAGTTCAGGGCAAGGAAGGCAACTCCCGGACCAACGCCTACCAGACCACCAACGGAGAGTGGAAGAAACTCGAAGTCACCTTCAACTCCAGAGACCAGGCCCGCTTCAGCGTCAATACCCTCTTTGGCGGCTGGGGGAAATCCATCGGCACCGCCTGGTGGGACGACGTCAGCCTACAACAGGCTCTGTATGATATGATCGAAGTCACCGATGACGAAGCAGTCGAAGGCGACCCTGCTCGCGGGAAAGAGATTTTCATGACTCACCAGATCGCCGCCTGCATTCGCTGTCACAAAGTCGATGGCCAGGGTGAAGGCATCATCGGCCCGCCACTCGATGGCATTGCCACTCGCAAAGGCTCCGAATACATCATGGAAAGCCTTGTCGATCCCGGCGCTCAAATTGCCGAAGGGTTTCAAATTGAAGTCTCACCCATGCCACCCATGGGTGTACTGCTGAAGCCACAGGAACTGGCAGATGTGATGTCTTTCCTCATGACGCTGAAGGAGTAGTCAGTCATTGGCTACAATCAACGCTTTGTCTGACAACCGATCCCGGACTTCAGCATCAGAGACAGTTCATCTGATGCCGGAATCTTAAGCCGGAGTCTTAAGCCGATCGCGCAGACGAACACACATCGATGCGAGCCCTTTCATGCTCGTCGAGAAATGGGATTTCGAGGCCATTCTCTAGCGCCACGTTCCGTCGGAGAATTTCCGATCGGTTCTCCTCCATTTTGAAACTCGCCAAATCAGGCCTGAAGGAAGTATGCTAGGAGAAGGAATTTGCCGTCGTTCTCGCGCGAAAAAAATTCAACGGCACTCGATGATGCGGCCAAAGAACAAAGAACAAAGAACAAAGAACAAAGAACAAAGAACAAAGAACAAAGAACAGACACACCTCATGAAAAAGAAAACAAACACTCGAATGACGCTTCATCTACTCGCCCTTTTAGTCTTAGGGTTAGGCTCTTCAGCGTGCTTCACAAGCTGCACAACTTACTCGTACTCGGATGCTTATGACTACGCCAGCTCATACTATAGCGCTCCCACCTACGTAAACCGACGCTATGCAACCGTTCGGCCAGTAGTTAGACCGCGCACTACAGCCTACAGAGGAAGATCTGTAGCCTACAGAGGAAGCGCTGTTCGCGGGGGCAGACGGCGATAATACATCGTCTCCCAACTGCATTCCAACAAAGCCCCCCACTTCACCAAGTTTGCCACGCCGCGGCTCACCCCGACTTCTACTGTCTCAGCAATGAGCCTGCCTGAAATATTGATCCTCGAAGTGCAGAGGATCAAAGAATAGCTGTTTGGCGGCACGCGTGATCGAGCGCAGCTCATGGGAGACTGAAGGCCGAGCGAAGGAGGTCAGTCAGACTTTCCTCATGAGGCTGAGGGTGTAGCCCAACTCCGGGCTACCCTGTTTTCACCATTTCACGCAGATCTATCGGCGTCATTGAGGGCCGAATCCATGTGATAAACTCGCGATAATGGAGGAGCTTTGGGAAATGGCATTCTCCCTACAGCCTTCTCTTTTGAAGACTCTGATCTGCGCGTTTATCCTGCCTCTTACCGCATTCAGCGAAGAGGCCCTGGATTTCAACAAGGACATTCGCCCCATCCTTTCGGACAAGTGCTTTTTCTGCCATGGTCCCGACTCGCATGAGCGCAAAGCCGACCTGCGCCTCGATACTGAAGCCGGTGCCCTCGCTGACCTGGGCGGATATGCTGCCGTTGTCCCGGGAAAACCCGACGAAAGCGAATTCGTTGCTCGACTCGTCACTGACGATTCGGAGGACCTCATGCCGCCCGAAGATTCACACAAGAAGCTCAAACCCAAAGAGATCAAATTGCTCACCCGCTGGATCGAGGAGGGAGCCCAATATTCCGAACCGTGGGCCTATGTGGCTCCGAAACAACACCCCGTCCCCGACGTTGCCGACACCGATTGGTCCGATCACTGGATTGATCGGTTTGTTCTCGCCAAGCTCGAACGCAAAAATCTCAAGCCCGCCCCCGAATCCGATCCTGTGACTTTGGTGCGGCGCGTTCACTTTGATCTCACCGGACTTCCACCAACGCCGGAAGTGGTCGAGTTATTTCTCAGCGCTGAGGATCCCGAAGCCGCCTGGAGCGAACTCGTCGACGATCTCCTGGCCTCCCCTCAGTTCGGCGAGCGCCTCGCCACCTACTGGCTCGATCTGGTTCGCTACGCCGACACCGTCGGCTACCACGGCGACCAGGATCACAGTATCTCGCCGTATCGCGACTACGTCATTCGCTCCTTCAATCAGAACCTGCCTTTTGATCAGTTCACTCGCGAGCAACTCGCCGGCGATCTTGTCGAGAACAGCGGCAAGTGGCAGAAAGTGGCTTCCGGATACAACCGCCTGCTCCAGACTTCCCACGAAGGAGGCATTCAAGACAAGGAATACAACGCCATCTACGCGGCCGATCGCCTTCGCAACCTCTCGGTTGTCTGGATGGGAGCCACCGTCGGCTGCGCCCAATGCCACGACCACAAGTTTGACCCCTACACGATCAAAGATCACTACGCCCTCTCCGCCTTCTTCGCTGATGTGCACGATGTCGGCTACAACGGTAACACTCTGCCCGCCAATCGTCCGCCGGAGATGCTGTTCCATTCCGACACCAACGAGAAAGAACTGAGTGCAATTGAGAGAGAATTCGAGTCCCTCCTTAAGCCTGATCAGATCACCCAGCTGCGCAAACTCGAGAGCAAGCTGACCAAACTCCTGGCCGAAGCAAAAGTTGGCAAAGACGAGGCTAAGAAAAAGGAGTTACTGGCCCAGGCATCCCAACTCGACGAGCAGATCGCGGCCATCATCCCGGGCACTTTGAAAGAGGAGTGGACCCGGCTCGAAGCCACGCGCCAATCTATCGAAGCCGCCGGCCGGCTCACCATGATCACTGAAGCCAAGCCGCCCCGCGAAATGCGCATCCTCCCTCGCGGCAATTGGCAGGACGACAGCGGCGAACTCGTCACTCCCGCCATTCCTGAGTTCATGGGCACTATCTCCCACAAAGGCGAGGTCCCCACCCGCCTCGATCTCGCCAACTGGCTCGTGGACACCGAGGACGGCGTCGGCGGACTCACCGCCCGGGTCTTTGCCAACCGCTTCTGGTATCTCTTCTTCGGCACCGGCATCTCCAGATCACTCGATGACTTTGGCGGACAGGGAGAACCTCCGGCTAACCTTCGGTTGCTCGACAATCTTGCCGTGAGCTTCCACGAAAACAATTGGGACCTCAAGGCCTTGGTGCGCTTGCTAGTCAACACCCGCACTTACCGCCAGTCATCAATCTCGAGCCCGGAACTAACCGAGATGGACCCCTACAATCAGCTCACCGCGCGACAATCACGCTACAGGCTCCCTGCCGAAGCCATCCGTGACAACGCTCTTGCCATGAGTGGCCTTCTCATTCTCAACGATCCGGATGCCGCTCAGGCGAGCCCGGGCGGGCCAAGCGTCAAACCCTATCAACCGGAAGACTACTACAAACATCTCAACTTCCCGGTGCGCAAATACAGCCACGACACCGATGCCCACCAATGGCGTCGCGGCGTCTACGTGCATTGGCAGCGCCTCTTCCTCCATCCCATGATGAAGGCCATGGACGCCCAGACTCGCGAAGAATGCATTGCGCAGCGTCCCCGCTCCAACACACCTAATGCAGCCCTCGTACTGCTCAACGATCCCACTTTCATCGAAGCCGCCCGAGTATTCGCGATGCGCCTGATCGAAGAAGGAGGCGGCACCTTCGAGTCCCGGCTGGAGCGAGCCTATCAACTCAGCGTTTCCCGCTCTCCCGAAGTGGAGGAGATCCAACTTCTGAAAAACCTTTTTGCCCAAACACAGGCAGAGTACGAGTCCAATGCGGAAGCAGCCAGACAACTCATCGAAACCGGACTCACCTCTGCGCCTGAAGACATCGACCCCATCGAACTGGCTTCCTGGACCGCCGTGACCCGAGCCCTTCTCAACCTCAGTGAAACCGTCACCCGAAACTGAATATGAATTCCTGGGCAAACTATCACCAGCAACTCCAGCGCCGCGCCTTTCTTGGACGTGCCGGACTCGGTATCGGTTCAGCCGCACTCTCCAGTCTGCTTGGACAGGATCTCAGTGCTGCTTCCGGAGACGCCTTGCCTTCGCTCCCCCATTTCGCACCCAAAGCCAAGCGCGTCATCTTTCTCTGCATGGCAGGTGGTCCGTCTCACCTGGAAACCTTCGACTACAAGCCGAAGCTCGATGCCCTAGATGGGAAGCCCATGCCTGCATCCTTCACTGATGGGCAGCCTATCGCTCAGCTCCAGGGCAAGGAACTCAAAGTGCAAGGCCACCTCACCAAGTTCAAACGCTACGGCCAGAGTGGCCAGTACATCAGCGACTTTCTTCCGCACACCGCTAAGCTCGCTGACGATATCGCCGTGGTCCGCTCCATGGTCACCGAGCAGATCAACCACGACCCGGCTCACACCTTCATGAACACCGGCACCGCCATCAGCGGCCGCCCCTCGATGGGTGCCTGGACCACTTATGGACTGGGATCTGAAACCAAAGACCTTCCCGGATTCGTCGTCCTGTCCAGCGTTGGCGGCCGGAATCCTCAGCCGATCGCTTCGCGTCAGTGGTCCGCCGGTTTCCTGCCCAGCAGGTATCAGGGGGTTCAGTTTAATTCGACAGGTGACCCAGTCCACTACGTCCGAAATCCGGCCGGCATTTCTGACATTCAGCAAGCCTCGCTCGTTGATACGATCAGCCAACTCGACCACCAGCGGAACCAACTCGTTCGCGATCCCGAAATCGACACTCGCATCGCTGCCTACGAAATGGCCTACCGCATGCAGAGCTCCGTGCCGGGACTCGTCGACATCGCCGACGAACCGCAACACGTCCTCGATCTATACGGCGCTACTCCCGGTGACGGCTCCTACGCCTCCAATTGCCTACTCGCGCGACGCCTCGCCGAGCGCGGCGTGCGCTTCATCCACCTCTACCACCGCGGATGGGATCACCACGGCGATCTCGCCAAGTACATGGGTATCTGCAGTGGACTGACCGATCGACCCACCTGGGCGCTCCTCACTGATCTCAAGCAGCGCGGCCTGCTGGATGACACCCTCGTCATTTGGGGAGGCGAGTTTGGGCGAACACCCATGTTTCAGGGCAAGGGCGAAGCCGGTCGCGACCACCACATCAAAGGGTTTTCCATGTGGATGGCCGGCGGCGGCATTAAGGGCGGAGTCAGCCACGGAGCGACAGATGAACTCGGCTACCACGCCGTAGACAATGTCGTCCATGTTCGTGACCTTCACGCCACCATGCTGCATCAGTTAGGGTTGGATCACAATCGCTTCAGCGTGCCGTTCCAGGGACTAGACATGAAGCTGACCGGGGTAGACAAGGCCCGAGTCGTGCAGGGCCTTCTCGATTGAGAATAAAGTCAGCCACTCGTTTGGCATTCCAGAGCCAGGGGGAAAGATGACATCGTGGAGGGCCTTGCTAGTGTCGCACGCCACTAGCCACGTTTTCGCTTATCGAGCACCTTTCCTTTATTCGCTTTCACCTGATCGACAACAAGACCCAGGCTTCCGTCCGGGACCTGATCCATCGGAATCGTTATGTAGCCGTTCTTCGCATAGAACATCATCAACAGGTCCGGATCGATCCACACCTTTTGTATCGCTTCCCATTTTAAATGAGATCCACCCAAAGGTGATTCAACGGAAAAACCTTCATCGTCCATTACGTAGAAAATGGGAGCGTCTCCCAGACGTTTCAATAGGTCCGCCATCTGTCGACGCCTGACGAACCAGGCCGCCAGGAAGACCAGCACAAGCAAACCAAGAAGAACCATGATTGCGACGCTGAACAGCCCCACTTCAGCAGCACTGAAATCGTAGACCACGTAGCCGATGCAGCAGACCGCCGCCACCAGCGTTCCCCATCCGGCACCCCGAAAGATGAATCTCCTCAGAGCTACCTCTGCATCTCGCTCCGAGACGGTGACATCGAATTCATACTCCATGAAGGTGGCAGCATACGAAGAGGCCTTCGGGGCGCAAGCACTCTCGTGAGCGGATTGTCAATCGGTCGAAGACCTCTGGCGGGGTATCACGAGTGTATCTGCAGCCTTCCTCCCGGATCAAGACGCTACCTCCAGAGAGTCCTTGGCTATGTGCGGCCAAAAATAAGGCACCCCACAAAAAAACCCGCCTAGAGGCGGGTCTTTTGGTGAAAGTGGCTCGACCCAGATTTGAACTGGGGACACAGGGATTTTCAGTCCCCTGCTCTACCAACTGAGCTATCGAGCCATCCCACTATTGCGATTATCCCAATTCGGATTTTCGCGGGGGAGAAAGTAATACCAGCCAAACAGGGAAAAACAACCTGAAAATTTCCGAGCTTCCCGGGAATTGTGCCCCAATCCCCCCTTCGATTAGAGAGGTTTCACTGCAAATCTCTCATAATGCACCTCGCTGTCAGGGTCATGTGCCTGAATACCAAAAGTGCCCTCGGAAAGGCGGCGACCACCGAAGCTGGTGTCAGGACCCCCTTCAGGCTCCGTGTAGTCCACTGTCATTTCGCCATTCACCTTGATCGTGATGTGGCTTCCTTTCACAATAATATGGTAATCAAACCACTCGCCGTCGGTGCTGGGTGCTTTGGCCCGCTCCTCGTGCTCACCTCCCTTGGGTGGAGCCTGCCCCTCAGCGAGGACCAGAATATTCTTCACCCCGTAGAGGCTGCCCGTCTTCTTGGGGTCCTTATGGGTCGAGTTGACCTGACACTCGTAGCCGTTGCTAGGCCAACCTTCCTCCTGATACTGAGTGTGAAAGTACACCCCGCTGTTGGCGCCGGGAAAGGTCTTAGCACGGACCTTGAGCTCGAAGTCCTTAAATTTGCCACCATTCGTATCGCCTGTATAAAACAAGTGGCTGCGGCCGCCTTTGACAATGATTTCGCCGTCTTTCACCGTGTAGGAATCAGGATTTTCCGTGGAAGCTGTCCAGCCATCCAGATTCTTGCCGTTGAATAGCTCAACAAAACCGTCGTCGCTGGAAGCGGCAGATTCTTCCGCCGGAACTTCTGCATCTGGCGCTGCGGGCTTCTCGCAGGAGGTCAATACCATGGCGCTCAGGGCCACCATCGAAAAGAGAAAGGGAATTTTCATGAGGCCCAGTAGACATGGGGATTAGAGCAATGCAAAGGCAGAAATGCGTGCCCTCGGCTTCCACCAGAGCTGAGAATCGACAAAGAATCCGTTTGCGAAGAGGCCTTCGGCGACCTTCTTTTGCAGGAATGTCGGATTCCACTCTGAATATCGGTCTCGCAGGCTTTGGCAACGTTGGTGCCGGGGTCTACAAGAACATCGAGAAAAACCTTCCCCTGCTTCGCGAGCGAACAGGAAAGGACCTCGCGGTTACCCGTATCGCTGTCCGTGACCCAGCCAAAGCCCGCACCGTCGAACTACCCGCTGATCTAGTCACCACTGATCTCGACGAATTGGTCAACGATCCCGACATCCATTTGATCGTGGAACTCATCGGCGGCACAGACCGAGCCTTTGATCTCGTCAAGGCAGCCCTTGAGAGTGGTAAAGCGGTCGTCACCGGCAATAAGGCGTTGCTCGCAGAGCGGGGACAGGAACTTTTCGCCATCGCTGAGGCACAGGGCCAACCGATCTATTATGAAGCAGCCGTCGCTGGCGGAATTCCCATCATTAAGACTGTGCAGGAATCGCTGATCGGCAACCATATCCAGTCGGTGATCGGTATTATCAACGGCACTTGCAACTATATCCTCACCCGTATGACCGAGGCGGGGCTCGAGTATGAGACTGCGCTGGGCGAAGCCCAGTCGCTTGGCTATGCCGAGTCTGACCCCACTCTCGATGTGAACGGGTGGGACGCCGCCCACAAAGCGGTTATCCTCGCCTCCCTCAGCTACGGCTGCTGGGTGCCCTGCGAGCAAATTCACGTGGAGGGCATTGAGAATATTCAGAAGGAAGACATCGCTTTCGCTGACGAGTTGGGCTACACCATCAAGCTACTCGCGGTGATTCAATTGCACGACAGTAACGGAGCCATTGAAGTAAGAGTGCAGCCCTCCCTCATCCCGAACGATCACATCCTCGCATCAGTCAAAGGGGTCTTTAACGCCATCATGGTTCGGGGCGATGTGGTCGGCGAAACGCTGTTCTACGGCTCCGGTGCTGGTCAGGACCCTACTTCCAGTTCGGTTATTGCTGATATCGCCGACGCCACTGCACGGCTTGGATCGTGCGAAGGATCCGGCTTCGTGACCCACGGCATTTACGGCAAGCCGCTGCCAATCAGCGAAACCATTTCCAAATACTACCTGCGCGTCGAAGTGGAAGACCGGCCGGGAACCCTCGCCCGTATCGCCACAGTGTTAGGCAATCTCGAGATCGGGATTCTTTCGCTGATCCAACCAGAGGATCACGATGAAGCCTACGCCCCTATCGTGCTGATGCTCCACTACGCGCCTTTCGGAGTAGTCCAGGAGGCCCTCAAACAAATCAGCGATCTCGATTGCGTTCGAGAGAATCCCATTCTTCTGCGAGTCGAAGACATCGGCTGAATTTCAGGTATTAGAGAAGGCGCTTCAAATGTGCCATTTTCCGATTTCAAACATCCAAATCCGTTCTAGCTTAAATCATGCAATTTGTGTCGACCCGAGGGGGCAGTGATCCCGTTAGTTTTTTCGATGCGTTCGCCAACGGTCTCGCGCCGGACGGTGGGCTCTACGTCCCGAAGAACCTGCCCCTGCTTCCCAGCGATCTTCTCGTCGAAGATGCCATGCCCTACCCGGCGCTCGCTTGGGACTTCTTGAGTCTCTTCGATTCTGATCACGATTCGGAGCACCTCATCGAAATCATCGACAAGAGTTACGGCAACTTCAGCGACACCATGAGCGCCCCTCTCCAGCAACTTGCGGAGAATCTGTTTGTGTTGGAGCTTTTCCATGGTCCGACACTCTCATTTAAGGATTTTGGCCTACAGTTGATCGGCAATCTGATCGAGGAGCAAATCGAGCGCACCGGAAAGACCGTCAATGTGCTCGGCGCAACCTCGGGTGATACCGGCTCTGCTGCGATCAGTGGTCTGGCGGGCAAAAAGGGAGTAAACGCCTTTATCCTGTATCCAAAGGGACGCATATCCAAACTGCAGGAACGCCAAATGACCTGCACGGGAGCGGACAATATTTTCCCGATCCCGATCGAGGGGTCTTTCGATGATGCGCAAGCCATCGTTAAGGAACTGATGGGTGACCTCAAGACGAAAGAGGATCTACGCCTCTCCGCCGTCAATTCCATCAACATCGTCCGTATTCTAGCGCAGGCGATCTACTATGTGCACGCCTACACTCAGCTGCCGGCTGAAAATCGTGATGATGTGACCTTTGTCGTTCCGACCGGAAACTTCGGCAACATTTTTGCAGGCTGGATGGTCCACCAGATGGGCCTCCCCGTTGATCAATTCGTGGTGGCGACCAATCAGAACGACATCCTCTGCCGACTTTTTAATTCAGGCACCTACGAGCCCGAGTCAGTAATCCCGAGTCTCGCACCGAGCATGGACATTCAGGTCGCATCAAATTTTGAGCGCTTCCTCTATTACCACAACGAGAAGAACGCCGACAAGACGCTCTCGCAGATGGCTGAGTTCATGGGCCAGGGATCCGTTGAGATTGAAGACTTCGACGCGAGCAACTTTGAAGCAACGGCCAGTTCTGACGAAGATATCATCAGCAACATCAAGATGGTGAAGGAGAAATACAACTACGTTGTCGATCCTCACACCGCCTGTGCCTTTCAAGACCTGGACCCCGGTAAGACACACATCGTTCTGGCAACCGCTCACCCGGCGAAATTCCCTGACGTCATTAAGAAGGCCATCGGCGAGACACCGGAAGATGACTCACTGGATGCGCTCAAGAAGAAGAAGCAAGTTTCCTACCCGGTCGAAGCAACGGTTGACGCGGTGAAGGCCTTCATTGAGAAGCATTCGGCTTAACCACACCGAAGGCGGGGTTCTCTTGCTCCTGCTCTTAATCTTGTTCTTGGTCCCCATCAGGAACGAGATGTGTTCACATTCAGTGAACACACTTGGATCCAGCCATCAGGCGCAAAGGATCCAGACCCACGAAACTCTCACGAGTTTCGCCATCGTGGGAGCCAATAGCATTTCGCGTCCTACACAACTTCACGGTCGGAAGCGACGATCGCAGATAGCCATATAGCTCTAGCGAAAGAAGTGAACCTTTAGCCACCTTGTTCGCTGCTCGAAAGAAGGGAGCAAGAACAAGGTTAAGATCAAGAGCAGGAACTCGCGGCTGCTCCGCGAGCTAGCGAGCACATTATTCCGCCTTGCCGTCCAGGGCCGCTTTCACTTCGGCTTCGACTTCAGCGTAGAGCGCGTCATCTGCCTTGAGGGCTATCTTGGCTGCATCACGCCCCTGTGCCAGTTGCGATCCTTTGTAGCTGATCCAGGAACCTCGCTTCTGGAGGATCTCGTACTCGATGGCCAGATCCAACAATGACCCTGACGCGGAGATACCCTCATTGAACATGATATCGAACTCGGCCTCGCCGTAAGGTGGGGCCACTTTGTTCTTCACTATTTTGAGGCGTGTCCGGTTACCGGTGATGGTGCCGTCAGAATTTTTGATGGCACCCGTGCGGCGAATGTCACAACGCACTGAGCTGTAAAATTTGAGGGCTCGGCCGCCTGGCTGAGTCTCGGGATTACCAAACATCACTCCGATCTTCTCTCGAATCTGGTTCGTGAAGATGACCACTGTCCGTGCCTTGGAAATGATAGAGGTCAGCTTGCGGAGAGCAGCGCTCATAAGTCGAGCCTGAGCTCCCACGGTGGCGTCACCTATCTCACCCTCAAGTTCCTGCTTGGTCACCAGAGCGGCGACTGAGTCCAGCACGATGACGTCGAGTGCATTGGACCTGACCAGGGTCTCTACGATACGGAGAGCTTCCTCACCCGAACTGGGCTGCGAAAGTAGCAAATTATCGAGGTCGACCCCGAGACGACGAGCGTACTGCGGATCGAGCGCGTGCTCAACATCGACGAAAGCAGCGAGGCCGCCGGCCTTCTGCGCCTGGGCAACGGCCGTCAAAGTGAGGGTCGTTTTTCCGGATGATTCAGGGCCATAGACTTCCACGATTCGTCCGCGAGGGAATCCACCGACACCCAACGCTCTGTCGATGACGAGGTTTCCGGTTGGAATCACCTCGACGTCCAGATGAGTTTCTTCGCCCAACCGCATAATGGCGGCTTCACCGAAGTCTTTTTGGATTTGAGAAATTGCGAGATCCAGATTTTTTGCCCGGGCCTCGGCAATGCGATTGGTTTCCTTATCAGTGGTTTTTGAAGCTGCCATGTTAGATTTTCTTTCGGCTTGCGGAGTCGCTCTCGTTGCGGATTTGGAGGCCGCTCTTTTGGAGGCGGAGGATTTTGCTTTTGAAGTTTTGGCGTCTGTAGCTTTGGTGGCTCCGGTGACGCCGGAGTCCCCCGGCGATCCAGTGTCTGCTGTCGCTTTTCCCGGTGCCGTTGTCTTTGCAGTAGTAGTAGCAGCAGCAGTCGCGTTGTTCACTTCAGTTTTTAAGTCGGAATTGGATCCGGCTTCTTTGTCGTTAGGAGATAGCAGTTCAACCATAATATGCCAAAGGATTTCAAGTAGAATACAGGATACTGTTCACCTGTCCAGTAGAAAAGTGAACAGTAGTTTCAAAGAGGCTCTCAATTTGATTTCAGGTGAAGCCTGATGAATCATTCCCGCAGCACTCTCCTTCTGGCTGAGAGTGCCTTCATGGCGGTGAGTGGATCCTCTTCTCACGGCCCCAACTATTTTTGATCATGCGTATTCTCTCCGGCATTCAACCCAGTGGGCGTCCCCACATTGGGAACTACTTTGGTATGATGAAGCCCGCCATTCATCTTCAAGATGAGGGCGAGGCGTTCTATTTCATCGCCGACTACCATGCGCTGACATCCACTCATGATCCGTCTGTGCTGCGGGACAATGTACGGAATCTCGCAGTCGACTTTCTGGCCTGCGGCCTCGACCCGAACAAGGCAACCTTCTGGAGACAGTCGGCATTGCCCGAGGTCACGGAGCTCGCGTGGATTCTGAGCTGTGTCACTCCCATGGGTATGCTGGAGCGATGTGTTTCCTACAAAGACAAGATCGCCCAGGGAGTATCCCCTTCCCATGGTCTCTTCGCCTACCCCATTCTGCAAGCGGCGGATATTCTGATTTTCGATTCCAATGTGGTACCGGTAGGGAAAGACCAGAAGCAGCACCTTGAACTGACCCGTGACGTGGCGGGCAAATTTAATGACCGCTACGGCGAGGATTTGCTCGTGATACCCGAGCCCCAGATTCGTGAGGCGACTGCCACAGTGCCCGGGCTTGACGGTCAAAAGATGAGCAAGAGCTACGACAACACCATCGACATTTTCGAGGAGACTGAGAAGAAACTCCGTAAAAAGATCATGAAGATCGTGACGGATTCGACCCCGGTAGAGGAATCGAAGGACCCGACAGACAGCTACATCGTACAGCTTTACCGTCTCTTTGCCACGGCCGACGAAGTGAAGGCCATGGAGGAATCGTTCCGCGCTGGTGGCGAGGGCTACGGTTTTTACAAGCAGCAACTCTTTGAGAGCATTCGAGATCACTTTGCCCCGATGCGGGAGCGTCGCGAAGAACTACTCAAAGACACTGACTACGTCGACGGGGTGCTCGAAGAAGGCGCCAAGCGCGCTGGAGACAAGGCCCGCGAGGTCCTGGATCGTGTCCGCGCAGCAGTGGGCATGTGATCGGCGTTACGGAGCTCACTTAAAGTATTCCGAAGGATCTACGGGCGGCTTGCGCGCGGGTTCTTCGGGCTTCGGTTCCTCTTCCGGCTTAGCTGGAGGCTCAGGCGTCGTCTTTTCTTCAGGCTTCGCCTCGGGCGCCTGCGGGGGTGGAAATTCTGCGCCTTCTGCAATGATGGTGATCTGTTCAGGTGACGTCAGCTTGATCTGAGGCTTGTCCTGATAAATCGCGATCACCCCCTCCACCGCGATTCGCATGCCATCGTATACTTCACTGGGCTCACCGTTTTTGAACTGATGAAGATCTGTCTTAAACGTAACGAGAGAAAACTCGGTGCCTGTGAAATTCACGAAATTGGTTCCAGACGGGGATTTGCGTGATCCCTCAGTCTTGCCGTGGACCGTGATTTTCTGCCCTTCCATTGACTTGAGCGAATCCGATTCCTTTGCTGCCAAATAGATCACATCATCCGCAGAGTGGGCTGACCCGAAAGAGGCCACCAAAAAGAAACTCAACAGAAAGCGACCGCTCATTACTCGTGATTGGGGTTGTGAATCGATTTAACGAAGCCGTTGGCGTAAACCACGGCGATTTGAGGTTCATTAGACGGGGAAATCTCCTGAATCACAATCACCGAATCGACGATAGCAGCCAGGACGGGCCGATCGTGAGGCACGATTTCGAAGGCTTCTACCGCTCCGCCATCATAGGGACTGCGAAGGATCTTTCTCAATTCGTGCCCTGCAATGTATCGCCCGGAAAGCTGACTCCACTCCAGCGGGTAGTGCCCCTTGTTAGCCCTCGCAAAATCCTCACACACGGCATAGAGGCTCTCCGCCTTGGCCTGACTCTCCAAGCGCTGAGTGGAGACACGTTGCGTCTCCCACATCGTTAAGGCAGGAAATGAAGCCGACACGATCAGGACGAGCACGGGAAAGGACAACATCGAAAAATAGCTCAAACACAGACCCACTGTCGCAAGGCGCCCCCCTCTGAGCTTCCCTCCTGCGGTGGCATGTCGACCTAAATGGCCACAAACGGCTCCAAATGCTGAAAGGAACAAACCCACCATCAGCCAGAGCGTTGCAAATCCGGTGATCGCAAGAACAAGACTGGCGATCGCAGGTCTGGACCAGCGAACTCTCGCTTGTGATGAGTCTGTGGTGGCGTGCATTTCTCGTAGTGACGAATTCCGAAGAACGTCTTTCATTTATCACGATGGCCCCAAAGAAGAAACTGCAATCTCATCGATCTCACTTCGAGGGGGAATCCGGGAGAAGAGGAAGGTAATGATCAAAAACGAACAACCCGCCAGAATGGCCCCGTAGATCAATCCGCCATTCAATCCAAATCGGGCCACCACAAATCCGGCGGCAACACCCCCGATCACCCGGGAGACACCACCGATCACCATGGTGTAGACCCCCTGAATCGAATTGCGAAACTCGTCTTTGGCAAGCCGATCGAGAAACATGACTGGCCCGACGAAGAGCGCCAGGACTTCGATCCCGTGACAGAGCTGCACCGCCACCGCCATCACAGGGGTGGGAAAGCAGGCCAGAAGAACCATGCGCAGCATCATACAGAAAAGCCCCGCCACCATGATGCCCTTGAGATGAATACGTTGCTGCATCCACGGCATGATGAGCGTGAATCCCACCTCAATCAGCACGCCGATATTAATGATGATTCCGATATAGCGTTTTGGGATTCCCACAGCTTCGTCGAAGTAGTTTCCGATGAAGGAGTAGTAGGTGGAGGCTGCCATGAAGCCAAAGAACAACCCCACCGACAGCCAGCGCGCATTGGGGCCAAAAATTGCCCTAAGAGCATCCCGCGTCGGGAGACGACCGCTCGTTGGCTTCGCCCGCTCCAACGGAGGCAACGTGAAGCTGTTCGCAAGACTCAGCAGACAGAAGAACACCGCACACGGCAAAATTGAACTCGCCGGTGCTCCACGCGAAAGCGGAATGAAAAGGATCAAACTTGGCAGAATGAACCCAACCGTCCCCCAGACCCGGACAAGCGGGTAGCTAATCACCTTTTCTGCAGCGCGACGTTTTTGCTCGGCCAGAGAAAAGTAGAAGCCATCCTGCAACGGCAGCATCGCCACAAAAGCGAGCCCGTGAAAAACAAACAGAGTCAGTGTCAGGACAATGCTCTCTGAAAAATACATCGCTGACAACACCACCGCGCTGCAGGAAAAGGCAATAGCGAGAATTCTGCGGGCATCGAAATTGCGGTCAGCCAGCAGAGTAATCAGTGCCGGCGAACACAGCATCGGCACATTCATAAGGGACATGGCGAGGCCGATTTGAAAAAAACCGAAGCCCCCCTGCTCCCGGAGAAAAACCGTCATCAGCGGCATGACGCTCCCGATCACGGCGTAGCTGAGAAAGAACTGACGGCGAAGCGGGGTCATTAGAAAGGATCACCAAACGGTGACTCCCTTTTCGATAAGTGAGTGCCGAAAAAATGCGAGCAAAGGCTCGCATTTCAAGAGGGAAGCAGTTGAGCCCCCTCAGACCGAAATCTCTACCAAACAGGGTTAGGTCACACGCCTCACCCTGTTGGATAGGCGGAAAATCACTTAGCCTTTCCTTTACCCTTGGGTGGCTTGGGCGGATTCACATCAGCCGCGTCATCCGGAACTGGAGTTGATTCGGGTGAGGTTAACTCAGCCTTGGGCAACCGCTTTAGCGTCACGTTACGGATCTCAACTTTCATAGCCGGCCCACGGTGAATTTGAAAAGCGATCACACCGCTGAGGTCACGATCAGATTCGTGATGATCGTAGAGATCAACGGTCTGAACTCCGTTCACTTCATGAACGAGGTGATTGCCCTTCGCCGTAATCTTGTAGGTGCTCCACTCGCCGGTGTTGAACTCAGGCTCCAGTGGAAGCTCTCCCACCACCTTGGGTTTACCTTCCGGAGTAACGACCACTTTCATGCCGCGCTTACAAATGATACCACGACCCTTTTCGTCATAGATCATTCCGTTGGCCCAGATTGCGGGATGCATATCGCACTGGTATCCACTGACCACGTAATCGCCAAGATCGGGGCGCATCTGAGCACGGTATTGAATACCTGAGTTGTTGCCATCGCTGGTCAACTTGAGCTCAGCGGTCAGGACAAAGTCTTCCACCTCGCCGCCATCCCAGATTAAAAATTGATTGTAGGGGAGAGGGCTGTCTTCCTCCGTCGTACCCACGATGACTCCGTCAATCACAGCCCAATTGGCGGGATCTCCGCTCCATCCGGTGAGATCTTTGCCGTTGAAGAGCACCTCGACTTCAGCCGCACTCGCCCGACTGCTACTTCCCGCCAAGATCGCCACCAAACCTGCTGCTGCCGCTAACATTGAAAACCGTGAGAATTTCATCACGGCATAGGTAAAGTATCAAAGAGCCGATGACGAGTCCGTTTTCGAGGCATTCTGGATCGCTCTCAGAAAATAAAATGCCCGATCAGGCGAACCTGACCGGGCATCGTAGGGGGTTAAATTTGTTTATGCCTGGAAGGCTAAATACTAATCGGGCAGAAGGACGTTATCGATCTTGGTGTCGAGCCAACCTCCGCTGGATTCACCTTCTCCGTCAGTCTCGCGCTCTTCAAAGAGGTTCTCTACGAGACCATCTTTACTTTTCACGGTCGCGCCCTCTTCAGCAGAGGTGAGTTTCTCTTCGGTCACGTGACCGCCGCAGAACCCAATAACCGCCTTCTTCGACTTAAGCCAAGGGTGATACTCCGAGTATACTCCGGCGCTTTCCATCAGTCCGTCCGCAACCAGCGGGGAGCGACTGAAACTGGTGTCCGTCATGCCCTTAACATAGCAATACACATTTTCTTCAGGCTCAAGCACACCATTCTCACTAGGTGGGCGGAGTTTTTCAGGATGCTGAGTCTGCATCCAAAAAATGATTTCACTATCGATGTAATCAGGGATCAATACGTTGAACGCATCGGTCGAGGTGCTGAATTCATCTTCGCCAGATTCGGCATCGGGATCGTAGGACGGGTAGAGACCTTCGTTGTCCGCCGCAAATGCACGGGAACCGAGCAGGATCTGTTTGATGTTGTTCACATCTTTGGTGCGTTTGGCTCGCTCTTGAATGCCGTTGTACGCCGGCATGGCAGAACTCGCTAGAATGCCGATGATCGCAATCACGACCAACAGCTCAATTAGGGTGAATGCACCCATTCTCTTCAGGTTTAGCTTCATGGTATTTCCTTTCGTTATTTAATGTATGATTTGCCCGAGGGCTTATTTAGTGCTGGAAATGACAATGTAAATACATCGCCACCCCGCTTCAGAATGGCATTTTTCGTAAAACGGGACAAGAAAAATTCGGTTTTCAGATGAATTTCCGCACGAAGCCTTGATGCTCCGGTTCCATGAGCCCTGCCATTCCAATTGAAGATTTCTTTGAGGACATCATCGCGAAGACGATGCGGGGTCGGCATATTTCAGAATCAGAACTGGCCGGAAAGACCGGTGTGAGCCCCGATATCCTGCAGAGGCTCTGCCGCGGGGAGTTTTGCGACGAGAGCGCCCTGCTCAAGGTGGCCACTGCATTGCAACTCGATCCCCGGGCCCTGACGATGTCCGCGTCTAAAGTCTGGCGTCCCCGCCCCGTGACCCTCAGCGGTCTTGAACTTTTCAACACGCCTTACCGGGACATGCGAGTGAATGCCTTTCTCGTTTGGGACCCTGAATCCAAAACCGGCGCAGCCTTCGACACCGGCACTGACAGCTCAGTCCTTACTCAGAAAGCCCTCGAACTCGGAGTGACGATCACCTCCATTTTCATCACCCACACCCACAACGACCACATCGCCGATCTCGATCGCCTCAAGACAGCCATTGGTGAGCCCGACATTTATTCCAACGCCGACGAACCCTGGCCGGGAACCACGACCTTTTCCGAAGGCGATACCTTCTCCATTGGAAAACTCAAAGTAGGCACCCTTACCACCAGTGGTCACTCCGTTGGAGGCACCTCTTATTTCATCGAAGGCCTCGATAGCCCCATCGCCGTGGTTGGCGATGCCATCTTCGCGGGATCCATGGGAGGGGGCATCGCCTCATTCGCCGACGCCTGGAAAAACAATCGGGAAAAAATCCTCACCCTTCCGGATAATACCATCCTTTGCTCCGGCCACGGCCCTTTGACCACCGTCGGTGAAGAGAAGCTCAACAATCCCTTCTTCGCCGCCGAATTCCGCTAATGATTCCTGCCCATTCTCTCATCCTCGCCTCCGGATCTCCGCGACGAAGTGATCTCCTGGCAGAGGCCGGATTTGATTTTCAGGTCGTTAAACCGGACGTCGAAGAAAACGAAGACGGAAGCGTTCCCATTCGTGAACTCACCGCCGAAAACGCCCTTCTCAAGGCCAGTGCCGTCGCGATCTCGCATCCCGATGCCGTTGTTCTGGCCGCAGACACTCTGGTTCTACTCGGAGATCGAGTCCTCACCAAACCAGTCGATCAACCCGAAGCCCGGCGCATGCTGGAATCGCTCAATGGTCACTCCCATCAGGTCTTCACCGCGGTGGCCTTGATTCACCGCTCCTCAAGCCGGGAATACTGTTTCACGGTATCCACCGATGTCTTTTTCAAACAACTTTCCGCCGACGAGATGACGGCTTACCACGCAAAGATCAATCCCATGGACAAAGCGGGGGCCTACGCCGCCCAGGAACACGGTGAACTGATCATCGACCGCATCGAAGGCTCCATGACCAACGTGATCGGGCTCCCCATGAAGAAAGTCATGGCAACTCTCGCCGATACATTCGGAATCACACCTGCGGTTTGAGCCCGAGGCTCTCGCCGCGATAGAACTGGATCAGTCCGACTGATCCAGTCTTCGCTCTCCGGCATCGGGACGCTCCAGAAAAAGCACGCCCTCACGCCGACGAATGTGAAATCCTCCCGGCAAGCTCGATTTGGCCGGTTTATCATTCGAACTCAACACCGAAGTGACCCGGCTGACTTCTCCGTAGCCACAGTCAGGCACGCCACTCTCTCTGAGCCAGAGGAGCAACAGGCGATCACGACGCGCCGGCGGCATTTCTCTCAGGGCCTTCACGATGAGACCATCGCCGGCAGCCGTATTGGGCAACTCACCAGCAGCCTGCTGCATCCACGCTTCGTCACGGCGGGCCAATTCAGCAGCCCTCAGGACGGCGCCCCGGATATCGCGGCCGAACACTTCCTCAATTTCAGGCAAAAGACGATTGCGCACCCGGTTACGCAGCGCAAAATCGTCAGAATTGCTCTCATCTTCCCGAAATGCGATGTCATTCGCGGCGGCATAAGCCTCAATTTCTGAGCGGGATACGCCGAGAAACGGGCGAAACAGCTCCAGTTCCTCGCCTTCCACTGGCCTCCGTGAATGATGGTCCATCCCGGAAACGCCGCGGCTCCCGCTTCCCCTGAACAAATTGATCAAAACCGTTTCCACCTGATCATCAGCATGATGAGCCGTCAGTACCCGCGAACAGCCTCGCCGTGCCGACACCTCGGAAAACCAACCGTAGCGAAGATCGCGCGCAGCCGTCTCCAGCGACAAACGCTGCAACTCAGCTACCCCATTAACATCGACTTGTGTCGACTCGACCTGAAAGCCCAAACCGGCGCCTACATTGGCCACGAGCGCCTCATCTTTGTCAGAAGCCTCGCCGCGCAGGCTATGATTCACGTGACAAACGATCAGGTTCCGGTAACCAGCCGAATGGAGGAAATGCAGCAAAACCATCGAATCACAGCCCCCGGAAACTCCGATGAGATAATGATGATCCACCGGCATCCACTGCTGTAGATCCGCCGCCAGAGTGTTATTCAGCTTTGATTTCACCGACATTGATGCCTTTTTTCTCAACCGAGACAAACCAACAGGGTTGAGAGCCACAGTCAACCCTATTGGGCCAGCCCGCACGACAAGCGCGAAGGACCGCTGCACCTACATCTCCGGGCCCTTCCGGCATCCGGTCCCGACCATTACATTTTCCCCGCTTGCAATCTGACATTTCGAGCGGTCATTCCGGCCGTTATGTCTGAGACAGCTACCATCACTCCGGATCGCATCCGAAACATCGCCATCATCGCTCACGTTGACCATGGTAAGACCACTCTCGTGGACACGATGCTGCAACAGGCCGGCTCTTTTCGCGACAACGAAGTGGTCGCCGAACGTGCTATGGATTCAATGGATCAGGAGCGTGAGCGCGGCATCACGATCAAGGCCAAGAACACCTCCATCCACTGGCGCGACAACATCATCAATATCGTCGACACTCCCGGCCACGCCGACTTCGGTGGTGAGGTCGAGCGCGTCATGAAAATGGTCGACGGCGTCATGCTCGTCGTTGACTCCAATGACGGCCCCCAGGCTCAGACCCGCTTCGTGCTGAAAAAAGCTCTCGCCGCCGGACTGACCCCGATTATTTTCGTCAATAAAATCGACCGCCCCAACGCCGATCCCGCCGGAGTACACGACAAAGTGTTGGAGCTTTTCCTCGAACTCGAGGCCACCGACGAGCAGTTCGAAGCGCCATTCCTCTACGGCAGCGCCAAAAACGGCTACGCCGATGTCACTCCGAATACCGAAGCCACCGACATGGTGCCGCTGCTCGAGTCCATAATGGAGAACATCCCGGCACCGGATGTGGATCCTGAAGCTGACTTCACCATGCTCGTGTCCAACATCGACTGGTCCGACTACGTTGGCCGCATCGCCATTGGAAAAGTCCTTTCCGGAACCGTATCCCTCGGCGACACCGTCTGGAGAATTCACGACGGCAAAAAACCCCAGCGGGCCAAAATATCCAAAGTCTTTGAATACAGTGCTCTCGCCACGAGCGAAGTCGACTCTGCTGTCGCCGGCAACATCGTCGGGCTCGCCGGCTTCGAAGATGTCGACATTGGCGAAACCATCGCCGCCGATGCGGAGGCAGAACACATTCCTTTCGTCGAAATCGATCCTCCCACCGTCATGATGTCTTTCTCCGTGAACGACGGACCTTTTGCCGGGACCGAAGGCGACCGCGTTACTTCCCGTGAAGTTCGCGATCGCCTCATTCGCGAAGGCCGTACCAACGTCTCGATTAAAGTGGAAGAAACCGACAAAGCCGGTGAATTTAAGGTCAGTGCCCGTGGAGCGATGCAGGTGGCAGTGGTTGTCGAGCAAATGCGTCGCGAAGGATACGAAGTACTCGTTTCCCGCCCGACTGTCATCAAACGCGAGATCGACGGCAAATGGCACGAGCCATTCGAAACCCTGTACCTCGAAGTGCCCGACGAAGGCGTTGGTGGCTGCATGCAGTCTCTCGCCAACCGCAAAGGAACCGTCGAAGCAATGAGCGCTAAGAACGGGCGCACCACCATGGAGATCATCATTCCCACCCGTGGACTGATTGGCTTCGAGTTTGAGCTGCTCAACCTCACCAGTGGAGAAGGTATCATGTCCCACCTCTTCAAAGAGTATCGTCCCGACAGCGGTGATATTCGCACCCGCCATACCGGAACGCTCGTCTCCATGGAGAAAGGCGAGGCCATGACCTATTCGCTCATCAACATCGAGACCCGTGGTAAACTCTTCGTCAGTCCCGGGGAGAATGTCTACGAAGGCATGATTATCGGTGAAAACCCCCGGACGGATGATCTTCCGGTCAACCCGACTAAAGCCAAGCACGTCACCAACCACCGTGCATCAGGCAACGACAAAACCGTGACTCTGACTCCTGCACTCAGATTCTCTCTCGAACGCGCTATCGAATACATCGCGCCGGACGAGCTCGTCGAAGCCACTCCGCAGAATATCCGCCTGCGCAAACGCATCCTCGACAGTAACGAGCGCAAGCGTGCCGCGAAGAAGATTTTCGTAGAATAAAAAGTCCGGGAAGCTATTCCCCGACTTTGCCGCCACAACCTTTGCAGAACTTGTCGGTGGCCGATAGCGCTCCACCGCATTGATTGCAGAATTTAGGGTGCTGCTCCGGTGACGGTCTTTTCTCCGGCTCACGTTTCACGGGAGTCGGCTCGACCTCCACCCGTTCACGCTTCTTTGGCACAGGTGGCGGTGCCTTCCCAAGCTTCCCAGCCGGAACACTTTCAGAAGCCCGAGCTGGCTCCGTGCCTGCCTCATCTCCCCCGGCCATGTCCATGCCGCAAGAGGAACAGAATTTCATTTTTGCCGCCACACTCTCTCCACAGGCCGGGCAGGACTGCGAACCCTTCTTCTCCGCCTTCCCTGCTTTGTCCGGCACCTCCTCTTCCTCGAAGGACGGCTTTTCCAAGCTCAGAAAATCCGTCACCAATACCGTCATGTCGTCCCTGCTGAGCGATGCAATCGCCGCCTCACTGCCGCCCAGATCATAGACAAACAGATCCTGCAGGGATCTTACGAAGAGCATACCCTCGTGTCCCTTGCCACCGTCTATGCCCAACTCCGTAATCCGCAATCCCACCTTAGTGAGGTGATGGTGATTCGCCAAGGCCAACCGGTAGCCAGACTCAGTCAGTTGCCAGGTGCTCCCTTCCGATTCACTCACTTCTTCCACCAGTTCTTTTCCAGCCAGTTCTTTCAGCGATTCCGGAATCGTATCGCTCCAGACCACTCCGTTGGTGGAAAATGGCAGAACCTTGTCGAGAAAGTAAAATGGCCAACGAAAATCCTCCTTCGCCGAATCATCCAGGACCTCCTCAACTCCCTCCATGGTGAACGCCGTCGGAGCCTGCCGATGCGACAACAACGCCATCAAGCGGCTTTCGCGAAGTAAATGCAGCGCTGCCAACAAGACCAATGCAGACTCCTGAGCCACGGTGCAGCGAATATCGACCGTCTGCAGCGGCACCTGATCCAGGAGGACGGATGACACCGTCTTCGCCAGTGACTCCACCGACTCCACCCGGATGCGCCAGCCACCATCACTGATCATCATGACGATGTGATTCCCCGTGGCCGGCCCCCAGGCGAGAATGGCACGGCTGATTGACTCCTCGCCCAGCGAGTAATGCATCACCCCGATGCGCGATGGATTGGCTAGGGTTTTCAATGCAGCCTTGTAGTATTCGCCAAAATCTTCTGACACTTCCTCAAAAAAGGATTCTACCGCATGCTGATCACTTTCCTTACTAGCCACTCTCGGTATCCGGGCCAGATCCCCAACAGCAACCCCCATCACTGCAGCAGAGGCTACCAACTCGGCTCCACTCGCTAACAAATCGCCTTCATCCAATTTCATAATGTGTGATAGTTAGTGTTATTTCCCATCGAAGAGACGGTCTTCAATTTCATCGTTAACCTGCTTTGCCGCGCCCTTGGTGAACCCGTCCATATTTGGACCAGGTGCGTCCGGAAGCTTAAATTTCTGCAAAGACTCCAGATTGCTCGACATCTGCTGCACGACCTTCTCCGGTGTGTAGCCCAACCCCTTGAGCTTAAGTTCCACCTCGACTGGTGAGAAACCTGGCGCCCCTGTTTTTTTCATGATGTCCACGGCCTCAGTGAGCTTCGGCGGGATCTCAGCCACTTTGATGTCAGGATTGTTCCGATTCTTGCTCACAAAATCTTTCACCTGGTCCATATCCACCTCGGCCTTGCCCGTGGTTGGATTCGCCTTAGTCGGCAGCTCTCCGTATTTCTGTTGATAGGCCTGCTTGTTGACGGCATCGACGCGGCCCTCCAACTGGTTGCCATACTGCTTGGTGGTCTGGCGAAACCCTTCCTCCTTCAACCCTTCCGACTTGGCTTCCAGGTTCTTTCCTTCCAGCACTTTCTGGTCCGCCCCGGTCACATCGCCCTTTGCACGCAGATCTTCGGCTTCCTTGAAAGCGTCCTTGGCAGCTGTTTCCGCATCGACCGCATCGTTTTTCCACTCATTCTGTTTGTGCTCCATGGTCTTACCGACCCCTTCCACATCATCAAAATCCCGCCCTTTGTGCTCCCCCTTCACTGCCGTCTGGAGATCCTTATCACCATTGCCGTAGGCCTCGGCATCAAGGCGATCAGTCGAGGCCTGGTCCATGCTCTTGTTGTAGTCATCGACTTTTGTCATGTCGATTTCGGGCTTGCCGTTGGCGTCCAACACCGTCTTCCCATTCTTGACTTCTACGGGCAACTCTCCGCCGTGACGGGATTTATAAAACTCCTGATTGTAGATGCGCTTCGCATCACCTTTCGGAATATCGACATGCCCGGATTTCACCTCCCCGGTTCTTGGGTCGATCGTCTTCCCCTGATCAGCTCGATAAGTCACGTCCTGGTCAAAGCTGGACTTCTTACCCGTCACCTCCTTTAATTCGCCCGGATCCGGCTTCTTCTGCACAAAGTCATCTGGATGTGTCTCCACACTGCTCCTCGGCTTCTTCGCAAAGCCGCGTGGATCAGCGGCCTCAACTGCTCCTTTCGCTCCCGGTGCATTGGTCGGCTGCACCACCTTCACCTTCTCCACTGGCACATCATATTCTTTGGCGATTCGTTGCTTGGACGAGTTGTGTGACTGGGTGTAGGACTTATCCAGCTCTTTGTTGAATCCCTTCCGAAGGTCCTGATTCACCGGGTCCTGGCCGCGCCGATTCAGGTCCTGCATGGCGTGCTTGTCCTGCTGCACCGCATCCACGGCATCATCCAATTTCTTCTGGGCCATCGGAGAATCGGGATTTTTTTTCTTTAGATCCAAAGCCTCTTTCAAATCATCCACTTTCTTCGCCCCATCCTTACGCCCGAGATCGAATGAATCTTTACGCTTCAACCCATTCTCATCCAGCTCCAGACTTTTGCCGGGACCAGGTGCCTCCACTTCTACTTTGGGTCGTATTGCCACTTCACCGCCCCCTTTTGAGCCTCCTCCGGGAATCAACTCATCCAGATCTCGATTGAGAATATTCTTGGCCTTGTTCACTCCAGAGGTCAGCACTTCATCCACACTGGTGCCCTTAACGAAGGTGTCATAGCCTGCTCCTCCGATTTTACCGCCCAACGAAAGCCCCTTCTCAAAAACGCGCCCGGTCAACTCATCGGTCACCACGCGCTTTACCACCGTCTTCATGACATCCACGAAGCCATCCTTCCCCTTCTGCACCTCGTCATGAACGATGTACACCTTATCGCCCACCTCCATGACGTATTCGGAAGATCCACCCGTAAGCACACCTGTCAGGCCTCGAAGCACTATCGATTTGTAGGAGGTCTTCCCATCTGGATTCACCCCGGTAAACACTTCTCGCGACGTCATCTGTGCCCCATCTTTCACCCAGTTCGTATTGCGAGCTCCATCGAGGGCTTTGGAGGTATCTATCTCTCCCCGTAGAATGTCCTGCAATTGATCCAACTCCGCTTGCGTCGGTTGCTTGCCCTCGCCCGTAGCGATGTTATTACTCCATTGCCCCAGGCGATCGAGAATGTTTTCGGTCTGCCCTTCTCCATGTCTGATGATGCCCTTGCCCACCAGATTGCGAGTCGTTTGGCCGGTCTTGTGGATATCACGCAGCAAGTCCCGCTTAGCCTTCTGATTATCCAGCATTTCGTCGAGGTGTCCGAACGACCAGCCACCCCGCTCTCCAGCCTGATAATCAGTTGAACCTCCCAGTTCATTCACCTTGTTGCGGGCCTTATCAAGGTTTCGACGCCAATTATCCAGTTGCCGATCCTGCGCAGTCGTATCTCGACCTGCCTCCACCAGACCCCGCCTGGCGTTTTCGAGAAACCCAATCTGCTCGACTGCATTTTTATAATCATCCTCAGCCTGGCGCTGCTTCTCAGCTTGATCCAGGTCGTCCAGGTACTTCTGGGCATCCTCCTTGGTAGCAAAACGGCGTGTCTCACCATCCGGCCCCGGCACCTCCCAGGGAAGCTCCTCCGGATCCATTGGGTCCTGATCACCTTCTGGATCACCTTCTGGAACCGGCGGGGGCTTCTTTCCGCCTCTGCCTGGAGGCGGATCCGTCGTTGGGGTCGTCGCCACCACCGCACCGCCAACAATACCCGCACCGCCTGATCTTGGTGCCGTCTCCCGCAACGTCTTCACTTCAGATTGATAACAACTCACGTCCGGCTCCGGCCGAAGATAGAAAGCCGGGAACTCCAAAATCGGGGCAACCAGACTCACCCCGGTGTACCCACCCAGGGCACCGCCGAGCATTCCCCCCAGAAGCGCCGCTCCTCCTGCTGCGGCCTCCTCGCCTGGGGGAATGGCCCCATCTGCCTTCGACGCCACTCGCGCACGCCAGGCTTTCAAAAACATCGATATCGCAATATTCCTGCCAATGCGGGTCATCACCCCAGGCGCCACCCCCATCCAAATGGTGATGCTGTAGGCAATCACATACCCGAGCATCGCACCTGGATAGTTCGAACTCGTTCTCGTCATCGCTCCGAAGATGTCTGGATTCACCAACTTCTGAATCAGGTCTGCCCCGCCAAAAACGATGCCACACAATCCCCCTAGAAACGGATTGAATGCCGACACCAAGGTCAGCGCCGGAAAGACGGAAGTATCCGTGCCGATATGCCCATTCGGCGAGGTCATCAGCCCCCGGAAGACAAGAAAAGCGACAGACAAAGCCAGAATAACAGGGGGCCGTTTCTTTAACGATTCGATCTCCAGATATTTCTCCTGCCGCTTGAGAAACGGAAACGTCTTCAAGGTAAGGGATGCCACCCCCTGTATGGGGCCGGCAATGAACATGGAAATCTTCTCCACATCGCTCCAGAACGGTAGGCCCGTGAAAAAATTGCCGATCGCCTGGCGCGCCTTGACCAGCCATAAAAACAATTTCTTGAATACACCCATCATAACTCCTCTAAAAGGGACCGATCCCCCACTTCCGATGATAAGCCGCTTCAAGCACCTCCGGCTTCCGGTAGAGGTGACAGGCCGCACAATTTGAATCGAGGCTCCCCTTTGCTGCCATGTATTGATTCAACTGATGTGCCAGATGACGTGCCTCGCTTGAGGCTTCAGCACTGACGATATGCAGCAAGGCGTCATCACCGGCATGTATCGCCGCCTTCCCTTCCTCACCCACCACCACCTGAAGCGGTTTTGGGTCGATTTCCCGAAAGATCCGATTCAACTCCTCGGATCCGCCAGCCAAGCTCACACTCGCATCAGAACTCCAGAAGGGAGATCCCTCATAGAGCAATCGAAATGGTGCCGCAGATCCTACCCCTCCACTGCCTGTATCTTCGGACCCTTGAGCCAGCTCAAAGGGTGCTCTCGGCGTCTTCTCCAACAGGACGGACACCAGATTGAACCCCGCAAAAACTGCGACTAGAAATGCCGCCGCCGCTGCTCGTTTCAACCAACGAGACAGAACACCGCCCTCTCCCTGACAGCCCCCACAGACCTCACTGTTCCGCCCGTCCAAATCCTCCGGCACACCCGCCGGATGCATCAAACATTCAGCGCGATAGCAATGCCCATACCCCTGAAGATGCCCCAATTCGTGCCGAATCACATTTTCAATGCGAGCCGCCCTCTTCCCCTCAGAGTCCCCCAGGCGCACCGTCGACACGACACAAATTTGCTGATCGCAATCAGCCCACCCGAAGATCGATTCACACCCTGAGATCACCAGATCCCGACACGTCACCACCACCAGCGGGCGATAGCCTTCCAATGCAGTGTCAGACGCCACTCCGGTCAATAATTCGTCTACCAAAAGCCGCCCTTCAGAATCGAGCCATGAATCATCCAATACCAGTCGACCCACGGCTCTGAGAAAATCAGATTCATACTGATCTTTCTCCTCACGAAACGTCACTGAATACGCCTTCATTCCACCCGAATTCTCCTCAATCGCCTCCACCAAAGTCGATTGCATCAACCCTCCAGCCGATTAAGGCCGCACTCTTGCAGCCTGATGTCCCGCTCTTTGAAGTGCCGGCTGGCCCTGAATCCGGCAATGCCGTTGCTGGATCAGCTTGATCTAGCGATGCTGCCGCAGCGATCGGTTGATCCTCCACTTTTTCAGCCCCGGCCTCTTCTTGATGTCCGCATTCTGAGCAAAAACTAGCATCCTCCGCTAGAGGTTTGCCGCAGTTCGAACATAAGCTCATGATTGGACCCTACCAAATCCATGTCGATTGACTATGCATATCTTGCGGCAGATTGACGTGCTGACCGCGCTCGACCAAAAGCCCCCCATCATTCCATCGCCCCATCATTCTAGAGAATATGCGTAAAGTGCGGCAAAAAATGCGAAGCCCGTATGCCTTGCATTGCTCTAGACTTAAGGCTTGAGGAAAGGATCGCTCCACTGAATCAGCCTCGCAGCCCTCTTGGTGGATGCAGCGGTTCATGGGGTCAAGATACTCTTTACGGCACGCCCTCAATGATATTAAAATCCCACCAACTGCCCATTAGGTCGAATCCATTGAGCCCTGACACCACAACCTTCAGACCCCAACATCAGCTATGAGCTCTCAAAAATTCTGTACAGAGTGCGGTACTGACGTTCAGTCTGGCTCCTCATTTTGTGATCAATGCGGCGCCTCTCTGGACTCCACCGAAAGTCCTGTCGAACCCAGGGAGGAACAAACCGCAACTTCTCCCCATCCGACCTCAACTCCGGACGCCCCGGCTGCCCGCAAGAGCCGTTCCGGCCTAATCCTTATCTTAGCTTTGGTTGGCGGCGGTCTCTTTCTTGCTGTTATAGCCGGAGTTGGCGTCACTGTTTGGAAGCTTACCACCACCGCACATACAACTGAAGCTGCCACCCATCCCTCAAACAGCAGCGAAGTAATCTTTGAAAACTTTGAATCCTCCTCTGAGATCGATGGCGAAGGATCCATCACCTCCGATACACTACGTCCCGACAACTATGCCTGGGAGGCCATTGGAGACGGAGATATGGCATACTTTTTTCTGCCTGCCTCCGGAATCACTCCCGGTGAAGAAGTCGAAATCAGTTTCGAATTTCGAATTACGCTCGAAACCATAATCAACCATATCGCTCAGCCGACTAATGACTTAAATATCCGGCTCCGCCTGATGAATTCCGAGGGTAATTCCATTGTCGGAGGAGCCTCATCAGTGATCTCTGAATCCTGGCAAACCGTAACCGCACGCCTGGAAGTCCCCGACAATCCTCCTTACGACCTTGGAATTGAAATCATGCAAATCGAAGGTCCTATCCTGTTTGACAACATTACAATTCGAAATCTTGGTGGAAGCCCAACTCCTCCAGTCGCCGAACTAAATGCTCGCGGCTTCCCTATCGATCAATGGCTGGCTGAACAAAATTGGTTTCAGGAAATTATCGGCGGCCTCCCTGAAGGGGTCTCCCTCTCTATCGATACATCCGAAGAAGCGGATTGGGACAACATCGAAGTCCGCGAACACCATTCACCTGATTCGGGATACGACCCCAACGTGAGCCCCATGTATGGCATGTTTCGTGTCAACGAAGCCCGCGACACAATCGAGTGGTTTGAGCCGGTATCTGGTGACTATGTCCCACTCCAGAGATTTCTTGATCAGTAGAGCGACTCATCTCGTCCATTTCCCCAATCAATTCGTAACTCTTCTTTCTGAGAAAGAGCGGTAAGCGCCTCCTTACGATCTGCCGTTACTTTTCCAAGCCTCTCCACAATGAACTTTCGGAATCACTGTGCCTTGGTTAGTCCACACAATTGTTCTTGAACTCTCCTTCTCTCTTACACGATACTCATATCATGAAATTACTGGCCCTTGCTTGCCTAGCCGTATTCGCGGCCCTATCTCCAGCATCAGCCCAAAGTGGCTCAATGGCGGATATGGAGACCCTTGAACAGTCCGCTATCACCTTTGTTAAGGCATTCAACAAGGGTGACGCCGAGACCATCTCAAATTTGTTTGTTCCCGATGGAGAAGTTGTCCTGGATACAGGCGCGCTGATCAGCGGACGAAAAGCACTACAAGATCACTACACCAACGTCTTTTCTGCCCCGAGCAGACCAGAGGCCGCTCTCGAAACGAATTCAGTTCGCTTCATCTCCCCCGAGGTCGCCGTTGAGGATGGTACCGTCCATCTCACTTACGCCAGCGGAGAGATTTCCTCCCATCACTTCACCTCCGTTCATCTCCGACAAGAAGACGGCAGTTGGCTCTATGCCAGCGTTCGCGATGAGACTGGAGACCACGCCCTCCCCAACGAAAAGCTTCTCGCATTGCAGTGGATTATTGGAGACTGGGTGATGCAAACGCAAGAAGGCGACACTTGGATCTCCTTTAATTGGAGCGAATCAGGCCCCTATATCGACGCCAAAGCACTCACCCAGGCGGCCGGCATCCGCAGCACAGCAGCCACATTTCGAGTTGGCTGGAACGAGCACACCGAATCTTTCAATTCGTGGGCGTTTGATGACGAAGGCGGCTTCAATCATTCAAACTGGACCATGTCGGGACCGAACCGCTGGATCTTGAAAACGAATGGCATCACAGCTGCCGGAGAAACTAACAACGCCACACAGATCTTTGAGGTCGACTCATCAGGGGAAAGCTTCACTTGGTCAAAACGAGATCAGATCATCGCGGGTGAAGTTCAACCGAGCCAAATGCTAAAGGCAGTCAAGCGTCCTCCTCACCCGTCAACAGCTTCAACCGAGACTAAGTAACCCTTCTACAAACCCGTGAATTTCTTGACTATGAAACACTTTGCGAATCTCTCGATAGTTGTTCTTCTTTGCACCGGTATCCCTGCCCAGGATCTTACCGCCAGAGGCTTTGGCGGGGGAGGTCGAGGGGGCGGCATGAGCCGGGGAGGCGGGAGCCGAGGAGGTGGCAGTTTCAGCAGGAGCTCCCCGTCCCGGTCAGTCAGCAGACCCACATCGCGGCCCAGCACGCCCAGTCGCAGCCCCGTAACCAGTTCACGTCCTTCAGTGTCACGGCCTACGACTCGTCCATCGACACCGTCGCGTCCATCAACTCCTACGGCTCGCCCATCGACACCGTCGCGCCCATCAACGCCTACGACTCGTCCATCGACACCGTCGCGCCCGTCAACGCCTGCGACTCGCCCATCGACACCGTCACGTCCCTCAACGCCCACGACTCGCCCATCAGCTCCGAGCACTCCTTCGAGACCTAGCACCCGACCGGGTGATGTGACCTTTCCCAAGCCAGGAGGTGGTGATCGCCCTTCAACTCTTCCTAGTAGACCTGGGGGTGGTGATCGCCCTTCTACTCTCCCAAGTAGACCAGGCGGTGGAGACCGACCTTCAACACTTCCCAACAAACCAGGAGTAGGAGCTGGCATTGGCGCGGGTATTGGCGTCGGCATCGGTGGCGGCATCGGCGATCGTCCCGGAGGAGGTATTGGTGATCGTCCGGGCAACCGCCCCGGCCAATTGCCCAGTAGACCTGATTTTGGAAACCGTCCAGGTGGCGGCATCGGTGATCGCCCCGGAGGTGGCATTGGCGATCGTCCCGGAGGTGGAAACAACAACTGGTGGAACGGTGGCCGAAACAACGTCAACATCGGCAGCGGCAACACCGTCAACATCAACCGCAACTTTCAAAACAGCATCAACTTTTCAACCAGCCGTAGAAACTGGGGCTACAATCCCTGGTGGAACCGCCCTTCAAGCCACCGCTGGTATGGCGGCTCCTGGCGATGTGGCTGGGTTCGCCCGCCCATCTACCGCAGACCCGCCTGGCCGGGTTACTACCCTGTCGGGCGCGCTGTTGCCTGGGGCCTTGTCGGCTGGGGTCTCGGAAACCTGTTCTTCAATTGCGGATACTATCACTATTCGAATCCGTACCCGGTTCAAACGGTCTATGTCGCATCCAGCCCCAGTGTAACTTACACTGAGCCGATCACGAAAGTTGCCGAAGCAGCGGCTCCTTCAGACGACGCTGCCGCCATAGCGCAAGCGGAGAAAGTTGAAACTTTCATCGGAGAATCACAGGCGGCATTCAAAGAGCAAAACTATCTCGTTGCCCTCGAACTCGCGAACAAGGCCATTGCTGAATCACCCGGCGATGGGGGACTTCACGAATATAGAGCCTTGATTCTTTTTGCTCTCGCAAAATATTCCGAAACCGCCGGGGTCCTCAATCCGATTCTTGTATCCAGCCCGGGATGGGACTGGAGCACGATGGTTCAGCTCTATGACAAGCAAGAGACCTACACGGCTCAACTTCGAAAGCTGGAGGAATACAACAGAGCCAACACAGAGTCGGCCACTGCAAGCTTCGTCCTGGGCTACCACTACTTGGTATGCGGCTACCTCGAAGAATCTGCCGTCGCATTCCACCGGGCAGCAGAACTGGAGCCCGCTGACCAAGTAGCCGTCCAACTCGCCAGCCTGGCAGAGAACTCCACCACTTCAGCAGAGACAGAGGTGGCTTCCGTAGATGAAGATAAGGCGGAGAAGGCAGAAGAGTCCAAAGGAGCTCCCGAAGGAGAGCCTTCTGAAGAGGTCACTGAAGTGGCTCAAGCGGATGTCCCCTTCGAGAAAATCGTAGGCAAGTGGACCTCTGATCAGGGCGACAACGGTGTCGTAACACTAACCATCAACGAGGACGGCAAGTTTCTTTGGCAGTATGAGTCAAAAACTTCCGATCCATTCAAGATGGAGGGTGACTACAACCTGGGTGAAGGCAATGTCCTAACACTGACCGAAGGCGAATCTCAAATGGCAGGCACCGTGGCACTGCCTGCCGAAGGCACTATGAATTTCGTTCTTGCAGGAGGACCTCCCGGAGATCCCGGCCTGACCTTTAAGAAAGGCTGATCGCAGACGAATCACACCAAAGAGCCGGAGCTAAAACGCTCCGGTTTTTTTGTGCCTTCGCCCGATAGCCCAAGGCCCTCAATGTCCCCTGATCTACTCTTCCTTAGCTAGAGTTTCACAGCCCTTGATATCCAGCTTGCCGGAAGCAAGAATCGGAATCTCAGTAACATCGACAATCTTCTTTGGAATCCAAAGCGCAGCAACTCCATGCTCAAGAAGCTTAGACCTAAGTTCTTTTAGTTCGATATCAGGATCGGAACTGAGGAGTATTAATGCCTCTCCTTTGGCCTCATCAGGAACACCCACAATAGCAATTCTGCGCTCATCGTCAGAGACTCCGAGAGCTTTGTTGAGGAGGTCCTCCACGGTTTCATGAGGCACCATCTCTCCTCCAATTTTCGAGAACCGGGAAAGGCGACCTTCGATATAGAGGAATCCGTCCTCGTCTATCCGGCCGATATCTCCGGTCTTAAACCAACCGCCTTGCATGACCTCAGCCGTCTTCTCCGGCTGATTGAGATAGCCGGCAAAAATATTCGCCCCCCGCAACCAGATCATTCCTGACACGTGAACCGACAATGGTTCGTTGGTATCCGGGTCAGTAATTCGAACGGCGACACCGGGTATAAACTGCCCCACAGAACCCAGCCGATGATTGGGAAGAACCGGGGTCTTATCACTCGAGCCTGCCTCTCCCCTCACGTCGGGCATATTCACATTCGTCACCGGAGAAGTCTCTGTCAGGCCATATCCCTCAAGCACTGGAATGCCGAATCGAGCCTCGAAACTTTCGGCCACTTTCTTCGGTAGCTTTTCTGCACCCGTAATCGCCAACTTAACACTGGTGAGCTGCTCCTTCGTTGCACGACGGAGATAGCCCCGGAGAAAAGTAGGGGTCGCCAGGAGGAGCGTGACGGAATATTTCTCAATCAACTCAGCCAGCTTCGGCACATCAAGTGGGCTGGGATAACTCACCACATCGATTCCTTCGATCATGGGATACCACATCGTGACGGTGCAACCGAGGCTGTGGAATAGAGGCAGGCAACCGAGCACCTTATCGGTCGACTTCAGATCAATACGGGATCCGAACTGATTAACATTCGCCAAAAGATTGGTATGAGAAAGCACCACGCCTTTCGGATCTCCAGAACTGCCGCTGGTGAACAGCAGCACAGCCTCTTCACCGCCGCCTTTCTTAGGGACCTTCAAAAGAGTGGCCAGCACTCTCGCTGAGAGCACTTTGGACAAAGCAAGCCACAGCACAATCTTCGGCTTCAAATCGGGCAAAATCCGGTCGATCAAAATCAGCTGCCGGTTAGGAGGCCAGCTGAAAGAAGTCAATTTTCGAACAAACGGATCAGCCGTAATGAACTTATCAATGTCAGCCTGTTCAATGCAGGAGGCGACCGCCTTATCACCCGCGGTAAAATTTAGATTCACAGGCACCTTCCCAGCTAGAAGCACGGCCGCGTTAGCAATCAGCCCGCCTTTACCCGGAGGCAAAATGATAGCGACCCGCCTTTTGGCCGTCTCTTTCTGAATGACCTTCGACAATGCGATCGCCGCAGCCAGCAACTTATCGTAGCGAAGATACACCCCGTCGATCCCATCGGTAATCCCAGCAGAGTTGCCGTGCTTTTTCAGGCCTTTCAATATCTCGTAGGCCAGATTGCTCTTCAAAAGCGGGCGTGATGAATATGATTTCTCAGCCGCGACCAAAAGGTTCTCCGTATAGTTCGCCAGATTAGCGGCTTCGCGCTCCAAAGGGGCTCCGAATGACAGCACGATACGCTCGACATCATTTCGACTCTCCACTGAAAGTGAAGTCTCCTCGGGATGATCCACAAAAAGAGGTAGAACCGGTGCTCCTGAACTGGTCAGAAACTGAAGGATTGATGATGGCACAGAAACATTCTGACCAGACCGGGTGTGAGCGACACCCGGAACAAAAATGACGACACATCCATCAGCGATACTCTGATGCAGCTCCTTTTTGAAAACATCACGGGACGCTTCGTCCGATGAAAACTCCATCGCCTCCACATTCGGCATATCGAGATGAGCTTGTAACAGGGGATCGTAATCCAAATCCCGCTCGATCAAATAGACCAGTTTTCGGCCGGACAACTGCTTCTCCAAGTGGAGCAGATCCTCAAAAGAGAGCCTATTCGCGATCACGAGGATACCGCTATCGGGAATCCGCTCTTCGCCGTGAAGTTCGAGTTTATTGCTGTGACTGGCCATGTTGAACGAAATGTGGTCCGTTTTTAGCGAATTTCGACCAGTTTAGCGACTTTCCCCTTCAAAAACACCAAGGTAATCCCTTTAGTGGCTAGCTCGACTGCGTAGCTATCGCGGCGCGACAAACTGTTTTTAGATACCCTCCCCATGGCTAAAGAATCTTCCTCCTCCACAAACGGCGAATACTGGCGCGCCAATCTCAGGTGTGTCGGCATCCTCCTGACGATCTGGTTCATCGTCTCATACGGCTGCGGCATCCTCTTTGTTGAGCAGCTCAACCACATCCGCATTGGGGGATTTCAATTGGGATTCTGGTTCGCACAACAGGGTAGCATCTACGTCTTCGTTATCCTCATTGCCGTCTACGTCCGGGTGATGAACAAACTCGATCACAAATACGCTGCCAAGAAGAAGGGCTGATCCTCTTCCTTTTGCCTTCCTCATTTCCCCCTCTACTTCTACTGCTTTTCCCTTCTTCAAATGGACGTTCAAACCTGGACCTATCTTCTCGTCGGCATCACTTTCTCCCTCTACATCGGGATTGCGATATGGGCTCGCGCCGCCACCACTGGCGAATTCTATGTTGCCGGCGGCGGTGTTCCCGCTCTCGCTAACGGCATGGCCACTGCCGCTGACTGGATGTCAGCCGCCTCCTTCATCTCCATGGCGGGTATCATCTCGTTCGACGGATTCGACGGCTCAGTCTACCTGATGGGATGGACAGGGGGCTATGTCCTCCTTGCGCTGCTTCTTGCTCCCTACCTCAGGAAATTCGGGCAATTTACCGTTCCGGACTTTGTGGGTGACCGCTACTACTCCAAGACCGCGCGCCTCGTCGCATTGATTTGCGCAATCTTCATCTCTTTCACCTATGTGTGCGGGCAAATGCGCGGCGTTGGAGTGGTTTTTTCCCGTTTCCTATTTTCCGAAGTGGAGGGGCCCATGCTCTTTGGGTTCGAGCCCATTACCTGGGGAGTCCTCATTGGTATGACAGTGGTATTTTTCTATGCCGTGCTTGGTGGAATGAAAGGCATCACCTACACGCAGGTAGCGCAGTACTGCGTGCTCATCTTCGCCTTCATGGTCCCCGCGATCTTTATCTCTTTGATGATGACCGGCAATCCCGTCCCTCAGCTCGGACTGGGCTCTGATGTGATCGGTGAAGGAGTCTCCCTCCTCGACAAGCTGGATGGCCTGAGCACTCAGCTGGGCTTTGATGCCTATACAAAAGGGAGCAAATCGACTCAAGACCTGTTTTTCATCACCATGGCCCTCATGGTTGGAACTGCCGGCTTGCCTCACGTCATCATTCGATTCTACACCGTGAAGAAAGTCAGTGCGGCTCGAGTCTCTGCCTTTTGGGCTTTGCTTTTCATCGCCATTCTCTACACGACCGCCCCGGCTGTCGCGGTGTTTGCGAGAACCAACCTACTCACAACAATCCCGAACAAGTCCTACGCCGAAGCCCCTCAGTGGCTGAAGTCGTGGGAGAATGCCGGACTCATCGCGTGGATGGACAAAAACAACGACGGGGTCATTCAATACACCAAAGGGGCCCCGGTCATCGGCAAGCCCGTTTATGACGGTGACAATCGCGGCAAGAATGAGGAGCGACTACTCACGAACGATCCTGCCGAAGGAGCCAATGAGCTCTATGTCGACAAAGACATCATGGTCTTGGCAAATCCCGAAATCGCTAATCTGCCGAACTGGGTCATTGCGCTTGTCGCAGCAGGGGGATTGGCTGCAGCTCTTTCAACGGCCGCTGGATTGTTGCTTGTGATCTCGACTTCGGTGTCACACGACTTGGTGAAAAAAACGATGGCTCCCGGTATCAGCGACAAACAGGAACTGCTCATCGCGAGATGTGCTGCAGGCGTAGCCGTTGTAATTGCCGGATTCTTTGGGGTCCATCCACCTGACTTCGTCGCGTCCGTGGTCGCCTTTGCTTTTGGCCTGGCCGCGGCATCATTCTTCCCGGCGATCATTCTCGGTATTTTCAGTAAACGAATGAACCGCGAAGGAGCCATCACCGGCATGATTGTCGGCATCGTCTTCACCGCTTCCTATATTATTTACTTCAAATTCATCCAACCAGATCTCAACACTGCGGAAAACTGGTGGTTTGGCATCTCGCCTGAGGGCATTGGCACACTGGGAATGCTCTTGAACTTCGCGGTATCCTTCACCATTTCATCCTTCACTAAGGCGCCACCGCAAGATGTCGTCGACATGATCGAAAACATTCGCCAACCCGAAGCCGAAGGCGAAGAGTTGGCGGTATCTGACCACTGAACCAAAAATGACAGGGTTGGATCGATGATCTGACCCTGCAATAAATCCGGGGATACTAACACTTCAATACCGCCCCTACCTTGACACCTCATGTCTCTTCAAGTCATCGATCATCCCGTCATCCGCGAGCGACTGACCCACATCCGCTCGATTGATTCCGACACCGCCGCCTTCCGTCACGCCCTGCATGACATCGCCCGCCTGATGTGCTTCGAAGTCACTCGTGACCTGGAAACCCAAACCATAGAGGTCGAAACACCACTCCAGAAAACCGACGGCCACTCCCTCACCCGTCCCGTCGTGCTCGTGCCCATTCTTCGCGCCGGCGTTGGCTTGATGAATGGCTTCACTGAAATCCTAAGTGAAGCATCAGTGGGCTACATTGGCCTCTACCGTGACGAAATAACGCATCAGCCGCACAGCTACTACTGCAAGCTTCCGCCACACACTGCTGAGTCAGACGTCATCCTCATCGACCCCATGCTCGCCACCGGCGGCAGTGCTGCCGACGCCGCCGATGAACTAAAGAAGGCCGGAGCAACCCGTATTCGTTTCGCCTGCCTCATTGCTTCACCAGAGGGCGTCGCAGCCTTCGAAGAGCGACACCCTGACATCCCAATTTTCACCGCAGCCCTGGACGAATGCCTCAACGAGAATGCCTACATTGTTCCGGGTTTAGGCGATGCGGGTGACCGGTATTTTGGAACCTAAATCCGCTACTATCACGATACCCTAATTCGATCAGGCTCGTTTGCCGCTGGGCTTCTCCCCAGTTTGGGAAATACCTCGAGTGCCGCCGATATTGGAAAGTCGCGACGGTGATCAAATCATCCTGACTTCAAGACTGGCACCTCGACTTCGGGTCCGTCGAAGACGCTAACGTTCCACGGAGCAACGTCATTGCCTCCACCAGTCCCCTCTGCGCTCCGGCTCTCACTTCTTCTTCACCTCCACCTTCAGTGACATCAGATATGCCACAAGGTCGCGGAGTTCCGGCTTGCTCACGATAAAACCCATCGGAGGCATCGTAGAAATGACCGGGCTGCGCTCTGCGATCGTCTCTATCGGAATCGAAATCTCGTCATTCGTCACCTCGCGCACCACCACGTGTCCGCCCACTTCCCGGCGAAAGACGCCCGAAACAGTGCTGCCATCTTTCAAGGTCAGAGAGATATTACCGTAACCTTTCGACACGACCTTCTGGGGATCGACCAGACTCTCCAGCACGTAGGTCCGTTTTCGGTTCAGCCCCGTGCTCATCAAGTTGGGCCCCACCGTGCTGCCGCTCTTCGAGTTACTGACTTTGTGGCAACGAACGCATTGCGCCGCCGGATGATTCATGAAAACCGCCTCACCCCGTGCCGCATCGCCACCCAATAGAGCGACCTGATAGGGAGCCAAGGGATCGGTGGGCATCGCCGCCATCCAGCCGGCCTCCAGTGCCTGCACAGGACCGAAAATGTCATCGTTCTCCGCAAAGACCGGGTCCTTCGCAGCTTCGACCACATCCAGCTGCAGCGCCGGGGCGAGAATACCGCTTTCGAGCCCGTCAACGAGCTTCTCCATCGCTTCGACACCGTTCACCTGAGGCAACAGAGCAATGGCGTGCTGTTTCAAGAGAACGTGAAATTCACCCGTGACGCGCTCACGAATTTCTTCGAGCGCTTTCTCCGAGTCCAAACCTGACAACACTTCCAGCGCCGCCATTTTAACCGGAAGGGTCGAATCCCTCAGATACGTCGCCACCACCTTTTCCAGATCCGCCGATTTCTGAGACGCCAGAGTGCGCAGGGCCTCCGCTCGCAAGTCGCCGTCCACCTTGCGATTATTGAGAACGGCCAACAAGGTCTCGTTGGCAATCGCCAGATTGGCCTCGCGCGCCACTCGCATCGCCGTCGCCTTGACGGTCGCATACGGCGACGTCAGCAAGGTATCGATGTTTATCCCGATGGCGGCAGCGACAATCGCTTCGTCCCGAGGCTCGAGTGGACGATAACGCCCAACCACCAGGCCGATCACCGCCGGCTCTGACCAATCATTGAGAGCTTCCAACCCCGCTTCCAGGAGCACATCACTCGCTTTGCCCTGAGCCACGAACGCCGCCACCCGCTCTGCCGATTCGGCATCGCCGAGACGGAAGTTGGCGTTGATCGCCCGTCGGGTGAATCCCTCGCTCTCGATCTGAGTGCCCAAAGCCGCCGCCAGGGCCGGCATCGCTTCCGGTATCATCCAGTCATCGTGAATGGCTCGCGCTGCATCGCCCGCCGTCACCAAGTCCTTATCACCCAGAAAGGCAACCACCGCGGCATCACCTCGACGTCGCAAAGCAATCACGGCACAGGCGCGAACGAAATCCGACTGGTGCTTGTTAAGCTCTACCAGTTTCTTCGTTGGCACGGCTCCGGCCATGGCAACTACACTGGCATGACGCGCATAGGTCATACTAACATCATGCTCCTTTCGGGCTGCAGCCTCGATGATCGCATCAGCAGCAGCAGCATCCTGAAGACGCCCCAGACCAAGCAAGGCCTGCAGACGCACCCGCTGCGAAGAGTCCTCCAGTTTCCGTATCAGCGAGCTGGTCAAAGAATGGGACTCTCCGTTGGGAGCAGGAATGCGATCCAACCCGAGATTTCGACCGTAGCGATCCGTCACGGTTTTGATGGCCTGCGCCCGCACTTCCGGATCGGGATCATCGAGTAAAGCTTCCAGCGTCTCGTCTTCTGCGATACCGCGCCGGATCAACTGCCCGATCCCCCAGATTGCGTGAAGCCGAGCCAACTGCGGCGCAGCCATGGTCCGCGTCACCTGCTCGAACTCGCTCAGCGCTTCGCGCTTCGCCAATTCAAACTGAGCTTTCAAGCGAACCCGCTGATCAGCCCACCCTAACAGTTCAACTAGTCGCGAGGTCTCCGCCTCACTGAAATCTTCCCGAATCAGATCCTGAGTCCTGTCCCGATCCGTCAGACCTGTTGGTGACTCCACATCAATCCGCCACACCGCACCGATCTCATTGAGCGGATAGCCCCCGCCCCAGTCCACTCCGTAGAGAGCTCCATCCGGAGCGAAGTTCAATCCCACCAGCGCCACCCCTTCGCCAATCTTGTGATCATTGACCATCGCAAAACCGTCTCCTTTCGGGCGGACCTGAAAGGCCCACTGCTCACCTCGTGGAGCGCTTGTCAGGAAAAAGTAGTCCTGATATTCCGGCCCTAGGGCTGTCCCTGGATTAAATTTGAATCCAGCCGGTCCATTCTCATAGTTACTCAGCGGCGGCGTGAACCAGCGAGGCTGCTCCTCATGCCAGGGAGTGTGCATCAAATCATCGGCCCATGGATTGTAGCGATCCCTCAGATACTGCCAGTTGGAACGCCATCCGGTCTCGAGGTATTGCTCGATGTAGACGAATCGCTCCCGCTCCTCGGGGTAATCAGCGTCATTGTCGACGCCGAAGAAATTCCCATACTGATCAAACGAAACCTCCTGAATATTTCGCTGACCGTGAGCGTAAATTTCGAAATTTGAGCCATCCAATTCGCAGCGCATCAGTCCGCCCTGGTTCGGAAACCGGTAGTCCATACCGTCTTCCGTTTTCACACGAATTCCTTTATCGCCCACCGACCAGTAAAGCCGTCCATCAACGCCCAGACTGAGTCCGTGCATGTCGTGCCCCGCGTATGCAATGTGCACACCAAATCCTGACGCTAGCACCTTTTTGTCATCGGCCGCTCCATCTCCATTGGTATCTTCAAAACTCACCAACTCCGGCACAGGGCAAGTGTAGACCACACCCTCGTGATAGAGCACTCCACCAGCCACTCCGCCAATGAGGTGATCCAACTCTTCTGCGTAGGTGTAGATCGTATCCGCAAACCCATCGCCATCTTCATCGGCAATACGATGGATGCGCTCGCTCAGAGCAGTCAGATCCTGGATGTCGTGAATCCCGTCACCCGTGTAGTCCTTCACGCGCTTCGCGTTCGCCGCGCTATTCTCCGGGGTGAACTGCTCCCGGTAGAAATTCATCTTGTCCTCAATGGACTGAAAGCTGAGGTCATTTGGCACCCAGTCGCTGTTGGGTCGGATGTCGAGGTCGTTGGCTTTGCGACGCCGCGTTTCGGTCACGTAGGCCCGGCCCTCGGGATCGAACGAAAGAGCAACCGGATTGGGAATCTGAAAATCCGGCGTCCACTTCACCATCTTGAGTGATTTTGGATCTGCGGGACCGGAAGCCAACGGCTCCACCGCCACTCCGCGCAGTTCGATATCGTCCCAGAGCCCCATATCATCAAAAGTGCCGATGCCAATCTGCCCCCAGAGGAAAGTCTTGTCGTGTGCCACATGGGTCGGCGTCTCCATGTCGTCGAAGTAGATCTCGATGAGACCCTCTTCCACCCGGCGCACGATCTTCACATCGTGCCAGGTCTCACTTTTCCAGGGCGTCCCTTCAGAAGCCTTCTCAGTGATCGCGATGCGAGGCGCTTCATTCACAAGAAAGATCTGATTGGCGTGCGGATCCGTCTTTTGCCCGAGATGAACGTAGTAGAAATTGGCCGAATTCTGATACCCAAAGAAAAGGCACATGTCCCGATGATCCCGCGGCTCCTGCTTCGACTGCACCTTTGCCGTCAGAATAAAGTCGCCGACGATGTGATCGTTGAGCAACGCAATATTCTTCGGACTGCGAAAAGGAGGGTCGTATTTTGATCCTCCCAGATTCTCGAATACCGGGTTGCCCTCAACCTGGGAAATTTTCCATGCGTTGGAATCCGTCGGCGTCCATTTGTCGGCGCCTTTGGAGAAATCATCCGAATAGACCATAGGCATGTCGTCGGAAAATCCAGTCACCATCATGGCGGCCAGAGAAAGAAAAGAAATCAGGTAACACTTCATAAACAGGTAGTCTTCTACGATACGAACACGATGCCACCAATCCGGCTCAAATGCACAAGCGTCATCGGGCGGGCTGGCATTGCGCAAAATCGCCCATCTTAATCTCGATCGACGTTTTTGCAAAAACCTGTTAAAAACGCGCCATGAAATGGTTTCTGCTCGCCGCCATCATCCTCTTGCCAGCTCTGATCCTCGCTGAGAAAAAGGAGGCTGAAGGAAAAGAAGACGAACTTTACACCAACGTCTACGTGGTTCGTCCCAACTTTCTCAAAAAGCTGGAAGAAACCACCCCTGTCCTCGAGCACGTGAAAGCCACTGAAGCGCTTATACGTCAGGGAATCACCTTTCCGCCCGGTGGATCGGTCGCTTACATCCCGGCCACCTCTCAACTGATCGTACGGAATACCCAGGACCAAATGGAGCTTATTGAAGCCCTCGTCGATCACGTCAATGGCGTAAGGGGCAGGCAAGTGTACATCGTCGTGAGGGAAGTCACCTTCACCCTGAAGGGGGCAAAAGACCTGGGTTTCGATTGGCTAGCTCCTCCGGAATTGCCACTCAACGGAAGCACCCCAATGTCCGGTCGAGGTAGGACCATGGATTCCCGCGAATCCTTCCTCAAAGAGTTTTCCCGTCCTCCAACTATCCCCAAAGAGCCGGATGCAAAGAATGACCACCCGCTGAGTGGTATCACCGGTGTATTCACCGACCCACAGTTCCAAGTGATAATGCGGGCACTCAACCAAACCAAAGGCGTTGACCTGCTTTCCGCACCAAGTGTGATGACTCGCTCCGGCGATCCCGCGCTCATCCAGGTCGGAGAGAAACGATGGGGTGTGATTCCTGTCATAGGAGCCGATGAATTCACCATTGATCTCGACCTCTTTCTACCGAAGCACGGAAAAGCCCTTTTTGCGGAAGGGGAGAAACACGAGCCATCAAGTCGGGTGACCATCTGGGACGGGCAAATAGTAGCCTGGTCGGATAAGAACAAAGATGGAAGCACTCGAACTGTGTTCATCAAAGCCCAACTCATGGACCCCGCCGGCCGGCCCATTCACGACGAGGAAGCGGCCACTCCCCCGGAAGCGTCCTCCAACGATGAAAATATCGAAGACTTACTGGGGGACAGTGAGCACTACCAGGTGAAGAAAGGCGACACCCTCTACAAGGTCGCCCGGATCTTTGGAGTCAGCACATCTCAACTCAGCGATGCCAACTTTCTCTCTTCAGATATTCTCGAAGTGGGACAGAAACTCAAAATCCCAAAACCCTAACAACAGCCCGAGTCATCACCTTCACCGGGGCTGCAGCAATCGCTCGCTTCGGTCGTGGCATCATACGCCTCACCTTTGGTCTGGCGAGGATCGCGAATCACAGTCTTCGAGCAATCGAATAGTTCCGCCTGATCCATCGGCACTTCTTCCTTCGGATCAACAAACTCGAACATGTTTTCGTAGGCACCTGACCGATAGATGTTGTAGACCTTGTCGCAGACCGCGTAGCGCTTACCTCGCTCCATGGGATTACCATCGTCATCGAGAACCTTTTTGAACGGCCCCTTGTAGATGACCGCCTGATTCCGCTCCAGGCACACACCCTCTTTACCCTTGTAGGCTTCGAGTGTCATACTGCGGAACTCAATTCCTTTTACCGTCTGCCAGGGTTCTTCGTCGAACTTGAGAATTCGAACGCCGTAGAATCCGGTATCTTCGAAAGCCTGCAGAAACTCGTCTTCAAGAAACGCGCCTGAAATGCAGCCACTCCAGAGATCAGCATCATTCTGCAACTCCTCCGGAACCTCCTCGTCGCAGACGATGTCCGAAATTACAGCACGTCCGCCCCGCTTTAACACGCGATGAATCTCCTCAAACATCTGCCGACGATTCTTCTTCGAAACCAGATTTAGCACACAATTGGAAACAACTACATCGATTGAATCGCTCTCAACGAGAGGTTGCCTCAACTTCAACTCCTCCGCCATTTCTTCAGCCTCGAGGTAGCCATTCGCATCGCTGACCGGACTCTCTTTCAGGCGAGCTTCGAGCGCCTCTAGGTCGAGTTGAAGATCCTGAATGCGCCCTTTGCGAAATTCCACGTTATCAAAACCAAT
>CAXBHX010000008.1:0-133789 GCA_963975655.1 uncultured Verrucomicrobiales bacterium
CGGGAGCCGGGGCCTCTGCCGAGGTCTCCTCGGCCCATGTGATCGTGGACAGTTGAAGGCACCCGGCAATGGTTAGTAGAGTGATGATTCGCTTCATGGTTTTTCGATTGTTGAGGAAAGTGTCATTGACTACGTTTCCAGAGTCTTCCTTGAATAGTCTGTTTTTTTGAGTTGGTAAAGCGGAAATGTCCAGCTGAAAACCTTGGAGCTGCGGGGCTCCTGAATGCGCTGGAACTCGACGTTGCAAAAGGTGAATCGCCGATTGCGGGTTCCGCAGGACATTCTCTCCGAAACCGCCTGATTCCCTGGTTCGTCCTTTCTTCAAGCCGCCCAGAAATCCTCAAGCAGCTAACCGGCCAGTGTCCTGCTCACTACTGCTATAGGACTTCGAAGATGCCCCCCCTCTTCTACACTGCTCCTGCTCCTGCTCCTGCTCCTGCTCCTGCTCCTGCTCCTGCTCCTGCTCCTGCTCCTGCTCCTGCTCCTGCCTTCAAAATGACTCTGGCGCGCTCACGTAGAAGCGCATTCACGCACCGCATTTCTCCTGACTTCCGAGGCTCATCAGCGATAATTTACCACGCTGATGAAACACATTCTCCTCTTCTTACTACTCTGGCCGCTGGTCGTCTCCGCTGAAACTTTCATCGTCAAAGACGGAACACCCCATGCAGAGATTATCATCTCCGATACGCCCACTCGCACGCAGCGCCTCGCGGCTAGGGAATTGCAAGCCTACATCAGGAAGGTCTCAGGCGCTGAGTTGGCCATTCTCTCTACGCCAAACCCTGACCTCCCCATCAAACTCTATGTCGGCACCAGTTCACACACCAACGAACTCGGGGTCACGGCCGAGGGACTCGCTCACGGGGCCTACCGCATCGTCTCCGGCGAGGACTGGATGGTGTTCATTGGAGATGACACGGATTTTGTGCCTATCGAGCCCTGGCCTCGGAGCAACACTGACGTCGCCAGTGGCAAAATGCAGGAGGCTTGGAATGCGATCACGGGCAAAAACTGGGGCTACCCGCATAACCAACTGCACAAACACTATTCGGGCCCGAATCGGCTTTTCGGAACGCCCGAGGAACAGAAGACGGATGAAGACGGCAATATCCATATCTGGACTTTTGATGAGCGCGGGTCTTTCAATGCCGTCTGTGGATACCTTCGGAGCCTTGGGGTGCGCTGGTATATGCCGGGAGAGATTGGGGAGATCCTTCCGGAATCGGATTCCATTGCCCTGCCGAAGATCGACGAAACGGTGCATCCGGATTTTGCGATGCGCAATTTCCAGTTCCGTCCCGGCGGGGGTGGTCCCGACGCGATGATGTGGGGAAATCACCTCGGAGTGCGTCGGCCCTATGGCCGCCAGGCGGCGCATGGATTTCGGGACATGACCGACAACGAGCACACCCTGACCAATCATCCTGATTGGTTTGCGCTCTACGGCGGTCAACGTCACAACCAGCCCGACATCCAGAACAATCAGCTCTGCTATTCCAACGAGGAGCTCTTTGCCGAGGCGGTTCGCTTTGCCCAGGTTCAGTTTGATCATTTCGACATGGATACCGTGAACATCATGCCGCCGGATGGTTACGGTGCGATCTGCCAGTGTGATCTTTGCGAGGGCAAGGAGTCGCCGGAGTTGGGGCCGCGCGGCCATCTCTCCAATTACGTCTGGGATTTTGTGAACCGGGTTGCCAAGGAGATCGCGGTTACGCATCCCGGCAAGAAGATCTCGAACTGCGCTTACGGAGTTTACACCGAACCACCAGGCAACATCGACAAACTGGAGCCTAACGTGCAGGTCATCCTTGTGGGGGGACGACGGCCCAAGGATCCCGATCCAGAGAATATCCGTCGCATTCGGGAGGCCTGGACGAAGAAGACCGATAACCCGATCGAGATCTTTGAGAACTATCCCATCACGTCTCGAAATTTTTACCTGCCCGTCTTCAATCCCACCCTGCTGGGCGAAGGTATCAATGCGACAAAAGGAATCTCGCGGGGAGAAGATGTCTGGTTGTCGCCGGACTACAGCGAAAAGGGGGCCGGGTTGAATCACTTCATGGTGTATTTCACCGCGAGAATGTACTGGGGCGGCAAGGATCAGGACATCGGCGTGCTTCTGGACGAGTACCTGGAACTCTTCTATGGTCCTGCCGCGGAACCGATGGGGGAGTTCTTTGCCTACTGCGAAGAGCACTGGATGGCGATGGATAAGGATGCCGTGAAAGCGGGCCGGGCGCTGGAGCTTTTTGACCTTGCGAAAGAGAAGGCGGATCAGGAATCGATCTACGGTCGAAGACTCGCGATGGTAGGGGGGTTTCTCGAGCGCTTGCGATTGAGGCTCACGGTGCTTTCTCAGAAGCGCGGTCCCGTGCCCAGCGTGCGCAAAGTGGGTGGCGATTCGGTGACACCTATTGTGGTGGATGGCCGACTCGATGATCTTCCCTGGCAGAAGATCCCCACCGCTTCTACGGGCAAGTTCAGGGAAAACGAAACTGGCGAGGCGCCGAATTTCCCGACGACCTTCATGGTGGAGTGGCGCAATCACATGCTCTACTTCGCGATTCGATGCGAAGAAAAGCAGGGGGAGCCCCTCCGTATTGCGACGGAGAAGGATGAAGATTCCGCGCTCTGGTACGGGGATGCCGTTGAGATTCTCCTCGAAACCGATCTAAACAGCTATTATCAGATCGCGGTGAACCCGGCAGGAGCGATCATCGATATGAATCGGAGTGAGGGCAAGGCCGGCCGTCTCCGCTGGTCCTCCCAGGCGGAAGTCGCGACCCATGTAGCTGATGATCATTGGATCGTTGAGATTGGCATTCCCGTGACGACGGATGAAAACGATCCCTATCACCAGGTCATCGGGAACAAGCCCTCGATCGACTTGCCCTGGCATATTAATCTTTGCCGTCAGCGCGTGCGAGACGGTGGTACCGAGCATTCCGCTTTTGCTCCCACGGGGACGAAGGGTTTTCATGTGCCCATGAAGTTCGGCTACTTTCACAAAGGGAAGTCCCACCAGTTCGAAGCGGATGCTTCCGTGACGGACTACCTCATAGAGAGCGATAAGGCGAAAAAATTGATGAGAGGGCGGAAAATCGAAGAGGCGCTCTCCATCTACACCGCTCTCGCCGACGACAAGAGCACCACTTCACTACAAGGGAACTTCGCTCTGGGGCAGGCAGGAAGATGCGCGCGACTGCTCAAGAACGACGACCTGGCAAAGGAGCTGGAAGGGAGAATCTCGAAGTAGCCCTCTGTGGCAGCTCTTGGAAATTTCTCCGGTTCGGCAAGCGGTCCGACAGTTACATGGAACAAAAAGAGTAGAGCCACCGGAAGCTCTTTGCAGGCGAGAGACTAAAGTCGATTTCCATGTTCCGCAGAGAATGCTTCAAGTTTCTCCTCTTCGGGTAATGAAAGCTTTTGCCCGATAAGAAACCAGTAGGCTCTGTGGGCAATCATAAAATTGCTATGGTCCAAGAGGCGAGTAATTCGCGAGACTACGGCCGGATCACTACCACTTTTGCTCTCCACTATTTTCAAAAGAAGATCGATCTCCTGATAGGAATCCCAAGTGAACAGTCGTTCACTCAGCCGCTTGCAGCACCCTTTGGGGATTTCGTAATCGGTCATCAGAAGAGAGCCCAAGCACATAACCCGAAGCCTCTGATCAGCTTCATCCAATACATCCTGGATGGCTGAAAAATAGAGGTTGGGCCCTGCATTCTCTACATAGTTCAGGATCAATCTCTGAAGATCATAACGCTCCTCGAATGAGTGACTGAGAACTATCTCTAGCGTGTCCGGGTCGTAGGATCCCCGATTCGTGAGCGCCTCAAGGGCGAATATCTTGTAGCGACGAGATCCGTTCTTCAAGAATCTCTGGAGTTCGTCGAGGCTACAGCCCTCGGCTGTCTTTTCCTGGATTATAGAACCCACGTCCCCATTGGCCCAATTCCATAGGTTAAAACAGGTCCACACCGCTCCCGCGACATACTGACTCTTGCCCAAAATGACGGTTGCTCCTGACACCCCGTCTATTTCCGACTCACTCGATTCCGTGTATTGCTCTACCGGCACATTCCACAAAGTGGATTCGCGGTCTGAAAGAACCCGGTGCAACTGCTCGTAGTCCGTATCCAAAAATGGTTCTCCCTCACCCTTTTCCAGCTCAATCCCCGGTTCCAATTCAAAGCGTTTGTAGAATCCCAGTTCATCCCAAACCAGACGAACCGGAACTACGGCACATTGGTGGTCGCCGCAGTATACGGAATCTACATCCATGTGAAATTCATCCGACTGGCCGTCGACGCCCCGCAACTGAACGAGAAGACATTCGGATAGACCGGCATGGTCGGCGCCGGGGTGCGCCACCTCCACAGGGTGCCTCACCGCCCCTTTTCCGAGGTCACCACGCACACCGCTATGAAGCACAGCAAAGAGCAACAAAACACCAATTTTACAAAAACGGATCATCATTATGCGTAGCGGAAAGCCTCAGACAGTTTTCCCTTCAGTCTTTTTCATCCGGACTCATCTCAAACGTGCTTCAATAGCCAGTGACTTCAATAGTCCACGGGGGACGTCATTCTATAGTATTTCAATGCATCCAGAGCTACTGCCCTTCAGGGAATCCGACCAGGAAAACAGCCAAATTGGAGGGCAGTGGCAACGCTCGGTTGATGCAGCGGAAGTTCGGAGAGATGAAAATTCAAAGGGGGCGGTTGAACGCCTACTCCCCGGAGGAGTATTCCAGAGACATAGCCGACAAATCAGAACGCAAAACATGCACAGGAAGATTGCTCATGTTCAGGTCGCTGGTTTCGAATTCATTGATGAAACGATGACCAAGTATCCTCGAAATGAGCATACTCACAAAAAAACTCAATCCCCCCTTCCCCACACTAATCTTCCTTTGATAGTGTCGCACAACACTCCTCGATAAGCTGATCAGCCCGGCATTATTGAGAACGAATCACAGAGGAAAATCGAAACGCATCTCCACCTGAGACCATCAAATTTCTCCCAAAATGCCTTCTCGACGAGAGATACAACCTTACAGCCTAGAAATTCATGCCAAAACCAATTCGCCCGTCCTACTGGCCTGAAAAGGGACAACCGGAAAGAACTGAACCTTTCACCTGGATTGTGGAAGGTGTCATTGCCGCTTCCTGGTGGCCGGATCCGTACGTCTTTGACATGTATGGGGAGAACAAAATTCGGGCTGTCGTCAATTGTTGTGAATTCGACAACCGGCAGGATGTTCCAGATCAGTTTGCCTACTATCACATCAACGTGCCTGACTATGGAGTCCCCACAGACGCTCAGATACAGAGATTTTTAGGCATCATGGATCAGCATCATCAAGCCAATGAGTCGGTGGCCATTCATTGTGTCGCGGGATGCGGCAGGACTGGCCAGTTCATCGTCGCCTGGTGCGCTAAGGCAGGATTCATTCCTAAGGGTATCAATCCAGTGGACTGGATCAGGGCTCGCAGGAAGTGCTGTCTGGAAACCGCTGAACAAATCAAATGCGCCCGCCGACTCACGCAAAAGTTTCAAGGGGCCTAGTGGACAGTGCCAAGAGAAAATGATCAAAATAAACTGACCGCTTTGACCAACCGGAAGCCAATCTTTCTCTGCACAACCGTGCCGCCTTTCCGAATAGCCATCGCGAATGCGATGAGTTAACATTTAGCGAATGAAACTATTTCTTCTGATTTTACTGGCTGCTGGCAGCATTGGATTTTCGGCTGAAACACGGTCATGGACATCTGCCGACGGATCAAAATCATTTGAGGGAGTGATGCTGGAATTTTCCGAAAAGGAAGTGCGCATCAAACGATCAGCGGACTTCAAAACGTTTGTTATGCCGCTAGAAAAATTGTCAGAGGAAGACCAGGCCTTCGTTCAGGGACTGCTGCGCGAGCAAAGGCGCGACACCGCCCTGAATGACGGACTTTATGCGGAAATGATATCGGGCCAGTTTGAGCCCTCCGAATCAGCCAATGGCCTGAAATATCAATTGTTCGGAAATCCAAAATGGGAAGGAAGCGACCGCACGCCTCTTCTGATTTGGCTTCACGGGTCGGGACAAAGCGGCGATGACAACAAGGCTCAAATGGGGGGTGCGACCAGAGCATTCGGCTCCGAAGAGAGCCAGGAAGAGTATCCCTGCTTCATCCTCGCCCCACAATGTCCCAGCGCAGACATTGGCTGGAAGGATTCTGTGGAGACCAATCTCATGGCTCTGATCGCCGACCTCGTGGAGAATCTTCCCATCGATGAAACACGCGTCTACCTGACGGGATCTTCGATGGGAGGTTTTGGTTCTTGGCGAATCACCGCGAATCATCCGGAAACCTTTGCTGCTGTCGTTCCAATCTGCGGAGGGGGGAATCCAGGGGATGCGGAAAAGCTCAAAGACATTCCGATCTGGGCCTTTCACGGAGATCTGGACGATCAGGTTCCGGTCAAAAAATCACGAGAGATGTTCGAGGCGATTCAGGCCCTTGGAAGCGAACTGGTGAAGTATGATGAACTCGCCGGAGAAGGACACCTCATCGCGGGTGGAGTTTATGCGAGAGCGGATTTGGCTCCGTGGATCTTTGCACAGAAACGAGACAAAAGTCCCGGCGTCGAGGATGACAGCCAGTAGAGGTCTGGCAGGAATGTCTTTGCTGCAATCGGGAGGGAGATACAGGATGCAATTGATTCCATCCCCGGTCCCTCCCTGCCCCAACTCTTTTCCAGAGCCAATTGCCTATGGTAAAAGGACGGCTAGATCCAATAATCTAACAGTAACACACCCGTCCACCAACATCGAACCACTGCCGCGTCTGGATGCAGGCTCACCCTGCCGCCACTGATCCAACGATAGACAATTACTCCGCTGGCTCACCGAATCTCCACGTCCACCTTGAAAAAGCTCGGCGTCCCCAGGTCCTCAATCAGCATTGGCACCTTTACCATCGTATCATCGCCCACGATTCCATCGGCCCCCGTCACCGGTAACCAAGTCTCCAAATCATTCGAGTGCATCAATCGGAACACCCGATCTACGCCACCATATCCGGTGCCCGTCGCCGCCCTCGCTTCGATTGCTGGAGTCGCCGTGTTACCGCTGATCGTGATGCTCACTGGCCGCACCAATTCCGCCTCCATCGGATCCTGACCTAGCACCCACTCCTCCCTGTTCGTCCACTCATCCCCGTCCATATTCCCAGTCGCCACCGACCCCGCCGGCACGGTGTCCTCAGGGCCCAGCCCCGTCCCGAACTGCTCCCGCTGCCACACATCCGGCACTCCATCCGAATCAAGATCCTCCAGATGCCCGAAGTAACAAAATGACCGGTCCCCCGACAAACTGCCCTGACCGTCCAGCCACAAGACCGTCGAATCGGCGCCCCCCTGCCGTCCCACGCTCGCAATCCGCACATCAACGCAATTCTCAATCGAGATCAGATCAGTCGCCTGCCCTGGAGTGTAATTCCCTGATCCCCCATAAAGGTACAGCCCCCGGGCACCCTTAGCCGAGAGAATCCAAGGATCAGCCGCACCGCTCTCGTACTTAAATCCATAGAACGCCACCGGCCCCGCATCTTCAACACTCACCTGCGCCGCGCGAAGATTCATGTGCTCAATCGACGGCGCATAAAATGCCAGCGGCTGATCCGTATCACGAACCTCCAGGTGATGAAAATTGGCCACATCACCACCACCGTCCGAGACCTGCATGTTGTAAACTTTACCCCCACCACTGCCGTCAAACTTTACGAACGCACCCAGCTGAAGCTTGGGTCCGTCCTCTGCCCCCGCTTCAACCCGATTCAACACGTTCCGCCAAATCGTATTCGAAGACCGCACCCGAACATGCGTGATAAACTTCTGCGCCTCCGTCCCTGTCTCCACCTTCGCCTGGTTAGCACGAATCATGAAATTGGCCAGAACCACATCCCCCAATCCGTCTTCTGTCGACACCGCCGAAACAGCCGCCGCAGGCGCCCAATCAGGAGCCACATCGATCACCGATATCGTCTGCGCCGCCCCTATCAAACTCGCCCCCAGCGGCACCTCGATCCCGCTCCGAATATGATAGTGCCCCCGCGGTAAAAACACGGTCTTTCCCTCATGCATCCCCCCGACCAAAACGGACGCATCCAAGGCAGCCTGAATCGCCGGCGCATCGTCGTCGGAATCATCATCGCGTGTCGCCCCGAACCCTGCATCCGTCACCCGCACCACCGCGGAGTCCTCCCAGCTCGGAAAATCGCTTCCCCAGAAATGCCGCGACATCAAATCCGGTGGCGGTGTCGTCCCCGTCCGCACCATGGCCAACTCCTGATCGCCCACGGTCGTATTGTACGAAACGCCGTCTACCTGCAGGTGGCTCTCATCCTGCAGACAGCCGAACGCATACCGCACAAACTCGGTCCAACTGCTAACGCTCCCGCTGATCGTATCGGTCGGCGGATCAAGAGTCCCGGCCTCCATCACGTTCACCGCCTTGATAAATACGTTCTCCAAGTAAACGTCCTGCACTTTGTTGTAAATCGCCAGGCCATCCGTCCCGGACACCTCGATTGTCCCGTCCACCATCACCAGATTTCCCACCGAAGGATTCAATCCGCCACCTCCTACAAAATTCGTCCCGCAGTGCACCGCCTCGTAATCCACTCCCGGATTTGCCGGACTCACAATGCGAAACCCCGCCACGACCAAAGGACCCCGGCAACCCCCAACCTGAATCCCCCGCTCCGATTGCCCGATCAGCTCGACACCCGTCAACAATGGCGTCGGCCGATACTGCCCCTGTTGGATCCCCGTCGCCCCCCCAGTCACCTTGAGATTCGTCGCGCTCCCCCCCGACCCCGGTAATCCATTCACCCCAATCGAAAAATTCGTCCCATACACATGCACATCCTCGATCGCACAATACTGAGCCCCGTGCATTTGAATCCCCTCCGCCGTAGGATTATCCCCCATATCAACGTCAATCCCCCGAAAGAGCCCGCAGTAGTGCCGGCTCGCATCTTCTGTAATGTTACCGTCCCCGTTCCAATCCCCCTCCCAGGCAAAGCGAATAAACCGCGAACTCTGCCCGCTCAAATCCGCCCCGTCTTTCAGCTTCAACACCGGCCGCGCCCCCACCGTCGACCCCACCAACTTGTGCGCAAACTTCCGCTGACTTAGAGTGCTGGGCCCCCGCGGCTGAATGCACGTCAAAGGCCCGTCGCACAAATACGTCCCCGCCGGAAAGAACACCACGAGGTTCGTCGCATACGCATCATCGATCGCATCCTGAATCGACTGCCTCGTATCCGTCCCGCCCGTGTCATCCGCACTGTAAGGCGCCTTCGTCACGTCCAGAAACCCGTCGCTTATCTTGTCCTGCGCCGCCGGCAAGGGATTGAGCCGCGCCGGCAAGTTCGAAATCGTCACATCAAAACTCAAATCCGTCGCCCCGATGGTGAGCTTCCCGTCATTCACCCGTGATCCCTCGAAGTGAATCCCAATATATTGAATATCATCAAACACCGGAGTGACGGCACTTCCAATGCCCGCACTCGTGATATCCGTCCCGGGATCATATGCATACCACGTCAGGCTCAACGGCGCATCGCTCAACACCGTCGGACTTGCCACGGTCCCCAGTGTCGTCGTCGCTTCGGAAATATAGTACACAGCCGAATCATTTGTCCCATTTAGCACCACCCAGCGCACCGCCACCGCCCCGTCCGCTGCCTGCACCTCGTCAAAGAAAGTTCCCTCCAGCCGGTCGCTCGCCGAGAATTTCAATCGGTCAGCGAACTGATAGACCCCTGCAAAATCCGTCTTCCGAAACAGCGCCAGCCCGCTCGACTCATACGGCCCCGTTGCCAAGGCATTTGTCTGATTCAACCGAATCCGGTCCAGCCCCGAGCCCGGATTGCGAAGCGAAATCCAACACGGTCCCGACTTCGTCACGCCGTAAAGAGGAGGCCCAGTATATCCAGTCGGTTCCCATACGTCGCTGGCGCTATAACTCGTGTCGTAAAGGTTCAGTGTCCCCGGCACCAACCCGTCCCCATCCCATTCCAGCGCGTCCACCACCGGCGTATCCGGGATCAACCGAACATTAGCTTCGTAAATTGTCGCCCGCCCGCTCCCGGCCACCCCGAACAATACAGTCCCGATCACCAGCGGAGTCAAAAACGCTTTCCTCGTCATAGCAGGCAGCTATTCACTATTTGTAAGTCTACATCAATCCAAAACCGAGTAGGGCATTTGCCTATCACATAGGCATATGCCCTCTAGTTAACGACCGCAAAGGGAAGGCCCCGCTCCGGATCGCCCCCTAGAGTCGCACCCAGTGACCAACCCCAGCACTCTCGTCTTCATCCTCACCGATGACCATCGCTACGCCCCCATGAGCAATATGTTCTGCTAACATTTGGTCAAAAACTAGATTTCGATGCCTCCACCGCTTGCTTTTGTTCGTTACTTATACAGACATCACAAAAACACCTTTATGAAAGCAGCCGTCGTACACGAGTTTGGAAAACCCCTTGTCATTGAAGACGTCCCCACTCCTGATCCTGGTCCCGGCCAGATATTGGTGAAGATTGAAGCCTGCGGAGTCTGTCATACCGATTTACACGCAATGGACGGTGACTGGCCGGTAAAGCCAGCCCCTCCTTTCATTCCCGGGCATGAAGGAGTGGGAGTCGTGACGGCTCTCGGAGCGGGAGTTTCTTCAGTCAATGAAGGAGATCGCGTCGGAGTGCCGTGGCTACACACGGCATGCGGCCATTGCAAACCCTGCATCAGCGGCTGGGAGACCCTATGTTCGCAACAACAGAACACAGGCTACTCGGTGAACGGCGGGTTCGCAGAATATGCTCTAGCAGATCCTGCCTTTGTCGGGCACGTGCCCGACAATGTAGGATTTGCGGCGGCAGCGCCCATTCTCTGTGCTGGCGTGACGGTCTACAAAGGAATCAAAGAGACGGAAGCCCGACCGGGACAGACAATCGTCATTATCGGAATCGGCGGCCTGGGGCATTTGGCAGTCCAGTATGCCAAAGCCATGGGCATGCATGTGATCGGAGTCGATATCTCCGAGGATAAACTGAAATTGGCTCGCGAGTCCGGTGCCGGAGCTACAATAAATGCTGCGGAAGAGGATCCAGTCGAGGCAGTGCAGAAACTGGGAGGGGCTGAAGGAGTGCTCGCAACTGCAGTGTCGCCAAAATCGATCTCCCAAGGTGTGGGAATGCTATCTCCAGGCGGAACCATGAGCATCGTTGGGTTGCCTCCCGGCAATTTCGAACTCCCCATCTTTGAAACGGTTCTGCATCGCAAGACGGTGCGGGGCTCGATCGTAGGAACCCGGCTGGATTTACAGGAGGCATTTGAATTTGCCGGTGCCGGGAAAGTCGCCTCTCACTATTCCGTCGACAAACTCGACAATGTGAATGCTATCTTCGATCAAATGCGGGCAGGAACGATTGACGGAAGAGTCGTGGTGGAGATGAGTTAGTCCTGAAGCAAATATGCTTCCGGGAGGCAGCCCACAGGGTGGAGCGAACGCGACACTATAAAAGCCACCACTTACCAGCACAGACAGACGGCAACATCCATAGGCCGATTGTTACCCTCGCAGCCTGTGTCTGGCCCTAAGCTCCATCTACCGCATCTCACGGAAGTTGTTTGTGGACGATCGGGAACTGGTCGAGGCCGAGACGCTGATTGATCCATGGATGCGTTTTCTCAGGATCAATCAAAACGGAACTGGAAAATGCCCGACTTACGATATGCCGACTCGCGTCCTCCCCAAAACGTATCAAAAGGTACCGGAATCGGCCTGCTGACGGGTCCATGTCAGACACACCGTGAATACAGTCAGAAACGCGCCGTGCCCGAAAAAACAGGGGGTCGATGCACTGGTATTTCACCTTGCCGCTATCCAATTCAGCAATTCGATTCATGGCCCGGGAGTAGCTCGCCTCTGGAATCTCATACGGTCCCCATTGCATGATTTGCTGATCAGTCTCTAGAGCCCATTTCAGTGTGTCCTTGAGTTTCATGTTCACCCCCTCCTCTGGAATAAATCGGTGGGGCTTGATGACCATAGCCGCAGGCATCCAACTGATGGTGTCCAGTTCCAGAGTGTAGTTCTCGATGCCCTCCCCCGTTCCCGTAGCCTTCACGACATAGGCGAAAGTATGCGTGAGCTTCGCCTTCTTCGGTTTCGACTCTGAGCCGAAAATAGAGGCAAAATATCGCGTCGTTTCTGCCTCCGAAAGGGCACAAACCGCCGTGAGCGAGAAAATAATTCCAAGACCTAGGAGAAATCCGCCCCTGCGAAAGCTAAGAGAATTCTGACAATATTTCGATTTCATGTTCCGCGGAAGCTTGCAAGACGCCATCGTCTGCGCAACTGAAATTACGGTTAAATCACTCATGCAGTCGCTTTGACGCACCGATCGCCCTGACGGCTGCTGCGCTCGACGTCTGTTTGCTTCGCTGTATTGCCTACTGGCTGTCTACGTGTTGCACGCTCCTCTTCTCTCGCGGGAGTAGGTTGGAGTCACTGCCCTTCGCCCCGATATGGTGAGGCGACAGTGATTTCACCTGTCGGAACAGTGCATAGACTGATGCGGCGAGAAGCTCATCGCCCCCCGTCAAATCCGATCACTCCCGGAGCCATGACTCGGCTTCCGAGCGATCATCGGTCGGGAAGAATCGAATGTTCGCCTTCGTGAAAGGCTTGCAGAAGGCCGCCATGCCCTTCTCCCACTTGCTATCCCCGAGCAGGGCGAGCTTCTCGAAGTCGGCATAGTGTCGGAGGTCGAACTTGGTATCCTCCCAGAGAGCGCCCAATTCCCAACCGTGGAAATCCGTCATACTGACTAGGAGTCTTAGCTTGCCGTGTTCAGCAATGAGCCGTTCAACCTCGGGGGTGAAAGTCTCGTAGTCTGCTTTGGTAAGTTTTCCGCTAAGGGTGATCTCGAGGACCTTGCCCTCGTCGACTTCTATAAGTTGGATAGCCATATTATTTGGTGATTACGTTGAAGAATACTGGAACAGGATTTCCGAGTCGATCAAGAAAGGGATTGAACCCATGCAATGAACGCAGGCAAACGGCTACAGCCAGAAATTGTGTTTCTCAAACTTGCCGCTTGGTTGATCAACTAGCCCCTACGGCCTGCCGGCACTGCAAATTTCACTCGGCTGGAGACGGTGCATTCGCGATGGCACGTTGTGCGATGCGACCAATGGCGACCATAAGGACCACACACACGAGGAAGCCTGCAATCGTAAGAGCGAGGTGCGTGTTGGAATGCTCACTCACTCCTGCCGAAGTATTTGCGACGTGCTTGGCGACATGCCCGAAATAGACTTCGACAAATAGCCCGGGGATGAGCCCCAAAGTCGCGATGAGATATGACCTGAACTTCACTCCAGCAGCGCCAAGGCTGTAATTTACGGTGACGGCACTCAGAGGTGCCAGCCGGAGTATGAATTGAATACGCCATCCTCCGCCGTCGACCGCTCGCTGAATCGAGCTCAGCTTCGGGTGGTGTTTGACGATGTCCGCGATACGCCTACTCAAGATCTTGTTAGCGATCAAATAGTCCAAAACGGCACCAATGATGCTTCCAGCGATCATCGCAAGGCTTCCCCAGCCCAACCCAAAAAGAGCACCAGCCACTACCGAAAGTAGGGATGAAGGCACAAAAATCGAGGTTAGGAAAACGACGGCACACACGAAAATAATCGGGCCCATCACACGGTGACTCGAAACCCACGATTCGAGAGCCTCAATCTCGTCTTTCCCGTCACGAGCGAACCAGATTACAGCCAACAGAATCAGCCCTCCTGCGATGAGCTGCAACGTGACCCTTCGCCAGCCGTGTGGAACCGCATCACATATTCCTCCGTCTTGCTGGTCCTCTATGCTCATAACCGGGTAGTGAGGTTGGGCTAAACCCTTCGAATTTGACAGTGGAGCCTTATACTCCCATCTCCTGCTACTTTGCCCGCATTTTGCGCGTGAACAAGTCTCCTGAGATTAACAACTGCAAAATGCTCTCGGCGCAGACCATTCAAGCTAGTTCAAGAAGCGAAGCGGGAATAGACTGCGGGGAAGCGCTTTGCGGGCAAACTCATGACGAGAATCAAGCCAGAGGGAACAGAGTTGGGTGCTTGGCCTAACCCTGTTGAGTCAGCCTGGAGAGGTGTGATTGCGGTGCAATTCGTTCGTGACATTGCGGCGAGCTAAATAGAATATTTTTGAAGAATGCTCCGCCTTTCGTTTGCTCTTGCTCTTTTTATTTTCTCCTCCTCTGTTGCAGAGGGAGGCGATCCGCTTTGGTCAATGGGAAAAGCCAAGATTAATGGTGAGAAGCGGGTTGAGATCGATCGCAAGAAATTCACTGATCAGATCAAGAAGTCAGACACTATCACGATTGATGCGTGGATTCTTCCGGAGAATCTGAAGCAGAGTGGCCCCGCCCGAATCCTGACATTTTCTAAAAATACGAGCGAGCGAAATTTTACACTCGGTCAGGACGGAGACAAGATTGAGGTTCGCCTGCGAACCAGTCGCGGGGGCCCCAATGGCACCCCGGCCCTTGCGACGAAGACGGGCTCATTGAAGAAGGAATGGACGCACATAGTCTTCACTCGTGCCCCCGATGGGAAGTCGCAGATCTCCCTGAACGGAAAGCTTGCCGCGTCAAAGTCTTTGCCAGGTGACTTCTCGAACTGGAATGACGACTTTACTTTTCAAATCGGAGACGAGACAGGCGGCAAACGGCCATGGAAAGGTGAAATCCGTTCGCTGGCTGTTTTCGCTGGTCCCGGGGCGATCAGCGAAGCGCGCTCCAAGCCGAAGCCCGTGAAAAAGGTCGACCCCAACGTTCACCTCTTTGAAACGCAGGTAACTACGATCCTGAGTCAGCACTGCCTTGAGTGCCACGATTCCTCGACGGCGAAAGGCGACCTCGACCTATCGAAGCGCTCCGAGGCTCACACTGAGGATGGTGTTCTTATCGCAGGGAACGCGGTCGACAGCCTGCTGTGGGAGTCGATTGAATCGGATGAGATGCCCCACAAGCGTCCGGCGCTCTCGGCTGAGGAAAAGACCAAGATCAAGTCGTGGATTGATGGTGGTGCGGATTGGACAATCGACTTTATCGATCCTGCTATCTATGGGCGACCAGTGGAGGCAGCGCGGCAACGGGTGGCTCGACTGACCCGGGACGAATACATTGCGACGGTTCGCGACACATTCGGTGTCAATATTTCCGCGGAAGCGGAGGAATGGCTACCCGCCGAAATTCGAGCCGACGGATTCAGTAATACGGCCTACAACTTGACCGTCGACTTGGCTCATGTAGAAGCCTACTCCCGGTTGGCAGAAGTGATCGTGGAACAACTCGACGTGGCGGCTTTTGCGAAACGTTTCTCCAAGCTGCGGGATCTCACGGATAAAACGATGATCCCCTTAATCGGAGAAATGGGTAAGTGGGTGCTGCGAGGCCCCCTCAAGAAGCCGGAGACTGCTCTCTTCCGCGGGATTTCAACGTCAGTCGCATCGGCAGGCGGTGACTTCGACGAGGCTATCGGAACGGTGATTGAGGGGATGGTGCAGTCACCTCGCTTCACCTATCGCATTGAGGAGGATGAAGGGGAGCGCGCGCAGGTCAATGGATACGACATGGCTTCACGCCTCAGTTATATTTTGTGGGGCAGCTCGCCCGACAAGGACCTTTACCAGGTCGCTGAAAGAGGCGGCCTTTACGACGACAAGTCAATCTCGGTGCAAGCTGATAGAATGCTGAAAGATGATAGGGCGAAGCAGCGGTCGCTAGAATTCGTATCGGACTGGCTTCATCTTGAGCGATTGGAAAATATGCAGCCTTCAACGGAGAAATTTCCTGACTGGAATGCTGAACTGGCTGCCGCGATGCGTGAGGAGACGCTGATATTTTTCAATGAGATCGTGTGGAAGAAGAAAGAACCCCTAGCGGCGTTACTGAATGCAAACTTCTCTTTTCTGACTCCTGAACTGGCAGAGCACTACAATGTAGAGACATCATTGAAGAACGGGATGCAAAGGGTCAATTTTTCGGAAGGCTCATCACGCGGCGGGTTGCTGACGCAGGGTAGCATTCTGACAGTTGGCGGTGACAATGCTTCTATGGTGACGCGAGGACTCTTCGTTCTTGATGATCTATTGCGCGGCGTCATCAAAGCCCCCCCACCCTGCGTCGATACGACCCCGGTTCCGAGCAAGCCCGGCTCAACGCAGCGGGCCATTGCTATGGAGCGGGTAGAGAGTAAAAGCTGTGGCGGCTGTCATTCCAAATTTGAACCACTCGCCTTCGGCTTGGAAAGATTCGACGGCCTGGGGCGCTACGTTGAAATAGACGAATTTGGAAACGCGTTGCGCGAAGATGGTGAGGTCCTCTTTCCGGGTGACGCGAAAGCCATACCATTCTCCTCAATTTCGGAATTGATGGACCTTCTCGCCGGGAGCCCGCGCGTCAAGGAAACGCTAACATGGAAACTCACCCAGTGGGCTGTCGGCCGCCCGCTAAACGCCTATGATGCGGACGTCGTTCGTGCAATCCACGAATCAGCGACGAAAGCCGGCGGACGCTACACCGATGTCATGACCGCTATCGTCAAAAGCGACTTGGTCCGCTATTTCCCTGACAGGTTAGACCCAATATCTTCCAACTAACATAGTGCCATGAAAAATTCTCCTCTCTCGCGACGAACTCTTTTGCGTGGACTCGGCGGTGTTGCCGTTGGACTGCCCATAATGGAGGAAATGATACCCACGACGGTTTGGGGTGCAGCGAAGAATCCAGGTGACGTTCCGGTCCGAGCATTCAATGTATTTTTCGGCCTCGGCATCCCAACGCCGGTACAACCTGACGCATTTCATGGTGTACTAGAGCCGCTATCTCCTCTAAAAGATCAACTTTTGGTCATCCGTGGAGTCGACCAGACCCGATGCGACCGATCAGGATCGAACGCGCATTTCGACGGGGCATCCGGCGCCTTTACTGCTTCGGCTCCCGATGGCGAGGCGCGCTCAGGAGGAGCGTCTATCGATCAGCTGGTCCGCCGGTCACACTATCCCAAAGGCCTTCCTGCCGGAATGGTGCCGACGCTGGTCGGAGGTACATTTTTCCGCCGTAGTCGGGTGGGCCGCTACGTTCACAGTTACAATCCAGACGGGACGGTGGCCTCGACCATCCAGGAGAAGCCCCGTGACCTCTTTGAGCGTGTTTTTGGAAATATCAGAGCAGGCGAAGGCAGCGATGAACGTCGCGAGCGATTGAAGCGAAGTGTTCTCGACTCGGTTGTAGATCAATATCGTTTCTACACCGGGCCGAACTCTCCGCTGGGACATGATTCAAAAGAGCGATTCAAAGATCATCTCGACCGGGTTCGCGAATACGAACAGCGCGCCTTTGCTGTCGAAATTGCCGACCCACGGGCTCCGGGAATGCCCCCGAGATCAAATTTGAAACATGGAGGCGCAGCCGACCCCGGCGGAGAAGGAATCGACATCACGCTTGAGGAACTGAGAAAAGAATGGCGCCTGATGGCAGATCTGTATGCGCTCTCGATTCAGATGGATCGGGCGCGCTTCGGCTCGATCACCTTTCTAGCGGCAGGCGAGCGTATCCGCCTGCAAGGCGACTACCACTATGACGGGCGCCTGATTCACAGTTTTGATGACTCGGCTCAGTTGGGAGGGTCAGGCGCCAAAGGGTGTAGTCATGAGTGGTGGCACAAGTTCAACGAGAAGAACAAGAACGAAGAACTCCGTGCTCACGCTCACATGAAGATGAACGAGGTCGCCTATTTTCTGAACCGTCTCCACGAAGGCGACGAAAACCGCGAAGCCAACGGAAAGTCGGTTCTGGAGAATTCGATGATCACTATTTCAACAGAGTCTGGCGATGGCCGTCACAGTGATGTTAAGCGCGAACTGTCAGGTGTGTTTCATGCTATCACAGGCGCGGGCGGTCGCTTTAAAACCGGTCAGGTTATCGACACCTCCGCTGAGGGAATCGATATCTACAACACCATGCTCGGCGCGATGCAAGTTGGAGAAAGGCTGGGACCAAAAGACCGGAAGCACCGCCGCTACGATGCGATGATGGCTTGAGCCCTCAGTAAGCAGTTAGGATCAAACCTAACTTTACCAGTGCTTGAAAGAACACTGTGTAGGCAAAATTCAACGCACATGCCCGGGAACGATGGAACAGCTCAGAGCGTTCCTCATCACAGATTAGAGCGCCTTTCATGCCGGGTGAGCCGACCAGACTGAGTCGGCGCGAAGAGGAGTTCACCGAGGGCATCTATTCGCAATTCCCAGCCTCGCTACACACCTAGACCCAGGGTGGCGAGCAATTTGGGAAGACCTACCCAGGCAAAAAATCCAATAATGACAATGAGAGTCAGCGAGGTCCACCATCGGTTGCGAAGTGATTGCCCTACCCAGGCAGCGCGACCATTGAGCAAGAGAAGGGTGAGTGCGACCATTGGCATGACGAGCGCTCCGAAGACCGAGTTGGCTTTCTGAACGATTTGGAAATCGTAACCGAGACCGAGCAGCGGAACCAGTGCGAGAGCGATCAGGTAACCACGATATGCCTTTCCCCGGGTGTCGACCCGGTAGGGTTTGAAGTGATCTGGAGAGAGCGAGTTCTTCTGCGACTGGAGATGCCAGAAATCGGCGAAGAGATATGGAACGGCCTGCCATACCCCGAGGAGACTGCTAAACACCGCCGCCCAGGCTCCGGCGAGAAACAGGATCTCGACCGAGGCGTGAGTTTTCTCGCCGACTCGATTGGCGAGGTCGACGACCAGAGTGGCCCCTTTGCCGCTGAGTTGAAGTCCGTCTGAAAGAATCACCATGGCAATTCCGAAGAGGGCCATCAAAAAATAGCTGACCCCGATGTCCCAACGGCAGATGCGGAGGTCTTCAGGGCCGGTTCGGTGTTTTTCGCGAATCCAGTAGCCATAGCAAAGAACGGTCAGGGTCCCGCCGACTCCTCCCATTAGAGCGAGAGTCCATGCGACACCTTCCGGGTGATCGGGAACTTTTGGAACGGTAAGACCACGGAAAACCGCTCCCCAATCCGATCCGACAAACACGCCGGTTGCGAGGACGACGATGATCATGACCGACACGAGCACGGCCATGGTTCTCTCAAGAAAGCGGAAGGACCCGATCCAGACAAGGGCGAGACCGAGAAGAGAGTGGAGAATTCCAAAAACAATCTTCGCGGTTGAGGCTTGTTCAAAAACCGGGAAAAGCGCATGCGTGGCGACTCCGCAGGCTCCAATGAGGGACGTTCCGACACCGAAGGACCAGAGTAGCAGGTAGACCAGAAATCCCCACCGAATGACCGGGCCGAGCCGGAGGACTGCGCCCTCGAGCAGTGTTGTTTCCGTGGCGAGTTGCCAGCGGGCAAGCCCCTCGGTGATGACATATTTAAACAGCGCTCCGAGCACGACAGCCCAGAGCACCGCAACGCCGAGGTTCATCCCGGCGAAGGCGCCGCCCGCAAGATCACCCGCCCCGACACCAGTAGCAGCGAGCATGAGTCCGGGACCCAGGAAAGCGAGAAGAGGAAGTCGAGCGCGGGAAGACTTGCGGTTCATGAAAGTGAAAATTTGTCAGGGAAAAGGACGGTGGCAAGACAGGATCGGGTCCTGCTTTGAGGTATCAGGTCGGCCAGAGCAGTTTGATCGCCATGAGGAAAAGAGCAACGTAGAGAACGGTACGGATCCAGCGGTCTCCCTTGAGCACGCTCAATTGTGACCCAATCCAGCCTCCGATGGAATTTCCGACGGCTAGAGCGAGCCCCGGAATCCACAAAACCTGACCTCGGGCCGCGAAAATGATTAACGCGGCAAGGGTGAAAAATCCCACGATAAAGACTTTGTGCATGTTCACCCGGACCAGATCGAGGCCGAGAACCCGATGAAGCGCCGCCATCAGCAGAAATCCGACCCCAGCCTGGATAAAGCCGCCATAGAAACCAACCGCAACCATCGCAAGATGCCCGAGAATGAGCTGACGTCGGGAAGGGGCCGCTTCCTCCGTTTCTGAGCCATCCACTTCATTGGCTGAGCCTTGCCTCACCTTTCGCAGACGTTGCACCGTCATGAGAAGTATCACTCCAATGAGAACAGCGCCAAGAACGCGATTGAAGAGCTCCCCCCGAACCATAGTGCCAAGAAGAGCCCCGCAAATGCCACCGGGCAGAGCCGCGAGGGCGAGCGAGAAACTCAATTTCATGTCGGAGAAACCGAGCGATCGAAAGCCTCCGACGGCTGTCACGTTCTGGGCTAGAATCGCAACGCGGTTGGTGCCGTTCGCGACAGCTCCGTCGAGACCGAGAAAAATCATGGCAGGCAGTGTGATGAGCGATCCACCGCCTGCAATAACATTGAGTGTGCCCGCGATCACTCCGAGAACAGCGAGAAGAAGGTAGTGCCACAATTCCATGGGTGGAGCATCCTACCCGCATTTTGATGAATATGCTGGCCTGAACCGGAGGAAAGCAAAATTCGGCAGGCGATTGGGAGAAATCCTACTACGGGGACTACTCGCCCCTCCAGATAGATTGAAACGATATCCCGAGTCTCGGATCCTAGAGAGCGAAGACTAAAGCATCATAGGATGTCACCAAGTTTCGCTCCAGTTTGCCAGGATGATTACTTGGCGCCATTCCCCTGTCAGACTCGGCGGTGCCAGATCATGAAAGGAGGAGGAACCTGCGTTCTATTCCTCAACCATCACCACCCTGAATCCGATATCGGGCATTCGCACATTCGGTGTTGCTCCGTCCCTACGAAAAACCAGGCATTCATCCTCATCAAATTCGTAGCCACCTCCTCGTGTAATTTTGGCTTGTGTTGAATAGGGCTTATCAAAACTGCCTTCGAGAGGATTTGCTCGATCACCGCCAGAGTAAGGGCGCATACGTGCATCATCGTGACAAAACTCCCACAGGTTTCCTGTCATATCATACAGACCCAGTTCGTTTGGATTCTTCTCCCCTGATGGATGAACGCGACGTTCGCCGTTCCCGGCATACCAGGCCACCTCATCGATCGTATTTGAACCACTAAACTGGTAGCCCTTTGAAAGCGTCCCGCCCTTTGCAGCATACTCCCACTCGGCCTCAGTCGGCAGACGGAAACGTTTCCCGGTCATTCCGCTTAATCGCTCAACAAAACGTTGAATATTTGCCCAACTGACGTTGTTCACTGGAATCCCCTTCCCTGGAAAGTAGCTATGATCCCACCCCATCACCTCCTGGAATAATTGCTGGCTGACCTCAAACTTACCCATATGAAATCCATCAAGTGTCACATTGTGCGCAGGCCCTTCAGCCCCCGAGGCCTCGTCCGAGTTTGAGCCCATTGTAAAACTCCCGCCTTCTACCCAAACCATTTCCTTCATCAAGCGACTCATCGCCTCCGGGGAGAGTATTTTGGGACGGCTATCCTTTTCCTCAGCCATCGCAGAACCAACTGCGATCATACACATCAACAATGAGAGAGTTTTTCTAAACATTCGAATATTCCTAAAAAGTCGTGACCTACCTCACTGAATTCAAGATAGAATCCCCGTGGCCACCTATTGCTCAGGAGACAGGCTACTCTGAAATACAAAAGAGGTGGCTCTCACCCCGGATGAACAGTTCGTTATCGACCGGGGCAGGCGTGGCATCGACTGTTTCCCCCACCGCGTTGGTAGCAACCACTTCAAGGGTGCCGGAGTCTTTGATCACAGTCGTGTTTCCGCTTCGACCTGTCACATAGATGTATCCGCCGGCCGCGATGGGAGAGGCGTAGGTGTTCGCTATTTCCGGAATCCGCTCAGGCCCGAATAGGATTTCTCCTGTGGTGGCGTCGTGGCAGGTCAGGATGCCGGTCTTTCCCTTGTGATAATATATTCGCCCATCGGACAGGAGTGGCGAAGCGATGTCGGGAGTATCCCTATCCACGGACCAGACGACTTTGTCGGTACCCTCGATATCACCTTTTCCATCTAATCGGAAGGCGCCAAGAAAAGATCCCCGAAAGCCACTGCCGATATAGACGATGTCATTTGAAAAAACGGGTGAAGCGACAGGACGTTCTGTTTGTCCTCCGCAGCGCCAGAGCTCTTCGCCAGTCTCAATATCGTAAGCACGGGCCTGATTTTGCCCGTTCATGATGACCTGATTTTTTCCGCCGGACTCTACGACTAAAGGAGTCGCCCAGCAAGTCGGCTCGTCGCGATCCGTTTTCCAAATCGTCTCGCCGGTTCTCTTGTCGAGTGCATAGAGTGCCGATTGCCCTTCGTGATCCCAGGGGACGATGATCTTGTCTCCGGCCAGGGTCGGTGAGCTGCCCTCTCCGAAGGAAGACCTCGTAGTCATCTCACCAAACTCACGACTCCACTTCAGTTCGCCTTCCATCGTGAAGCAATGGAGACCACGAGATCCGAAGTGGGCGTAGACATGCGTGCCGTCCGTGCAGGGCGAGGCGGAGGCAAAGCCATTCGTGCTGTGGGTTCCTTCATGAGGCGTTGCCGTTTCGGCCGTCTTCTCCCAGCGCAAGGCGCCGGTATTTCGGTCGTAGCAGAACAACTTGAATTCACGATTGGCGCTTCCCACCGCAGACACAACGAAGACCTGATCTTCCCAGATTACCGGAGAACCTGAGCCCCGACCGGGAACGGCGACCTTCCACTTCACATTCTTCGTCTCAGTCCATTCAGTGGGTGGTTGAGCCGTGAGCGAGACTCCATTGCCGTTGTCTCCCCGCCAATGAGCCCAGTTTTCAGCGTGACCGGAGAGAGAAAAGAAGGATGAGATCGCGAGGGGGATGAAAAGGATTTTGGGAAGGGTGAATGGTGGCATGGAGCGAGATGATTGCTGTTTGAATGTAAAGCGGAGATGAATGAATTACGAAAATGCCAGGGAAATATCAAGGATGACTGTCAGGAAATGGTGTCTGTTCCCGCAGACACTGGAGCCATCTACTCCCGTCCGCAGCAGAACGGTCCATGTTACGACCCCGGCGCCTATGCGGTGCGGAAAACCTGTCTCTCGATTTTCTGGATATTTCGACCGAAATCATGCATCCTTCATGGAAATGACAACTTCCCTTGCTGCAGACTCCCGCGGAATAATTCTGCCCTGTCCTACCTGCGACTCCGCCAATCGAATTGCCTACGCCCGCCTCGGTCAGAAGGGTAGTTGTGGCACCTGCAAAACCGAACTGCCACTCCCCGCACTCCCGGTGGACGTCATCTCGGAGGAGGACTTTACGAACCTGATTTCTCAGTCCCCGCTGCCCGTGATCGTCGATTTTTGGGCGACGTGGTGCGGTCCCTGCAAAATGATGGCGCCCGAATTCACCAAAGCAGTCACGAAGGCATCCGGACGGGCCATCCTCGCGAAAGTGAATACGGAGAAGCTGCCGGGCATTTCCAATACCCAACGCATCCAGGGGATCCCCGCGTTTATTTTATACAAAGGAGGAAGTGAAACGGCCCGAACGACCGGATTTCAACCAGCAGATAGATTACTAACCTGGGCGGGGGTGGAGTGAGGGAAGCCGATTGCTGGCTTCACGATTGCGGGAGCAATTTGGTATCAAGGGGAGCGAAACTCAAAAGGCGATGCGGCAATGGCAAAAGCTTATGCGAAGCTACTACCCGCCATGATATCCGGATGGAGAAAGGCATGGGGCCAGGGCGAGTTCCGATTTCTGGCGGTCCAACTTCCAACCTTCGAAAAGGGTGGCGAAAACTGGACCATTGTCCAGCAATCTCAAATTGAAGGCATTCAAAAAGTATCAAATACTGCTCCTGTCGACATCCGCGATCTTCCTAATGGCGGCCTCCACCCGGAGGATAAAGAGCCGGTCGGCAAGCGGCTCGCAGCCGTAGCATTCGAATAGACTCCGCTCCTAGAAATACAAACGATCTGGGGATTCTCCAACCCCGAAACGCGTGGCCACCCTCGCCGCATATCTCCAGTAGAAATTCTTTCTTTTACTCCAGCATGAGTAGATAACCTTTAATCTCATTATCATGATCAAAAGACTCCTCCGCCTCTGCTTCTTCCTTTGTCTCGGAACCCCCTGCGTCCAGAGCGCGGAAAAACCGAATGTCATTTTTGTCCTCGCCGATGATCTGGGTATCGGGGATATCGCGCCGACCAATCCTGACTGCAAAATCAAGACACCTCATCTCCAGACAATGGCGGACGAGGGGATTACCTTTCTCGATGCACATTCCTCAAGCTCCGTCTGCACACCGACGCGATATGGATTACTAACCGGTCGCTACAACTGGCGGTCAAGGCTGGCCCGGGGAGTCTTGGGTGGCACCAGCGAGCATCTCATTCCCGCAGAGCGAGCCACGGTCGCTCACCTGTTGCGCGATGCTGGTTACCACACCCAGATGATCGGAAAATGGCACCTCGGCTGGGACTGGGCCAAGGCCGACAAAGCAGAAGGCAAGTGGCAAGACATCGACTTTTCCAAACCCGTCAAAAACGGTCCGGACATCAACGGGTTCGACGGTTACTACGGTCATTGCGGGTCGCTCGACATGGCCCCCTACGTGTGGGTCGATACAGGAACGCCGACTGCGATTCCTACGAGGGAGGAGGGCGTGACCAATAAAGAAGATCCCTACGGCTGGTATCGCAAAGGACCGATCGGTGAAGACTTTGTGATCAAAGAGGTTCTCCCTCACTTGTTTAAAAAGAGCATCAGCTACGTCAAAGCCCGCGCGGAAGAGGCGAAAGCGGGAAACCCATTCTTTCTCTATCTACCGCTCCCTGCTCCGCACACGCCCATCGTTCCGGTTCCGCCTTTCAAAGATGCCAGCGGGATCAATCCTTATGCCGACTTCGTCATGCAGGTTGATCATCATATGGGAGAACTTCTCGCCAGCTTGAAAGAAGCGGGAGTCGATGACAACACGATCGTTATTTTCACCAGCGACAATGGCTGTTCTCCCCAGGGGAATTTTGACGTGCTAGCGGAACATGGCCATGACCCCAGTGCCGGGTTTCGTGGGCACAAGGCGGACATCTACGAAGGAGGTCACCGAGTGCCCTTCATCGCTCGCTGGCCGGCGGGGATTGAGGGCGGACAGAAAACTCACGCGGTGACCTGCCTGACCGACTTCTATGCCACGATGCGGGATCTCACTGATCAACCTGGCGTAGATCTCGGTGGCGAGGATTCGTTCAGCCTTGTCCCGGCTTTCAAAGGTAATGCTCAAACGGACCGGAAAACGCTGATCAGCCACTCCATTGGCGGGTCCTTTTCGATTCGTAAAGGCAACTGGAAGCTGTGTCTCTCCGCCGGCAGCGGGGGCTGGAGTGACCCGCGCGAGCCGGACGCAAAGAAACAAGGCCTACCGCCAATGCAGCTTTACAATCTGAAGGCGGATCGAGGAGAGCTAAAAAATCTGGTAGATGAAAATCCCAAGAAAGTGAAGGAGCTACTCACGCTGCTTCAAAAAGAAGTATCCGAGGGACGCTGCACCCAAGGCAATCCGGTTCCCAACGACCGGGAAGTCACTTTTCTACCGGAAGGAGTGGAGTTCCCCTGAGCAGGGGTAACTCATAGGAAAAAATCATCAAGGCATCCTCTCGGCTGGAATAGCTCGTGAACGGCGTCAGGCAAGAATGGCGGGTTTTATGCAGAAATGGAAAATGCCAAGTGTGAGCACGTCTATCGGGCTGGTAGGGCGGGGCGTCCTCGACCCGCCGTGAGATCCAGACAGCCTGAACTGCACAAACATCATTTGAATGCGCCATTTAATTGCGCGGCGGGTGAGTGGCCACCCCGTCCGGACGGCCAGCCCTACCAAGTGTCCACGATGAAGGGCCTTAACTAAGGGCCTTAACTAAGTGCCATTCTCGATTGACCCCTCTTGAGGATTTTCCTGGGACTCGTTCTCTTGCTTCGAGTCGCTCACATACCATTCTTCCACCTTCTGGCGGGCCCACGGCGTTTGGCGGAGAAACTTCAGGCTGGAATTAATCGAGGGATCGAACATGAAGCAGCGGATCTGGATCTTCTCGGCCAGCTTCTTCCAGCCATGCCTGGCGACTAGAGTCTCGAGAACCGTTTTCAAATTGATGCCATGAAGCGGATCGTTAGGATGGGAACTGGGATTGGCCATAAGAAGTCGCTCCTATCTTCGCCGCTTCAAAGATTTGGTCGAGCCGTATCTTGAGAGACTGTTTGAAAATTCCGGCCGAGTTAGCTCGGAGCCATAGCTACTCCCATTAATCAGCCGAGAGGAAAATACAGTCCCGAGCGACTGTACGGGCGTGATGGCGTCAAGTCATCCACTTAACGGGTCACCTGGAGGAGGCGATGCTAATTCCCGAACCAACTACGCCCTTCAATCACACCTCAGCAAAGGTCCCGGTGCTGTCGGCGAAGGTCTCCACATCTACGCCAAGCTTCTGCAGAATGGTAAGATATAGATTCGAGAGAGGTTCCTCTTCGTAGCCGGCCTGCCCCCGCCAACCAACATCGGAACTGGTCCCCGCATCGGCCTGATTATCTTCGTTGCCGATGCCAAACTTGAGATACTGTCCGTGCTGAAACCCCATATTCTTTCCTCCCGTCAGGATGAGAGGATAGTTCCTTGAAGTATGGAACGCACTGGAGGCTGACCCGAACAAAAGAAGGGTGTTGTCCAGCATGTTGCCATCACATCCAGCTTCGGGCGTCGATTTCAAGCGACTGGCAAAGCGACCATATTCCTCGCTCAGAAAACGGCAATAGGTACCAAAGTTCTTCCAGCCGTCAGGCTGCTTCGTCTGGTGGGTGAGTTGATGCGTGAGATTAAATCCAACCGCGCGGGCGAGATAATCACTGGCCCCGACGCCGTTCTCTCTGCCGAGCTGGTAAGTGACCGCTCGCGTCGAATCCGTCTGGAAAGCGAGATAGATCAATTCGAACATGGACTGCAAATAGAGCAGGGGCTCCTCTGGGGAAACGTCGAGCTTGATGTGGTCGACATTCACCGTGGGAAAAGGAATATCAATCCAGCGCGATTCCGTTATGTCAGGTACCCGATGGAGATGCCATTCTTCAAGTCCCGCAAAAAGTTGCCTGAACGACTTCAAAAGGCTCCGGAGCGGCTTCGTATTCCGCAAACTCCGGCTGAGTGGAGAAGGGATTCTGCAGCACCTGATTCAGGCGGTAAAACGGCTCAAAGTCTCCTTCATTTCCAGCTGCGATCGCTTCTTCGACACGGTGATTCCGGGGAATGAACACAGGATTGGTCCGCCTCATCACCTCGATGGTCCGTGCACGCTCGTCAGACTGAATGCGAGCCATCCATCGTCCCAGCCATGATTCGATGGCATCACGCTGCTGAAAAAGAGCCACCACCGTTTCGTCATCACCACTCTCAAGTGCCTCCGAAAGATGGCGAAACACGAGTGTAAAATCAGCCCCCCCCTCTGCCATCGTAGAGAGCAGGTCGCTGACTAGCTTCCAATCGTCATCACTGCCTTCTTCGATCCCTAGCTTTAGCAGCAACCTTACTCTTAGCGCTTCTCCGTGAATATTCGGAAAACGGGCCAATGTAGCCTCAGCTTTTGGAATGGCTTTTTCGTGCTCGTCATCAATGAGCGGAATAAGCGTTTCAGCAAAGCGCACCAGATTCCATTGGCCGATAGGGCCCTGATTCGAATAGGCATAGCGCCCCTGCTGATCGATGGAACTAAATACTTTTCCAGGATCATAGTCATCAAGGAACGCACAGGGACCGTAGTCGATCGTCTCTCCGGATACACTCATGTTGTCCGTATTCATGACCCCGTGAATGAATCCCAACTGCATCCAGTGCGCGATGAGATTTGCCTGCCGCGTCATCACACCTTCAAGCAGGGCGAGATAGGGATTCTCTTCCGCCGAAGCTCCTGGATAGTGACGAGCAATGACATAGTCTGCCAGCACCCTCAAATTCCCAAGGTCGCCCTTGGCGGCAAAGTATTGAAACGTGCCAATGCGAATATGCGATTGAGCGACGCGGGTAAAAACGCCTCCGGGCATCATCCCATCCCTCATAACTTTGTCACCGCTGGCAACCGCCGCCAGCGCCCGGGTCGTTGGCACTCCCAGAGCAGCCATCGCTTCTGACAGGATGTATTCGCGCAAGACCGGCCCCAAAGCAGATCGTCCGTCCCCACGACGTGAAAAGGGAGTGGGCCCAGATCCCTTGAGCTGAATGTCACGCCGGACGCCGTCTTCACCGACCACTTCCCCAAGTAGCAGGGCACGCCCATCCCCGAGCTGTGGCGAAAACCCGCCGAACTGATGCCCTGAGTAGGCCATCGCAATAGGTTCAGCACCCTCCGGGATTCGGTTGCCCGAAAGAACTTCAAGGCCCTCGGGCGAATCGAGACTGGCACCATCGATTCCGAGCTCCGTCGCCAACTCGAGATTCAGCTGAATTAATGTCGGAGCACTGACCTGTGAAGGTTCGACCCTGGCAAAAAAGGCTTCAGGCAGGCGGGCGTAGGTGTTGTCGAAGGGAAAGAGCATGGTGTTCTATCAATACGTCGGGGAGACTTCGTTCAGATGACGAGGACCAATCATCCCAGAGGAATTCAAACCTTGGTCGATGAATCCACAAGGCGTCAATAGCGCAGGTTCGAGAACTAAGACTACATCATCCGATCGCTCCACTTCAAAACCCTCGAGAAAAGAAGCAGTCCCCGCGATTTACCGACAGAAATGGCTTAACACCGGGAGAGCTTTCACCGATGCTAAATCGATGAATCGCCGTCATTTCCTAACCGCTACCAGTGCAGCAGGAACTGGAATCTCCCCTTCCTTACTTCGAGCCGAAGAGCCGTCTGGAAATATCGCGGATGTTGGAGCCAACCGTATCGGCGTTTCTTCCTATTCTTTTTGGGCGTTTCACCGTGAAGATTTGCGCCCGCTGGAAACCAATCTCGACCACGCCGCACGCATGGGATTCGACGGCTTGGAAATTCTACAGCGCCAACTCACTGCTACGGATGGAGCCACGCTCCAGAAGATCAAACGACACGCGTTCACTCTCGGCCTCGACTTGATGGGATTTTCCACGCATCAAGGCTTCCTCTCTCCGGAAAAGGAAAAGCGGCAGAAAAACATCGATCACACGCTCGATTGTCTTGAACAAGCCTACCAACTGGGAATCCCTACCATTCGCGTCAATTCAGGCACTTGGGGGACCTCCAAAAATTTCGATGATCTCATGGCCAACCGCGGCGTAGAGGAACCTCTTCAGGGTTACACTGAAGAGGACGCCTACGGATGGGTCATTGATGCCTACACCAAGCTGTTACCAGAAGCTGAGAAACGTGGCATCACAATGGGACTCGAGAATCACTGGGGCCTCGGTGTGACTCCCGCAGGCGTCATGCGCGTGGTCGACGCCATCAACTCACCATGGCTACAAGTCACACTTGATACGGGAAATTTCCTCGAGAACCCATACGATCGGCTCGCCCAGTTAGCTCCGGCCACCGTTCTACTCCAGGCAAAGACCTATTTTGGCGGCGGGCGTTGGTATACCCTCGATCTCGACTACGCGCGAATCTCAGACATCATGAAGAAAGCCAATTACCGCGGCTATGTCTCGCTCGAATTTGAAGGAAATGAAGACCCTCTTGTGGGCATTCCAAAGTCGCTCGCTCTATTACGCAAGCACTTCACCTGACGCGGCAATCCAGTCGGTAATCTATCGGAGACGGACAATCTCCAGACCAAACAATTTCACCGATTCAAGAATCTCGATCGTGACGGAGACTCCTATTCTTTGATGCTGGCTCTGACAACCTTGATGGCTACATAGTGTAACCTCAAATCTACGACCTGAGTCAGAAGAGGCTCGCGAAGGTTTTATGTCCTGGCATCCACAGAAGTAATCTGCCCTGCACCTGTCCCGGCAACCATCAGAGGTTTTTGTGAAGCGAAGATACAATACCTACTCAACAGGGTCAGATTCTGCACTTAACCCTGTGAGCCCATTCAACTGGCCATAGCTGACCGAACATCGGCGAGAAATCGGGGAATCCCCGTGAACGGGTCTTCCTTCTCTTCGTATTCCAACACGACGTGACCGCTGTAGTTCGCGTCGCGGAGAATTTGGATGAGACGGGGAAGATCGGCCGGCACCTTTTCGCCATTCACATGAGTCATCACCTTAACCTGGGCATTCACCGAGTATGGAGCGATACGCTCAAGCTCGCTGTAGGGATCGTCCGTGGGCGCAACATTAGCCGAATCCCAAGTCACTCCCAGCCAGGGTGAATCAATGCGTCCAAGCAACTGCAGAAAATTATCCATGTCCGTCATGGAATCGTGGTTCTCGATGCCCAGGATCACTCCCTTTTCCGCCGCATAGGGCAAGATCGTTTCGAGGTTGGCGACCACATTGTCAATCACTTGGTCCTTGGTGGCTCCCGGAGGATTCTTGCCTCCGGCGAAAATCCGAATGACAGGCGCGCCCAATACCGAGTAGCAGTCAATCCAGGTCTTGGTGTATTCCCGTTGCTCCGCCGCAAACGGATCATCAGCCGGAAAGCTGAAGTTGTTGCCAATGGCTCCACCGGTGATATCCAGTCCGAGCACGTGAGCGCGACGCTTGATCTCATTCAAATCCGAGGTCGTCACCTCCGGATCAAAGAAATAACCGGTCAGTTCCACGCCGTCGAATCCCAATTCGGCGGCGTAGTCGAGGAAGGAAAGCATCTCCATCTCACCTTCCGTCTCCTCGCCTTTGAACCAGCGCATTTTGCTTCGCAGTGAATAGGCGGCGAGAGACAGGCCTTTGATGCGGGGATTGATGCGCTGCGGCACTTCGACCGCACGAAGCAATCCACCACTCATGGCAGCAGATCCTATTCCGGCGACAAACATTCTACGGGAGATAGTGTTCATAGTCTAAAAGGTAGCTACGAGCGGCCCGCTCGTAGAGAACGTATTCGAGCCATGGCAGTTCATCCATTTCTAAAAACTGATCAGGACCTGCGAGCCGCAGGCCCCTACCCGCGCTACCGCGCGAAGGACCAACCTAGGCCAGTAATTCCGGGATCACGTTTCCACCGAACTGCGACAACTGTTTGTGCCGGCCGGCATGATAGTAGGTCAGGCGATTGTCATCCAATCCCATTAAGTGAAGCAGAGTCACGTGCACGTCGCGAATGTGATGCACACAATCGACTGCCTCAGCACCGATCTCATCCGTCGCTCCAATGGTATGACCCGCTTTGGTGCCACCACCTGCAAACCACATTGTCATGGCCTTGGCATTGTGATCACGTCCGTATGAGGTATTCCCCCCACGCAATCCATTGTCTGGAGTCCTGCCAAACTCACCACACCAGACCACCAGCGTATCGTCGAGCATACCGCGCTCTTTCAGATCCTTGAGCAAGGCCGCGATGGGCTTGTCGACTGATCGAATCAACGAGCCGTGCGCCTTTTCGATATAGTCGTGGCTGTCCCAGTTGCCGGCGTAGGCCTGCACAAAACGCACCCCTTTTTCGACAAGGCGTCGTGCCAGCAGGCACTTGCGACCAAAGGCCTCGGTTTTTGAATCGTTGATGCCATAGGCTTCCAGCGTGCTCTCTTTCTCCCCTGCTAGATCGATGACTCCCGGCACTTCCATTTGCATGCGGTAAGCCAGTTCATACGATTTCATGCGTGCATCAAGTTCGCCGCGGTCCGGACGCCCAGCGAGGTGCTCTCCGTTCAGTTGCGCCATCAAATCGAGATTGGAGCGCTGGCGCTCACGAGTCACTCCTTTGGGGGGATTCAAATCCAGAATCGGACTGCCCTGAGCCCGCAGGGGCGTCCCCTGAAAGTCAGCCGGCAAGTAACCGTTCGACCAATTCCCCGGACCACCCTGAGGATAACTCGTCCGTGGTAAGACAACGAATCCCGGAAGATTATCATTGAGCGTACCCAGACCATAATTCACCCAGGCTCCGATGCCTGGATCTCCGCCGAAACGGTTTCCCGTATTGAGCTGATAGCAGGCGGTGGGGTGATTGACTGACTCCACCTGAGCGCCGCGATAGAAACAGATGTCATCGACCACTTCCTTGAGGTGTTCCCACGGGGTAGAAATATCCGCCCCGCTCTGACCTGCCTTGATGAAATCAAACGGGCTCTTCACAAAGTAGCGCTCGCCAGAAGACATCGCACTTTCCATGTCACCGCCCCGGGTGAACTTCTTCAGATGCTGCTTCGTCAGCATCGGCTTCGGGTCGAACGTATCGATATGCGAAGGACCGCCTTCCATCATCAAGAAGATGCATCGCTTGGCTCGCGCAGGATGATGAGCAACGCCAAATTGCGATCCAGATTCCGCTGCTTTGAGAAGCGAATTCAGTGCCACCGTACCGAGCCCGGCGCCGAGGCCGTAGAGAGCTTCGCGGCGTGTCGGAAATGAGTAGTGGTTAGTCATTGGTTATTAGTGGTTAGTTTCTTGAACCTTTTGAATGAGAGCGTTCAACATTCGTTTGATTTCAAATAGCTCCGCTTCCATTTCAGGAAATCGGTCTTCAGGAAGAATGGTAAGGTCTTTCGCGAGAATCAGCAGGTATTCGACTTCGCTTGCTGATCCCATCGCGATGTGTAGAAATCGAGCCAAATCTGGATTGGTATTTCTTCCACAGCCCTCAGCTATATTCATCGGGATCGAAGAAGCCGCTCGACGGATCTGAGAAGTCAGCCCAAATTTCTCCTGCGATGGAAACAGCTCAGAAGCACGGTAGACCTCAAGCACAAACGCATGAGCCTTTTCCCAAACTTTCAATTTCCGAAAATCTTGCATCGCAAAATACTAACTACCAACAACTAATAACTAATAACTCTGGACCTCAGTCCAGATAAGCAAACTCGTTGAGGTTGAAGATAACGAGACAGACTTGACTCAGCGCACGCGTGCGGGCATCAACATTGGCCATTTGAAGATCTGGCTCATACCTATTGTAGGCTGGCATGAACTCGACAAAGTCGTATAGCTCGCCCGTTTTTTCCGCCATGACAGATCGCTTGATCCATTTAGCAAACTCCTTGGATTCGTAGTCAATTCCATTCTCCTCTTGAGAGGAGATGGACCAGTGATTCCGACAGGCATCCAGCTCCACCGACGTTGCCTTGCGACCCAGAGCCAGCTCAAAAGCCCGCTGAATCGTCGCTTCGTCATTGAGACCTTCCTTGATCAATCGATCGGCAAAAGCTACGGAACGCTCCTGGACCTCTTCTGCATTGAATAAGGTTAGGGCTTGAGGTGCTACTGTAGACGTTTCGCGCAGCTCACAGGAATTATCGGGCCCCGGCTGATTAAAAGCTTCCATAAAGGGATCTCTCAGACCTCGTGCGCGCTCCGCATAGAGGCTACGGCGATTGCGCATGGCCGGCTTCGGATGAGGCTCAAAGACAGAAGCCGTGCCCCCCATGATCTGACGCGGCTGCACCGCCACCTCGAAATTGATATCCGCCCGAGCTGGAATACCGCCCACCTGGGGGTTCATCTCGCCACTGGCCACGAGCATGGCATCGCGAAATTCTTCTGCGGTGAGACGACGAGGTGCAAAAATCGCGTAAAGCTCACTGCGCGGATCGCGTTCCCTGACAAGAGAAGCATCCGGATGGCGCGAACTGCGGCGATAGGCATCGGAACTCACAATGTGCTGATTAAGTTTCTTCACCGACCATCCATTTTCCATGAACCAGTTTGCCAGGTAATCCAGAAGGCCCGGATGTGTCGGCAAAATACCCGTTCCTCCAAAGTTGTTCGGATTGCCAGCCAGCGCCTTGCCGAAGTGCCAGGACCAAACCCGATTGACCATCACTCGAGCCGTCAGTGGGTTCTTCTCATCGACTATCCACTCGGCGAGAGCCAGACGTCTTTTGCCTTTGTCAGCAGGAAACGGGGCCACCTTCATTTTGCCGAGGGACTCCGCCGCGCTTAGGGCGCCAGGCTTCACGGGATCGGTCGGGGAGTAGATACTTCCACCCGCATAGATGGCATCCTTATCCCACTTTCCTTCGCCCCAGCGATCTTGAGGAACCTTGATTCGACCGCTCACAATCTTACGTGCGATCGTTTTCCCTGTGTAGACAGAGTATGCGATGGGCTTGGTAGTATCGTATTCCAGATCGTGACGCGAGATGTTCTTTTTCATCCGGCCGAGCGAAGCTTCAGCACCCGGATCCAATCCGTTGTTACCGGTCTTAGCATCGCCCTCTTCCTGCCTCTTATCGGTATTGACCTTCTGCATCAGCTTTTTGTGCTGACGTTCGTAGCCCTCGATTTTGGCTTTCACCCACTGATTGGAAATCGCGAAGTAGGATCGGTTCTCTTCAGCTAGAAACGGGGCATTTCGCTCCGCGAACTGAGTCGTCGAGAACACTGCCATCATGCTGTAATAGTCACGCGTCGGGATCGGATCGAACTTGTGATCGTGACACTTGGCACATTGCATCGCATGAGCCAAAAACGTCTGCCCCACGGAATCAGTCACATCGTCCAGCCACAGCTGCCGAGTCTCGGCAAAGACGCTCATGCCGGTCTGCTCCCAAGGCCCCATCCTCAGAAATCCCGTGGCGACAAGATTCTCGGGATTGCTTGAATCCCATTCGTCCCCTGCTATTTGCTCCCTCACAAAATCAGGATACGGTTTGTCATCGTTAAACGACCTCACAACGTAGTCGCGATAGCGCCAGGCATTAGGGCGTGCGTAGTCATTGGCAAAGCCGCCGGTGTCTGCGTATCGGGCCACATCAAGCCAGTGACTGGCAAAGCGCTCCCCATATTGCTGAGTCGCCATGAGCCGATCAGCGTAATCAGCAACAGCATCCGAAGCATTCTTCGCATAGGCACTGGAAAATTCTTTCAGTTCTTCCGGCTCGGGTGGCAGCCCAGAGAAACCAAAACTCATCCTGCGCCCCATCTCGATCGCATCTGATTCAGGCGCCGGCTTCAATTCCGCCTTCGCCAATTCACGATTAATGAACCAGTCGATCGCGTTCTTTCCTTTCGGAACTTCCTGCACCTTCACCGGACGATACGCCCACAGCTTCTTTGACTCGTAGCGACGATTCTGCCAGTCATCCGAGAGCGCTTTTGAAGTCGCTACCTGGACGCCCTCCGCATACTCATCCTGAATCGCTACAACCCTTTCGTCATCCAACCATGGCGCACCTTCATTAATCCAATCGCGAATCCACCACTCCTGTTCTTCAGTCAGCTGATCGGCCTCTTTCGGCGGCATCTCATAGTCCTCCTCCGTTCGTGTCGTGGTGAGATAGAGATAGCTCTCTTCCCCCTTGCCCGGATGAAGCACATCCGTTTCGAAATACTCTCCGCCCTTCAAAATTGACTCCCGGGACCGCATATCAAAGTCGCCTTCGATATCCTCAGGGTCATCCCCGTGACAAGCGTTGCACTTCTCGGCAAAAAGCGGCTTCACCCTCAAGGCAAAAAGCTTCTCGCCTTCGGTCACTTCTTCGCCAAAAAGCATTCCGACAAACGCCGAAGCCATCAACCACACTGAAATCGTTCGAATCACCATCACTAAAAACTATTAACTAAACACTAACAACTTCTCTACGGCCGTCCTACCTCGTAAATCTCCGCAATCTCTTTTGGCGACAATGCCGCACCATAAATCGCAAACTCATCGATCCGACCATTCAGAGAACGTAACGATCGATCCGGCCAGATGGGATCACTCCAGTTCCCCAGATCCGCGCCTCCAATCCGCATGGCCGGAAGCGGTTTGTCCATCTGAGTGCCATCACTGATACCAATGGCCTGACCATTCACATAGTGAGTTACCTTCCCGATTCCACGCTCTGCGGTGACCGCCAAAAGAAACCACTGCCCGCTCTTAGCCGGCTCCCAAAACACATCAGAAAAGTATCGACGGTTGTGCAGATCGATATCCTCCACGCCCATCGGACTGCAGGCAAAGTGAAGCAGCCCTTTCTGGGACAACTGCCAGTGGATTTCATTCTCATCGAAATAGTCGGTCAGAAACAGAGAGTTCAATCCGCGATCCAACGCATCAATGCGCACCCAGGCATAGAGGGTGATCGCCTCCCACTCTCCTGGGATATTGAATCGAACACGGTCTCCATCGGATCGAAAGTCGAGAGCCGTCTTTCGCCCCCAGCGTCCTTCGGAAATACGGGCACCGACAATTCCTCCGTCCAATTCGGAGCCTTCCCCGTGCAATGCCTGATTCCGGAGGCGTCGTGTTGCGGCAGTGAGGTCTTCGAAGTCGTAGTAGGCAATCAACCGGGGATCGCGACGACGATCGAGGCTCGCTTCCTTCCAGGCCGTGTAGCGGGAGTATTCTCGGCTCCCTGAACCGGCAACAATATCGGCGATATTCGGGAAATACCCTACCTGGTCCTTACTTTGCCTAGTCGCAGCGCCCTTTTCCAGACGAGCCGAATCTCCATCGAGGAGCAACATCGGTTTACCATCCACCCCTGTCGCACGAACCTCGCCATCAAACACAATCAGATCTGCCTGATCGTCCTCGCCCACTGACAGTCCAAAACTCGTTCCCAGGTCTTCCAACAAGACATCACCCGTCCGCACTTCAAAACCGCGCGCAGCGGGTGGCACATCGGCTTTCAGTTTGCCTCGATGAAGAATAGCCGAGTCACGACTGACCAGCTCCAGTTCCGCTGGTCCTGATAAACTGATCGAAGCGCCCCCATAGAAATCAATCTGAGCCAGCCCTCTCTTCAAGATCAACAAACCCGGCTCCAAAGCCACACCGGTTCCGAGTTTCACCTCACTCCACTCAGCACCCGCCTCGGCTGTGATCACAGCCACACCGTTTGCAGTGGCAAGCTTGGGTGCTTCCGGTGTCTCCGAATCCCTCAGGTTCAACAGAACTGCAGTTGGCAGGATAAAAGCCATCACCACCGCAGCGACCGCCCGCCAATCCAGCCCCGATTTCTCCGCTATCGATGAAAAGGCAACCAGCTTGGACTCGTCGGCCACACCTGAGTCGCGCAAGCCCGAATCGAGCTGAGCCAGCTCCACATATTCTGCCCGCGACTCCGGATTTTCCTCCAAATACGCTTGAAGTGCCTCAAACTCTTCATCAGTGAGCCGCTGATCCAAATGCGCCTGGATCAGTTGACTGAGCTTGTCCGAATCGATCTCCATCACCCACTAAACTCCCGTTGAACGGCAAATTGCCCAAAGAAAAAGGGGGATTCTCACTCGGCCACCAATCGTCCTTCAATACACCCCTGCAGTTGCTTGCGAATGCGGTCGAGTGCCTTGTAGAGCGCGGTCGCCGACTTGCCGACGTCAGCAGCGACTTCCTTGATACTCTTGTCTCCCTCATAAGCGGCGCTAATCAATTCGCGCGACTTCACGGGTAAGGTGTCCAAACACGCCTGAAGGCACTCTACGTATTGTTCGCTGGAGACCTCCGCTTCCCGCTCCAGGCTGGCGTCAGCAAGCAGATCCATCAAATCGTCTCGAAAGACATGCCGATCACGCGCCATCGTCCGCCTGAACTTCAGCACCTCGAATCGGGCAATCACCCGCGCCCACTTCATAAAATCCGTCTCGGGGTCAAATTGAGCCCACTTGCGCCACATCACCAGGCTGACGGTCTGAACCACATCATCCACCGACGTCCAGTCAAGCCCCATCGAACGCACGAATGCACGAATTTGGCGCTCGTTCTGAGCGAACAACTGCACAAACAGCTCTTCTGAATTGGATGCGGCATTTGGTGTCATTTAGACTTGTTTGTGAGGTTGAGAGCTGAGTTCGGCGACGATTTTGAGATTGAACTTTTGCCCGAGCACAATCTTCGTCTCGAGAAAAAAGAGCTCCCGTTAACCATACATCTCTCGAGCCACAATGGATCCTGCTGTATTGCGCCATTCCGTATCACGAAAGTCAATGCTGCGAACTGCTCTGCTTATGATGTTGGGACGGCGCATCTTCCAGAAGATAGTTCACACCACTCAACTCCCAATCCGCAACCAATTGCCCAAAATAAGCTGAATACATCGCGCCTATTCGCGAACACCAGCTCCGTCCTAGGCCGCTGCAGTCCAGCCTATTCCTCCATCTCCCCTCCGGAATTCCGACTCCCGCCCCTTATAGGGCCCACCTCGAAATCGGGGACATCGCGTCTCCAGACTTGCCTTAGGCACGTATTAAAGCAAATATGCCACGAAGATTTCGAGTTCTCATACCCTTTGTCACGAAGATTACGACGCCTCCTACTTCCGAAGAGCAAGCCCTTCCCTCCCCCCCCGCTGATCTTTTGACTTACTATGAAATCCCCCAAACCTGCTGAAGCCATACTGTCACCAGTTGGATCTTGCCGATTGGCGCTTCTCGGAATTTTTCTCCTGTCCGCCCTCCTTCTCATCCTGGCTCCGGCCGCCAACGCCCAAGTTGTCCTCGATTCCGACTCTGACAACCTTTTGGATGCCTGGGAGATTATGTATTTTGGCTCTCTGACCGATCCGGATGGAGATCCTACGGACGACCCGGATGGAGACGGCAAGGATAATCTTTACGAGAGCGACTCGAACACGGACCCTCTTGACCCCGGTTCCTGCTTAGCTGTAGCGGTGAGTTCTACTTTCAACCCGTCTGAATTCGAGATCCAATGGTCCACCATTCAGGGTAAGAAATATCATATCGAAGTCTCAAACAATCTCCAATCCTGGACCAAGATCAGCGACAGCACAGGGACGACTCCTTTAGACTTCTACGGAACGGGAGATGCGATCATCGCGAATTTCGCTGATGCAGCCAATCCATGTGTGACTGGAGCCGCCACCCGTGAAGTCTGGTTCGATGCTAGCATTGGGGTGAATCTCAATAATTTTAAAACATATGTCGCAAATGGAGGTTCGCCCAGAACTCCCCAAGGTGTTGAATGGCGATCCAGTCTCAAGAACCCGTCCGAGTATGGTTCCGAATACGGCGACAGGTATCGCGGTTTTATCGTGCCAAAAACCACCGGCAACTATAACTTTTACATTGCGGGCCGTCACCAGTGCGACCTCTGGATCGACACCACGGGAGACACCACGGATGGAGTAGGCCTTGCGCGGGAAAGTTACCTCAACGACACCAATATTGCCGAAGAGGAAGACTGGGACTACCTCGCTTCTCAGGGTCTTACCGATACGCAGAAATCCCGGACCATCGCTCTCACGGCAGGCGAAAAGTATTTCTTCGAGATATGGCATAGCCACTTTGGCCAGTGGGACCACCTTGCCGTCGGCTGGGAGTTAGACGGAAGTGGGACCATCGAAGTGGTTCCCGGAGATTGCATCTCCCCTAACAAGGACTATTCCAACAACAACGTCGCTCCATTCTTGACCCACCCATCCTGTTTTGCACGGGTGGTCACTTATAGTGCTCTGGAAGATCCCAACCAAGCGGCAGGCCCCCTCGACAGCGATGGCGATGGCGTAGACGATGCCACCGAGGGGTTCCTGAACGGCTTCAACCCTTTTCTCTCCGAGAGCGCGACCGGCGGACAATCTGACGGAATCAGTCTAACCTCATCAGCAGCAGTTTCGGACCCTACGACTGACTCGATGACAGTGGTGACTACCGACGGCCTCGCCCGGGAAAACAATGGACTCATCGGCAGTGGCATTCAACGAATCAAAGATGTGGCAAGATTCAGCATCCGTCGCACGGGTTCTCTGGCACCACAGACGGTCAATTTCACGATCTCGGGAACTTCGGACCCGACCGCTGCTGGAAGCGCATCGACAAACGACTTTGTGATTGAAACGCCGTTGGGAGAACCCATTCCTGAGAGTGGGGGGACGTATGCCGTGACCCTTCCGTTTGGAAGCCAGGAGTTCGTCGTCGAAGTTCGCTCTCTATTGGATGAAGTGGTCGAGTTTCCCGAGCAACTCACGGTTACCCTAGGGGCCGGAGACTACGTGGTCGGAGGAGCAAGTGTCGCCTCTGTCGACATTCATGACGCCAGGGATGATGCGGAATTCAACAAATACTACGTCGCTACTTTTTCGAAGGATGCGGCTGCCGTAACCGCGACTTCAGCTTCCGGGGCGACGGTCCTTGTCCTCAATGGCAGCAACCGCGTCGCGACGGTGGACGATTTCTTCGAAAACCTGACGTCGACCCAGACGAACACCCACATCCATCGCGCCAAGCTGAAACCGGATGGCATCACCTTCACCAATGGGCCGGTCGTCGAGTCTATCACTGACGACGAGACCGAGACCGGATCCTCTGTCATGGGCCCTGTCTCAGATTACACCTATACCATCGAGCCGCGGGCCGGCTTCACGCAGCAAGATCTCATCAATTCTCTCGAGTTTGACAATCCCAAGCAAGGCAACCCTGCCAACACCACTCCGCTCTATAACAACAAACACACCATGATGAATGGCAGCGGTGAAATCTGGGCGATCTACCGCGGCCAGTCGGCTTCCGAGCTTTCTCCTGAAGCTGACGATCGAATCCCTGCCACTCCGACGATTGAGCCGATCGATCCGACCACAGAGCCTGAGAAACTGCGCCGAGACGTCGCTCGATTTCTCACTCAGGCCACTTTCGGCCCGACTGAGGCTGACATAGAGGCACTGGCCTACCAAATCGAGAATACCCATGGCGGCGATCGCATTGCAGCCTATGACGCCTGGCTAACCACTCAGTGGGCTCTTCCGCAAACCTTGGTGCGCGAATTAGTTCATGCCTTGGATTTTCAGGAATTCACTCTTCGCGGCTACTTCGACTCCAATCGCAATGGCGCAGCGACGACCCCGCCAGTAGCTCCCGGTGCCTGGCCGACTTGGGCCTCTCAGGACATCTCCGACTTTGATTCTCTGAATATCGCTACCTGGCAAACACCCAATGCGGATTTTCCTCTTCTAGGGAGCCAAGAAAGTGACTTGGACAATATCCTCGGTTCTCCCAACGCCAACAACCGTCGCCGGGCCCAGTGGACGGTCATGATGCACGCCAATGATCAACTTCGCCAACGCATCGGATTCGCTCTCTCTGAAATCACAATCATTTCAGAAGAACTCAACAATATCAGCCAGCATCACATCGCGGCCTCGCGCTGGATCGACATGCTTGCAGAAAACGCGGACGACAACTTCCGCGAACTGATCGAAGACGTCACCTACAGCCCTCTTATGGGCAAGTATCTCAGCCATCTGCAAAACAGCAGCGAAGCTGCCTCTGGCGTTCCGCCGGACGAGAACTACGCCCGCGAAATCATGCAGTTATTCACCATCGGGCTTCTTCAACTTTGGGACGACGGGTTTGTGAAACTCGACCCGACAGAGTTGGACCTTCTGCCGACCTACACCAACAATGACATCAAGGAGCTGGCCCGTGTCATGACCGGGATGAGTTGGTCGACCAATAGCGCCAGCAACACCAACTGGGACAGCCCCAACCTGGATCGCACCAACCCCACCAGCAACTGGTACGACGATGGCACGGGCAACCTCTGGTACTCCTCACGCTTCAACTATCCGATGGCCTTCTACAACAGCGAGCACGACACTGATTCCAAAACGATTGCTGGCGGAAAAGTGATCAACAACGACTCCTCGGTGGACGGGCGCTACACGAGCGAGGGCGACAAAGATATTCGCGACGTTCTCAATTACTTCGGGGGGACTCAGACCAATCAACTTTCGCCGAAGACTTTCGCAGCCACTTGGTCGACCGATTCGACGGTCAACCATCAGAGCACTCCGGCCTTCGTCTCACGCCGACTCATTCAGCGACTCGTCACGAGCAATCCGTCGGGTCCTTATATTCACCGGGTCGCGCAGGTATGGCGAAGCACCAACGGCCAGATCGACGATGTCGTCAGGGCCATCCTCCTCGATCCTGAGGCTCGCAACCTTTCCACGACGGAACTCAACCGTGAATTCGGGAAAAAGAAGGAACCCCTCTTGGCCTGGGTCCAAGCCATTCGAGCGATCGCAGGACGTTCTCGAGTGACCTTTGACGGAAGCGTGATCGCTGGAGATCCAATCGATTTCCCGAACCAAAGCCACACGGGTATGCTGGCCCCGACAGCCGACGGCGACCTGCGCAACTTTGCTTATCCTCAAACCGAAGTTAACAAATTCGCAGGAGCGGTGGACTATGATGCACTCGGACAATTGATTTCAACCGGACCCGGCACCTACCAGCATCACCCTGCTACCACGATGCGTATCAACGCCATGGATGGCGGTGGCACCAGTGCGCTGGGCCAGACTCCGTTGAAGGCTCCCACCGTCTTCAACTGGTTCCTACCTGACTATCAGCCCGGCGGACTGCTCGCCAGCTTCGGCCTCGTCGCGCCGGAGTTCCAAATTGCGACGGAGAGTTCGATCTTTCAAAATATCAATGTCTTCTGGACTTCACACTGGGGTTCGAACGGATTCAGCGGCACAACTATGGGAGGCAGCAACGCTAATGCGGATGCGGCCGGCTACAGCACGGTGATTGGCACTGGTACCAACCACACAGACGACCACGTCATCGTCGACTACTGGGCCTGGATTAATCGTTACGACAACTATCCCGATATCCCAACCAACAGCCTCGACACCGAACGGGATCAAGTACTGCAACTCATCGACGATCTTGATGCGCTGCTTTTCGCGGGACGCTATAAATTGATCTATCCGATCGATGCCAGCGACGACGGCACTCCAGTCACGCAGGGCGGCCTCACCCATTTCCCGAACCGAAATCCCCGGGAGACACTGCTTCACTACATCGCTGATGCCTACAACGACAACGCGACCAAAACGAACCAATGGGCCAGAGTCCGCGCCGCACTTTACATCATGACAACCAGCCCGGAATTCCTCATCCAGAAATAACTAGGCCAAGGAAATACCTTCAAAATCAAAAGGATAAAGAAATGAGAAATTCCAACAAAAAGATCCCGATGAGCCGCCGCGGCTTCCTTGCTCGGTCGGCTTGCTCATCCATGGGGCTCACGGGTGTGGTCAGCACGCTTGCTCATATGCGCCTCATGGAAGGGGCCCTGGCCAACACCGTGACCGGCATCAACGACTACAAGGCCGCAATCGTATTGTTCCACTTTGGCGCCACCGACGGGAACAACATGCTGATGCCGGATGCCGCTCATCCCGGTCGTGCCAACTACGATAGCAATCGTGGCGTTCTCGCTCTTCCCCTCTCTTCTCCCGGTGGCACGGACGATCCGCACCCTATCGTAGCGAACAATCTCGCGGCAGACGCCGCGGCAGCAGCGGGTGCCGAGAACTTCGCTCTTCATCCCGAGTTACCGGACCTCAAAACGCTATTTGACGCAGGAGACATGGCCTTCGCTGCCAATGTCGGCACCCTCGTAGTCCCCACCTCCGCTGCCACTTACAATGACGTTCCTCTTCCTCCTCAGCTTTTCTCGCACAGTGATCAGCAAAACCAGTGGCAGAGTTCCATATCGGACAGACCCTTCCAGAGCGGATGGAGTGGACGCATCGCCGACCTTCTTAACCCCGCCTGGAATGAACCTGACGGAAAGATATCCATGTCGGTATCGCTTTCCGGGATCAATGATAACCAGGTTGGCCTTCTCGGCGACGTGAGCCAATACTCAGTCACCAACAATGGAGCCATCAGTCTGAACGGGTACGGCACCAATTATGCCAACGCCCTGACAGATGCCAGCGATCCCGCCAGTTACACCAACAACGGAAACGGACGGAGGCTCAAAGCATTCCAGGACGTGATGAACTACACCCACGACCATCTCTTCGAGGAGAACTACAACCTGGTCGTTCGCCGCGCCCGGCAGAACGAAGGATTCGTGGGCACCGCCTTTTCGGAAGCGGATGCGTGGCTTCACCCGACTGCAGTGGACAACAATAGCAATCCCTGGGGATTTATCGAAGGCACATTCCTGCTCCAAAACGGGATCGATCCGACGAGTGGCAATGCCATCAACAACCTGCCGGGCCTTTCCAGACAGCTCGTTTCGATTGCTAAAATGATCGCCGGCCGAAACTGTCTCGGCAATAAACGGCAACTCTTCTTCTGTTCTTACGGAGGTCACGACACGCACCAGGACCAGGGTGGCTATAGTGCGGGCGCCGGTTATGTCCCCGGTGATTTTGACGCCAACATGTCGACCCTTAATCACGCTCTCAAAGCATTCAACGACGTCATGCACGCCCTTGAAAATCACGCGACTCTGGGCACAGATTTTAACTACAACGACTTCATCCTCGCCTCCCACTCGGATTTCAGCCGAACCTTCACTCCCAACGGCGCGACTCCCGGCGCCTCCGGTTCCGACCACGCCTGGGGCACCAACATCTATATGATGGGTGGCGACGTGAAAGGAAAGAACGTCTATGGTTACTATCCCGATCTCAATCCCACCGGCCCATGGACCACACCGGGCAGCAGTCGCGGGCGATGGGTACCGACTAGCTCAGTTGAACAATTCTCGGCTCCCATAGCCAAATGGCTCGGCATCGCCGATTCGGAAGTCGCCTCTATCTTCCCCAACCTTGAACGGTTTGCTGATCCATTTACGGCCGGATACGATCCTACGGATTTTGCCTCCATCCACGCAAACGCGAATATGGATTGGGTCACCGGTATTTGAACCAACACTACCTTTTGCTGCATCCGAAGAATATCCTTTTGATCGCAACCGCAGTCGCGGTCGTGATCGTCGTCATGTTCTTTCGACTAAACCAAAAATTAAAGGCGATTCCGGAAGCAAATCCGGTCGCCACCGAGCAGCAATCTCCGAAAACGAATACTCCGCTTCCAACTGGGATCGGAAATTCATACGCCCCGGATAGGCCAGTTCCAGCGAAAGGTGTGATTAGCCCCAAATTCTTTGGCCGTGATCCCCTGCCGCTTAACTTGGACGGACCTGCGTTTGAACGCCAGGCAAACGGCCGCATCCTCAAAAAAGACGTCGCTAAAATGATGGCAGACCTCAACGATCCCAACCAGGATCCCGTCGAGGACATCCAGATCTTAACTTCCGCGATTACGAAGTATCGACAAATCTTTCGCGAAAATCCCATCGCAGGTGAAAACCGCGAAGTGGTGGAGGCCATTACCGGAAAGAATCCCTACCAGCTCATGCTGATCGATCCTTCTCATTCCGCCATCAATTCAAAGGGTGAATTGGTGGATCGGTGGAATGTCCCTTACCGTTTCCATCCTATTTCCCGAGATCACATGGAAATTCAGTCAGCTGGCAAGGATAGGCAGTTTGGGACGGGTGACGATGTGATGGTCGAGGAGCCCGTCGAGTTTGGGAATTCGGCGAATTCAGAGGAAGACGAAGGGTGATTGCAGGCCGAAGTTTGAAATCTCTAACCTATTTTTGAGATTGGATTTCCATCCACCCAGATTATGATGTCGCCGTGTCTCTCTTTGATCATCGCCCCTTCCATTCAGTGTTCCAAATCCTAGCGGGATTCTTAGCGATTGGATTACTCCAAGGGGAAGGATATCGAAATTTCAACCTCACCTGTCTGGCTCCGCTATTAGAGCAGGTCGATTCCGATATCCCCGCGACACTGGAGGTCGCATTTCTCCGAGGTCCCACTCGGGGTCCGATTTTGCGCAACAATCTGGGAACGGTTGACTTCCCTCTCTCTACTTCTTCGACCGAGGCTCAGGCCTTTTTCAACCAGGGAATAGCACTGCTCTATGGTTTGAACTACCGGGAAGCCGAGCGCAACATGCGGCAAGCGCTCGCATACGATTCCGATCATCCTATGATCTTCTGGGGCCTGGCGATGGCAAATGAACAGAAGCCCGGGCGGGCTCGCCTTTTTGCCCAACATGCCATCGCAAGGATCAGCAACGAGACGACCAGTCATGAACGTCTTTGGATCGAGGCCCTGGCACATTTCTTCGGTGTCCACGCGAATGGCCCGGACAAACTTCCTCCACCTCCCGTGCTGGATGATGAACAATCACGGGAGCGAATTCGGCGGCGCATTCAAGATCTCGAAGACCTGGTTTTGAGCTCGCCAGGTGACATTAACGCCAAAGCCTTTTTGCTGCGCCAGCTGACCTTGGACAAATACCGGGCAGGGATTCCCATCACCAGTCACGTGGCGGTCGACACCTTGGCGAATGCGATCGCGAAAGCAGCTCCGGAGCACCCAAGCCGGCATTATCGGATCTTTCTTTGGCTGGAAGAACGTCCAGCTATGTCCCTACCGCCGGCAAAAGAGAACGCCAAACTCGCTCCCGGGATTTCCGACTCCTGGCGCTACGCTGCCGAAGCGTGGAGAGCCAACGGCCTTCACCATCAGGCGGTTCCGCTGTTGGAAGCAGCCCTTCGGGTCGATCACGCCCAACTGCGGGACCATCTCTTGATGCCAACTGAGATCGATAACCTTTCTTCAAATTATGCCGCTTTAATCGAAACTTTGGGTTCGATGGGACGAGTGGAAGAAGCGCTGCAATGGGCCCGGCGCATGATCGCTCTGCCCCGTGATCTCGAACCTCTCTCCGAGTCCCGGGAAACTATCAACGATCAAGGAAGGCGGCTTTGGGTGGAAACTCGCCTCGGAGCCGAAATGGCTGAAGTTTTGCTCGGAGAACTCGAATCCAATCCTCTGCTTCGCCCACAGGGCAAATCCACTTTGACCCAGGCTCGATGGTTGTATTGGAAAGCATTGGCCTTAAATTCTTTGCAGCGCTTCGAGGAAGTCGGCGACCTTGAACCGCAAATCGCGAACCTGTCCGAGCGAGCGGAATCCGCCGCGGCGCAAAAAAACATCTCCAGTCTTCTCGAGGGTTTGAAAGCGTGGATCGATTTGCGAACCGAAAACCAGGAAATCATCCCAAATACGGTCCCGCCCAATGTGCCTGCCTGGATATGGGCAAAAGAACTAGTGCGAACAGGTCATCCCGACAGAGGACTCGAACTCGCCCGTCAAACTTGGACCGAACGACCAGGACAGTGGTTACCAACCGCGACATTCTGCGAGTTAAACTACGCTGAGGGTGAAATTGTCCCGGCAATGACCGCCTTCAACCGTCAATTCAGGACGGATGCGGCCCGTGTCGACCCAGGAATTCCCTTTTTGAAAAAACTGGATGCGCTAGCTGAGCATATGAAGTTGCCGCGTCGCTGGACGATTGCCCCAATTCAGGAAGACACACCCGGAACTACCCCGAACCCTGTTGCGCTTGGTCCTGAATTCTGGGAGCCGGCGAAGGCTCCTTCATTTTCCTTACCTGACCACTCGGGTCGCAAAATCTCCCTCGAGTCCTTTCGCGGTGAGGCTGTCCTTGTTCACTTTATTCTGGGCGTGGCATGCCCTTATTGCTCCAAGCAGCTCGATGCCTTTCGGCCTTATGTGGGAGCTTACGCCAAGGCCGGCATCAAAACGGTATTGATCACCACCGATCGGGTCGAAGTCCTCACCGGGCTCTTCGGCAAGGATCCGGAAAAAGCACCAGACATGAGAGCACGCTACCCGTATCCCATCCTAGCGGATCCGGCCCTCGATGTCTTTCGATCCTACGGAGTCTACGATGATTTTGAAGATGGAGGCATGCACGGCACGCTTCTAATCGACCCTGCGGGACGTGTCCTTTGGAAACACATTGGTCATTCCACCTTTGAGAAACCGAGGCTCCTTCTGGATGAGGCCAAACGCATGCTACTGAGCCCCGTGCAGTCCATTCCGCCTAGCCCGTAAGGCAGATTCAGAGACGGAACTCACTATCTCCCAGAATAGCCGAAGAACGACTCCCCCTCCTTTTCGGAACGTTACTCGATTGTCAGAGCAAGGGCTTCGGAGCGCCTAGCCTCACTCACTCATCGGGTGCCTTCTCCTGCGACACCGCTTCAACAGTTGGCTTCCCGAACCGAAACGGCGCCGTCAACACTCCACGCAGTTTTTGCGAGCCCGTGTCATCATAGCCATCCAGCCCAAAGCTGATCTGAGAGGGGGCCTCACGCAGGCGAAAAGTCCGAAAGACTCGATCCCAGACCGACAATAGCGAAGTGTAATTCGAGTCGGTCTCAGGCTGCCAGCGTGAGTGATGCACCTTGTGCATCTCGGGAGTCGCGATGAACCATCGCAGCATCCTCCCCACCCATCCATCGACTCGAATATTGGCGTGATGAAACTGCACAACCGGAAAAAGGATCACTTCGTAGAGTGCCAGATGCCAGAACTCAGCACCGATCAGGAAGATCACCGGCACCCGCAGCAACGAAGACAACACGATCTCCCCCAGATGAAAGCGATTCGCGGTCGTCACATCCATTTGAGGATCCGAATGATGCACTTGGTGAAAACGCCATAGCAGCGGCACCTCGTGATTCAGGCGATGCCACCAGTAGGTCCACAGATCAAACAGCAACACCGCTACCAACGCACCTCCCCAACCGGAGAGCCCCGCCCAGTTCAAAACACCAAATGATTTCTCGGTACACGTCTCCGCCGCCCAGCCCCACAAATGCACAAGCCCTATCGAGACAGCGAGCGCATTCACGACGCCCAGAGCGAGATTACGGAATGCATGGACGGTACGAAAGCGGAGCTTTCTCACAAAATAGGGAAAGAAGGGTGCCGCCGTTTCCCATGCCAGCAACACAATCAGCACACCGATGCTAATCAGCTTCCAACTGGAATCAATCTGGTTACTGGCCACTTCCATTTCGGGGTGATGCTAACGCAACAAGGGGATACATTGCAACGGAGGTCGTCGCTGAACCTCTCAGTTGCCACAATTTGCTGCAACTGCTTCGATCTCTGGCAGGTGAAGCAAGCACAGATGAGCAGGCGGGAGATACGGTGCACCCTCCTCTACCGGTTCTCCGTTTTCCGTTCCGATTATCATCGGTGCCTTGCCCCCTTCAACCACGAGAGATACACCGCTTCCTACCTCGGCGGCTTGCCCCCCGTCCAACTCTGCCTCAACCACGAAGCCGCCGACTTTCACTGGCTGATCCTTCATTAAAAGAGATTGCGCCTCAACGGCTCCCTAGCCCCCGATTTGGATGATCGTCAGAAACCTGGCCCACGCTCGAGCAGTCCAAGATCGTTTTCGGACGGATCATCGCCACTGCAAAAGGTTGACGAATCCCCGAGTCGCCTTCACGTATGGCGAGATGCGAACTGCCTGTTGCCCGGACATCCTGCCACGCACCGGAAAATTTCTCTGCGGCCTCCACAGCTCAGTTTGGTTTGCCCGCCTCGTGATTCTACTTTTCCTGGTGAAAATGCACTGGGGCATGTGGGAGACCTGGGAATGGACGATGGGCGATGAGGCAGTCCACTATACCCGCGGCTCGGCCATTCACTCGGAGTGGTGGAATTGGACTATGTCCTGGTCCCCGCTCTATCGGGCCTACTATGGAGCCGTCTCCGCGATCATATCGGATCCTTTCACGGCGACTTTGGTTCATCGAGTCATCGTTATATTCACCGCAGTCTTCCTGCTATTTGAGGTAGTTCGCCGGCTCATCCCTGTGCCTTTCGCACTCTTCGTCACCTTGTGGTGGGCTTCCATTCAGGGAAACATCAATCCCCTCTACACCGTCCACCTGTTTGCCCATGTTGCCAATTTGGTGCCAATCCTGCTATTTGCTGCTTCGCGAACAAGTCGAGGACGGGGGTGGGCTCTTGCTCTGTTGGCAGGATCTGCCCTTTTTGTCAGAAACGAGACTGTCGCCTGCGTCCTCTTTGTCATCTGTTTCCTGAATCTGTATGAATGGCTTCTCCGCAGGAAGGGAATCGGCATCTCCTGGAAAGAATACCTACTCTCCTACGGCGTTCCCCTCGTCACGATTATGGCAGTTTGGCTGGGATCCTGTGGAATCTCTGAAAATGGCATCAAAGGTACCGTGAGGGACATCCAGGAAAAGGCGGCCTTCAACTTCAGTCAAAATTACGCATTCACCTATTTCCTGAGACATCCGAATACGGAAGGAAATGTTTGGTACAAGTATAAAGAGATATGCGAAGAGGATTTTGGCGAAGGTGAGGTCTCGGTCGGGAAGGCGGTGCTTTCAAATCCGAAGGCGTTCGGAGAGCACATGTCGATGAATCTATCGAATCTTCCAGCGAGCCTTCAACTGACCTTGTTCAATGTGCGCGGTTCAGCCCGCAACCCTGACGTAATCCCCACGACGCACAATCCGAAACGAGCACTGTTCCTGACATGTGCCTGGGGGGTTCTTATCATCATCGGAGGATGGCTGATTATTGCCGATCGCAAGTGGTTCTACGAGCAGACTTTTCGGCCTCACTTTGCCGCATGGATCTGTTTCCTCGGATTCCTCTTGCAAACCATTCCAGTCGCCATCCTGATTCTATCCCGTCAAAGCTTTCTGATTACGGGGGCGTCCTTTCTCTTTCTGTTCACGGGACTCTGTTCCTGGGCCGTATGGCGAAAACTGCCACGACCCTTTCATCATCCTTCACTCTTCCCTGTTGCTTCCATTCTTGCACTCATTCTTGTTCCTTCCATCTGGGCAAACCGCCCCCCTCCCTACGATGCACCCCGCGCCCTGCTCCGTGCACTGGGCGACAGACGGGAGATCATGGCAGTAGACGGCACCCATATTCTTGGATCAATTTATCAAGCCGAGGCGACCGGAAAGTTTCTCGATCCTGCCGGAAAAATTTCTGTGGACGGGTTGGATGTGCTACTCCCGATATTGAACGCAAACGCACCACTAGGCGATCAACTCAATAAGCGACGTATCAAGTTGTTCTTCGCCTGTGGCGAAGAAACGGAATCCAATCCATCCTACCAGAAATTTGCCGCCGATCCAGGAGAGTTTGACTGGAAGGCTACCGGAATCTGGAATACCGGGCCGGTCTATTGGAAGCTCTTTGAGCCTGTTGCGCCTTATCCAGAAGACTTGGAGATTCTGAAAAATCGTCAGGACTTAAAGCGATAGTAAAAAATGGCCCACACAGCAGCAACTCCATCCCGCCAGGTAATCTTCTTCCCTTCGTCATAGCTGCGACCTGAGTAATTAATCGGAACCTCAAACACACGCAGCTTAAGTCGAGCCACCTTCGCTGTCAGTTCGGGCTCAACCGTAAATTTTCTTGATTCGATCGTGATATCGCTGAGCACCTCCCGTCGGAATGCTTTGTAGCAGGTCTCCATATCGGTCAGATTCAGACCCGTCGTAATGTTACTGAGAAAGGTGAGGAAACGGTTCCCCATGTAGTGAAAGAAGAGACGAACCCGTTCATACTCTCCGACAAGAAACCGGGAGCCATAGACAACATCTGCATTCGCCTCGAAGAACGGCTTGAGGAGTTTCTGGAAATCTTTCGGGTCATACTCCAGGTCGGCATCCTGAATCACTACAATATGCCCACGGCACCCATCGAAGCCCGTTTTGAGAGCCGCTCCTTTTCCCCGATTCCCTTGGTGCCGCAACACCCTAATATTCCCTTCCTTCTCCAACTCATCCAGCATATCAAGAGACCCGTCGGTCGATCCGTCATCGACTAGAACAAGCTCTTTGGGAATATCTACGGCCTGCACCCGGCGGACGATCTCTTCCAGGGTTTCAACCTCGTTGTACACAGGAATGACAACGGAGAGCAGAAATCCGTTTTCAAAATCGGGAAGGAGGGGTCTATCGCTGGGAGACATCGGGATCAGTCGTGGATCACCCTCATCTTGAAAGCAAGAGGAAGAGTGAACTCGATTCATAACGAAAGCGGGATCAACAGTCAGAAGAATCCCCTATTGAAGCTTCTTTAGCGAAGGCGCTTCAACCGAAAGCTCTTCGGCACAACTCCCGACATGCACCTCGTAGTATGGATGCTCCTTTGCTTGTACCCGGACAATAGCGATATGCTTTCCTGCCAGCCCCAGACGCGGTCGATCTTGCGGAAGATCGGGCAAAAAGTCATCGAGTGCCCTCGCTGGAATTTCAATAGCATCAGGACTCACGGTTAATATCGCCGCCTCAGACCACTCTCCTTTTCCCTACTGATTGTTGGTCCGATAGCGCCAATACCAAGCGCCCGACTCCAGCGGTTCGTGATGATGGTAGAAACACCAGGGCTTCTCTTTTGACGTGATGCTTTTGCCCTCGGGAAACTTCAGGCTTAGGCTCAGTTGAATTTAGCAGGAAACATCTCCGGTCCTGCCTCGGCCAACCCAAGGAAGACGAACTCAGATGAACGATCTGACCAATGGTGGGAGCAATACATTAAAAATTGATGAACAAGAAGTGCGTGCCCAACACTTACTCTATCATCCGACGCATCGCTTCCTCTGGAAGTTCCTGAAAAGCCCGAAATCGCCAATGCCCGGAAGCCATCCCTTCGACAAAGGAATTCCTCTCCGTCGCAGTCGAAAACTCAAAGCCGATCAGAGCATGCCCGACCCGCTCACCGGTGTACTCGTAGTTGAAGTAACAGATGCTGGCCGATCCCTTCACCGAGCTTAGAAAATCGTGCAGCGCGCCTTGGCGCTCCGGAAACTCCAATTCGATAAAGTAAGGATTGGATACCAGTTGCGAACGAAAGGGAATCACCCGAAAGGCAACATCCGGGCTCGACGTGACATCCTCGAACTCGATCCCGGCCTTGGTTAACTTGTCAGGCAGTTTTGCCAGTTCCTCGCTCTCTCCCTGAACACCCAGAATAGGCCAGGAGTCAATCGCATGGGTTTTCCCATACTGAAAATCGGCGATATTAAAATCCGCCATCCCCACTTCGAGAAGTCGTAGCAACTCACCGGAGGTTTCCTTGATATGAAAACGAAAATAGCGCTCCGTATCCGAGCCTATACCGGACGCCGCTGAGATTTTACCCAGTTGATGAAAATCCATATTGGCACCGCACAGAATGGTAACCACTTTCTTTCCGCTCAACTCCGATTGCTTTTTCAGAACCCCAGCCAAGCCCATCGCTCCGGAGGGCTCGGGAATCACTCGAATCGTGTTCCACAAAACTTCGATCGCCGCACTGACCTCGTCGTTGGTGACGGTTACGAATTCATCAATCACGTCACGACAAACCGGATAGGTAAACTCTCCGACCTGTTTCACGGCGGTGCCGTCGCAAAAGACATCCACATAGTCGAGGGTAACTGGCTTGCCCGCTTCGACCGCCGCAGCCATCGATGCCTGGTGTTCGCCTTCGACTCCAATCACACGGATAGCTGGATACATCTCCTTCAGCCAAGTCGCCACCGAGGCAGCCAGTCCGCCGCCGCCGATCTGAATAAACACCACATCGAAAGGACCCTCCCCGGATAGCGCAATTTCATCAGCAATGGTCCCCTGCCCGCCCATCACCTGGAGATCGTCGTAGGCATGAATGTAAGTAATTCCCTCCTCCGCCGAAACACGCTTCGCCTCAACGGAAGCTTCATCGTAGGAGTCACCAACAAGGCAGACTTCTACCTGGTCCCCGCCATGGCGCTTCACCGCTACCTGTTTCATTTTGGGAGTGGAAAGAGGCATGAATATTCTGGCCCGGGTTCCCAGTTTCTTGGCCGATAGAGCCACTCCTTGCGCATGGTTCCCAGCCGAGGCGGTCACCACACCGCGAGCCAACTCCTCTTCGCTGAGTTGGGACATACAATTGAAAGCGCCCCTCCACTTGTAGGCATTGATAGGCGACAAGTCTTCCCGCTTAATGAAACAGTCAAAATCCGTCTGGATCTCCAACTTCTGCAAGGGCGTAGCCGACGCCAGGGAATAGACCCGTTGACGGGCCAATAGGATTTCACGAATCAGTTGATCTTTCATGCCTTTCAGTCGGACAGAACCATGACCGACGACTCAGCATAGGCAACCATGATGTGATGCCTCTGTCGAATTCAGAAAGGGTAATCCACATATTGACGCTGATGCTCACTAATAGGCATCGATCGGCCGGCGAAAGGGCGCCCCCGGCAGGAGCGCGCCTCTTCCGACCCAAAAGGGCCGCTGATATTTTGGGGCGGGCATGTTCCCACCATGCCCGAGAATGCCGCGCGCGCTTCGCTATGCTACGGCAATTGCTTTCCAATCACACGCACCACGTCTTCGGCCAGGACCTTGGAGCCGTCCGCGCTGTAGTGCACGTTCGCCGGCAGCTGAATTTCGGCAGCTCGCTCCAAAGCAAAGGTGTAGAGGTCGTGAACGGGAACTCCCGCTTCTGCCATGACCTCAGCTGCGACCGCATTGTATTTGGCTGAATCCCCCACCACGCGTCCGGCGCAGCCCTCTGGAACCGGAGTGGTGTTGCGCCAGATAAGCTTGGAGCCGGTGCCCTTCAAAGTTTTAACCAGCAGAGCGAGATTCTTGCGGTAGTCGTCGATGGGAACCTGCTGGTGGCTGCCAGCGGCCTCGGGATCCGCCAACCCTCCCCCGTTTGACCCCATGTATTTAAGATCGTGCAGGCCCCAGTTAAAATGAATCACGTCCCATTTTTTGCCTTCTCCCCCAGTCTTGAGCCATTCGTCGATCGCTTCGACCCCTTTGGTGGTCGGTCCACAGTTGGTAAGAGGGCGGTGCACATTGGCCGCACCTTCCATCAAGGTGCGAACCGCGACCGTGTAGCCAATCGAAATTGAGTCGCCGATCAGAAGCACTCGTGGCAATCCATCCACATCCTCGACCGGAGCCATCGCTGGACTCGGTTTCTTTTTAGCGGCCGTCTTGGCCTTTTGCTTCTCGGCTGACTGCGCGTCGATCGAGATTCCGAGAACAAGAGAAAGCATCAAAAAGGCAGTGATAAAGGCGGTCCGGGTTTTCATGGGCGTCAACATGCCAATTGGGTAGTCCAATTTCCCACCAGTTAAAAGACCAACCCGCATCCTGATCACGTAGCCCTGTATCACCCCGGTTCCTTTCGCCACCTCAAATACTCGAGGCACCCCTATCACCTCTATAGCCCGCCCCTCTTTGCTTCCCCCCCTAACCGTGTCTCTCCTCGTCTGGACCGAGTATGCCAGCGCGAGCCACCGACGTTCTCTTCATCGCCGGCGACGACCTACGGCATGGTGCCGACCGTTCGAGGCCACAGCCGGCATTCGCGCCTTGGCGCCCCTCCCTTCATGATGAGGATTGCCCCTTTCTGTGAGTTTGATAGGCTGGGCCGCATTGAAGACTTCCGGCTCACCATCTAACGAACCCGGTTCCGGGGATCTGGCCCGCGAACAGAAGCGCAAGGCGGCAGAGATCCTGCCGTCGATGTACGAGGAGTTACGCCATCTCGCGGCGCGAAAGATGGTCGCTGAGCCAGCGGGGCAAACGATCAATGCCACTGCCCTGGTGCACGAGGCATACCTCCGGATCGCCAAGACGGAGGAAGATGTTCGCTGGGACAACCGAGGTCACTTCTACATGGCCGCGGCCGAGGCGATGCGGCGAATCCTGATTGATCGGGCACGGCGCAAAAAAGCCGTCCGACACGGTGGCGAATGGCAGCGGATCGAGTTTGACAGCATCAATGCCCCTGCGGCAGCTCCGGGTAAGTCCGACGAACTTCTCGCCCTTGATGAAGCGCTGAGGGAATTGTCAAAGAAGGACGAGCGAAAGGGTCGTCTGGTGAAGCTGCGCTATTTCGTCGGATTAAGCAGCACCGAGGCAGCCGAAGTGCTGGGCATTTCCAAAGCCACCGCCGATCGGTACTGGGCCTACTCGCGGGCATGGATCCACTCAAAAGTGCGTTCGGAAAAATAAATGAGTCATTCGGGTCCGAAATTCCGCGTTTTCCTGTAGAAGCCCTTTTATGCGGCGACGTGAACAATGAGTGAAGAAACCCTATTTGCCGAAGCAATCGAGAAACCTCCCGGGGAGCGGGCGGCGTTTCTTGATGATGCCTGCGGAGATGATGCAGGGCTTCGTGAGCGGATCGAAAGGCTGCTGCAATCCCACGAAGGAGCGGGAAGTTTCCTGGCACAGCCTGCGAAGGAAGAATTCGATGCGACGATGGATTTCTCAGCAGCCGATCAGGCCCGGATGTCGGCTCGGTCAGCTGAATTGAGAAAGTCTCAGGAAGGGAAGACGCCAGACGAACACGAACCACCCAGCGTGAATGTTGTCGTCGAGCCTAGTGGCAAACGGGTGATGTATTTCGGCGATTACGAGCTGCAGGGCGAGATCGCTCGCGGAGCGATGGGCGTGGTCTACCGTGCCGAGCAAAAGAGTCTGAAGCGCACCGTGGCGATCAAGATGATCCGCTCGACGATGCTGGCCAACGAGACGGACGTGACGCGCTTCCTCGCCGAAGCGGAAGCCGCCGCCTCGCTGGATCACCCTAACATCGTACCTATCTACGAAGTAGGCGAGCACGAGGAGCAGCACTACTTCAGCATGAAGCTGATCGAGGGCGGCACCCTGCGCGATCACCTCGAACGACTCAAGGAAGATCCCACGAAAGCAGCGAAACTGATGGCGACGGTGGCGGGTGCGATCCACGCCGCTCACCAACGCCGCATCCTGCACCGGGACCTGAAGCCTGGGAATATCCTCATCGACGAGGCGGGAGAGCCACACGTGACCGACTTCGGCCTCGCCAAACAGATGGAAAGCGAGACCTCAGTGACTTTGTCAGGGCAGGTCATGGGGACGCCTAATTATATGGCGCCAGAGCAGGCCGAGGGCGGGGGCAAGGACCTGACAACGGCAGCTGATGTCTATGCGTTAGGCGCGATTCTCTATGAGATACTCTGCGGGGTGCCGCCGCACCAAGGCGAGTCGTTGATCGACACGCTACGCCTCGTGGCGGAAGAGGAAGCGACACCATTGAGCCAACGCAATCCCAACGCCGATCGCGACCTTGAGACCATCGCGATGAAGTGTCTCGAGAAAGATCCGACAAAGCGCTACGCCTCGGCGCAGGGATTAAAGAACGACCTCGACCGCTGGCTGCGCGGCGAGCCGATCGAAGCGCGGCCGGTGGGGGCGGCAGAGAAGGTGATCAAGTGGACCAGGCGTAAGCCCATGCACGCGGCTGCGGCTGGTGTGACCTTGCTACTACTGATGACGCTGGGGATTGGTGGTCCGATCGTTGCCTTCAGACAGGAGAAACTTCGCGGCCTGGCAGAAGATGCCGGCTCGCGTGCCCTGATCATGGCGCGAAGCAATCGCCTTCAATCCTACAGTGCCCACGTCAAACTCGCTTCAGAGGCCATTGAAAATCACGACCTGGTTGGCGCTCGGCGTCTCCTCAGTCGTCATATTCCCCAGCAGGGGGAAGAGGATTATCGCGGTTTTGAATGGCGCTACCTCTGGAACAGGAGCCATTCCGAAGAGCTCGACATCGTGGGCACCTATGGTGGAGGGAGGGGTGGGATTGCGGTATCCCCGGAAGGCGGGAAGATTGCGCACAACGCGTCAAGCGGGATCGTGGTGCGGCACGAATCTGGAGGGCAACCGATTGTCGAGATCGACACCCGCAATGAACAAGGCGAACCCCACAATGGGCTTCTTTTCTTTTCCCCGGACGGTCGTTTCCTGGTTTCGATCACGACTGATTCTACCCGCAGGTGGCGGATCAACTCGGGCGCATGGGAGGAGGAAAACGTAGCGGAGGCGATCGGCTTCCCGGTTGCACTCGCTCCAGGTGGCTCGCTGATCGTGTCACAGGAGGAAGACCGGTTGACGGTGTGGGATATCAACAAGTGGGAGAGAATCGCGGAGCTATCCGGTAACATGAACGTCGGGGAGAACAGGACAAGGAAGTACAGGGATCAGGCGCTCGCCGTATCATCCGACGAGCAATTCATCTACGCGGCGGAAGAATCTTATGTACGCAGTTGGGATCTGAAAACCCACAGCGAATCTGGTCGAAAGATCAAGCTCGAAGAGTGGACCTCCTGCCTGGGAGTCTCTTCGAAAGGCCTTCTGGCAGTGGGATTGGGCAATGGGAAGGTGGTTCTCCTGGACGCGGCGGAGCAACTGGTATTGCAGACGATCGATGTTCACGCAGCCAGTGTCTCGGCCCTTGCCTTCACCAAAGACGGAACGCAAATAATCACGACTGGCGAAGATGGCATCATCGGGGTCCTCGACATCGATGCCGAGAGACGGGCGACCCTGCATACGCGCCTTGCCGGCCATGAGGGAGGAATCAGGGGGCTTGCCCTTGTGCCGCAAGCGAATCGATTTTACACGGGATGTTCCGACGACAGAAGCACGAGGCTCTGGGATGTTCCCTCAGCTTCCAAAACCGGCTTTCTTACCTGTCAGGCGAACATGCCCCTTGCGTTTGAAGGAGGTGCCCTCATCGCCTGGGTGAGGAAAGAAGGCTTCGTTCGCATCGATCTTAGCTCGGGGGAAAAGGTGGCGATGCCCGAAATATCCGCTCCGGAGATTTTTGCTGACGGCCGGGGACCGGGAGGTCACTCGGTCAATCCGGTACCTTTGCATACCCTGATCGCTCATCAGCAGTGGCTGGCTCGTGGCGAAGCCAGTGAGGTGGCTATCTGGAACCTAAAAAGTGGCCTTAAGGAACGAAGCCTTGCTGAACGTGGATTCCGACAGAAAAAGGGTGGAGGGGATGTTCACCGAGTAAAAAGTCCGTTCGCCTTTTCGCCGGACGGGAGCCTTTTTGCCACCGCCAACGAAGAAAATGGCGTGCGACTCTGGAACTGCGCTGACTGGACGGTTGAAGACCTGGTCCCTGAGTTCAAGGAGCGTTCCCGACTCTGCTTTTCACCTGACAACCGCTTCCTGGTGACATTCACCCAATCGGATTCTACCTCTGCTGATCGCGGCATCATTGTCGACCTCCGAACTCGGAGTGCCATCGCCGAGATCAAGCTCTCCAGTCACTTGTTGTCCGCCGCAGTGTCGGCGGACGGGAGCCTGTTGGCTGCCGGTTTGGGCAATCAACGGATCGAGCTTTGGGATCTGGACAAGGGCGAAAAATTGCATTCCCTCGAAGGGCATCTTGCCGGGGTTTTCAGCCTGGCTTTTTCGCCGGACGGACGCACCCTTGCCAGCACCGGCGACAACCGCCTGATCCTCTGGAATGTGGAGACCGGCTCTGAACTCACAACATTGATCGACGGCAGGCCCTGGCTCAAAGGGGCTCTTTTCTCTCCGGACGGCCAGTTCCTTGCGTGTTATATTGGCAAAAGTGACCTCGGCATCTGGCATGCTCCATCGTGGGGGGAACTGGAGCCCTCTGACGATTGATCTGGGACTTATCGCCCCGACACTCGAAATCCTTCCGACGCAGAAGGCCTGGCACGACTGGCTCATCTCGGACTTGCTGCGTAGCAGGAATTGGCAGTGAAGGTTGCAAGAATAACTAGGTCATTAAGCTCGTTCGAGGATCTGAAGTATGGAAGGGTACAGCAGTCTAATTTGAACATTTACTCCACCATGAAATGCTCCTCCCTGTTCCTCGGCATTACTGCCCTCCCTTTGGTCGCTCTCGCCGAACCGCCCTCAGGCACCGAACTGGGCACCGCCACCGAAGTCATCGTCGCTACGGTCTTTGATGAGAACGCACCGCGCACGCGCAAGGGTGACGTCGCCGGCTGGACCGCCGGTATCGGCGAATGGAGAATTGAAGACGGAGCGCTCATCGGCGACGAGCTGGAAGAAAACCATCACCCCTCCTCTTTGACTTACCGTATCGAGGCCACCGATCTCATCATCACGGCTCAGGTCAAACTCGGCGCCGCTGAGTTCATCGCGTTCGCCTGCCGGGATACCGTGCCGCCAAATCTTCACCTTGGACGCCTCTATCTCACTCCCGATCAGCGCTGGATCATGCACATGACCGGCATCGCAAAGACCTCCACGGCAAAAAAGCTTATCACTGAAGACGTTCGGATCGATCCCGAAAAGTGGTACGACATCACCATTGAAATCATCGGAGACCGCTACCGCGCCAAAATCGGTGAAGAGATCATCGAAGCCCAGCACCCTCGCTTTGCCGACGCAAAAGGCATCGTGGCTCTGGTCAACAAAGGCCAGGGAGCCAGCTTTCGGAATGTGGCCTTGTGGCACGCCGAGCCGAAGTAGAAACGAATTACCAACTCTACCGAAAGCTGTCTGGCTCTCCGCAAAGGAGACCCCCAACAGGGTACGATCCGTGACCCTACCCTGTTACGTCCCCTGAAAACTTCGCCACTGAAGTCGAGCCCCTAAAAGGACACACTCACTCCTCCCTTGGCGACGGATTCGTAGACCTTCTCGGCAATGCGGATATCGCGCAGTCCCATCTCGCCCGGGGTCTTGAAGGTCTTGTCGCCGTTCTTGATCGCTGTCGCAAAGGCATCGAGCAGGACGGCCTGCTGCAAAGTCTGCTCGGCCGGAATCTCCTTCCGGTTGTGGAAAAGCGCCTTCGGGTTGGGCGTGCCGTTTGACTGGGTAAACACGTTGCCAAAACGCCCGTCCTCACGAACTCCCCCTCGAATTTCAATCGCGCCTTTGTCCCCCAGCGTCGTGCACTGGTGATAATTCTGGCTGTAGCTGGCACGGCAGAGTGCCTGGAAGCCGTCGTCAAAAAGCATTTCAAAACTCATCGTTTCCTCGATGCCTTCGGGGAACAATTCAGGGTGCCGCGTCGTCGGAAGACCCCGCACCGAAACCGGCTCCTTTCCGGTGAGGTAGCAGGCCGCCTGGATCGGGTAGACTCCTGTATCAAAAAGAGCTCCGCCACCGGTCATCTTCGGATCGAGGAGCCATTTCTTAATCTTATCTTTGTTAGGGCCGGCCAGCGCACCGGCATATCCCCAGGAAAATTCGTAGTTGCCGCTGGCGATGTCCCCGATGACGCCCTTCCCAATCAGTTCGATCGCTTTGACGTGATGTGGCTCCCATTGGAGTCGGTAGTTCACTCCGAGAAGGACGTCGGATTCTTTGGCCGCCGCGATCATCGCCTCACACTCCTCGCTGGAAATCGCCATGGGTTTTTCGACCATGACGTGCTTGCCGGCCTTGGCGCACTTAATGGCGAACTCGGCGTGCATGGAGTTGGGCAAGGCGATATGAACCATGTCGATGCGATCGTCTTCCGCGATCTTGTCGACCGTGTCGTAGGTGTAAATCGCATCTTCAGGGAAGCCATATTGGGCGGCCCACTCCTTGCCCTTCGTATCCGGGTTTCCTGTCACGACACCGGCGAGGGTGACGTGTTCGCAGGCAGCCACCTCCGGAGCGATATTGCCTGTGGCATACCCTCCCAGACCGACAATGGCGAGACCGAGCTTTTTATCGCTGCCCTGCGCGAGGGCTTGGTGAAACGACGGCGCCACTCCCGCAGCGAGGGCGGTGGCAATGCCGCCACGGGTGAATTGCCGGCGAGAGAAGGACGAAGTGATGTCAGTGGATTGGCTCATGAGATAGTTTAATTAGCTATTAGAATGGGAACGAGTTTTTGATGTCGTGTTTCAGGAGACTGTTGAAAAACCCCACAACGGAAAATCTGAGGTGTATTTGGGTTGTGAGTTAGCGGCTTTGCCGAATGGAAATTTAGACCGACCCGCTGGGCTGCGGCCTTTTTGTTTGCTGGCGGCGTTGCTCCTCAGTCGCGGGGGAAACCCCGCTTCCTCGTCGCGCCTTGCCAGTAAACAAAATGTCTCGCAGTTTTCCATTCCGGGGTTTTTCAACAGTCTCTTAGAATTTCGCCACGTAGGCAGCGTCGCGAGTCGTCACGCAGATCCAGCCATCGGGATGAAAGGCAATCGCTGTGGGCTTAGAGGGAAAAGCGTAATTTCCGAGCAGCGCGCCATCAGCCTGATACACCGCCACCGAAGTCTTGCCCGCGCACCAGAGGCGCCCCTGAGAGTCGAGGGTCAGTCCATCCAGACCGAACAGCTCACTCGTTGCAAAGATCTCACGTTCCCCCACCGTGCCATCGTCGAGGATGGGCGCCCGGTAGATGTTCTTGGATAGGCTGTCCGTGAAGAACAGGGTCTTCCCGTCCTCGCTGATGGCAATGCCGTTGGGCTTCTTGGCATCCTTCACCACAGCCGTCAGTTCCTTCGCCTCGAGATCGAGGCGGAAAATGTATTGCCCCTCCAGTTCTTTTACTTCGTCCGGGCGGAGACCAAACAGGAAATCCGGATCAGTGAACCAAAGGCTTCCGTCAGGATGCACTCGCAGATCGTTGGGGCGATTGAGCCGCTTGCCTTCAAAGCGATCCGCCAGCACCGCCGTGCACTCCGCCTGCTCATTCCAGCGAGTCACCTGACGGGTCGTCTGCTCTACCACGTAGTAACCACCTTTGCCATCGGGGCGAAATGAAGTGGCCTCGGGAGAATCATCACGCCAGACGCGCAGTCCCTTTTCAGGTGACCAGCGAAATACGAAACCATCGTGATGGGCCGCATAGATGAGAGCGGGCTCTCCATCGACCGTGATCCACTGAGGCCCCTCGCTGCCACCGTAACCACCACCGAGTTGTTTCCACTCTCCCTTGATGGCAGGAACCGAGCCCGAAGCCGCCACTTTCGGTACGCCTTTTTGTTTGAGATGAAACGTGAAGAAGTCATCCAGTTGATCCAGGGTGATGTCGAAAGACTCTTGCTTGGTCAGTAGCGGATGGGGCGCTCCCTCGACCACGAACAATCCGGTCGGAACGCCGAGAGCCATCGCATCGCGGCGCAGTGCGTCGCCGTGAGTGCTAGGATCATCAAACTCACCTGCCATAAAAAGGATGGGAGGATCACCCGCATCGAGATGTTCCCGAGGAGAAGCCAATCGGTAAGTGTCAGGCACTTCGTCCTGCGAGCCTCCCAGAAACTGCTGCCAGATTTCCGCCTCCGCCGACTTCAGTCGATTGCGCTCCGACATGAAATCGGACTGCCCCCCCATAGAAGCCGAGGCCTGAATAGTGCTGGAGAAATCGCGGTGGCCACCCTCACCCTCCAGTTCCTCGATTCCGCCAGAGGTTCCCAACAGGGCTGCAAGGTGCCCTCCTGCCGAAGCGCCTGTGGCGCCGATAGAATTCGGATCAATCCCCCACTTTTCTGCGTTGGCACGCAGCCAGCGCACCGCCGCTTTGCAGTCGTAAATGTGTGCTGGAAAAATCGCTTCACCGGAAAGACGGTAGTCGATCGAAGCGGTCACGAAGCCTCGAGCCGCCAGGGCTTTGGCGATGTTAGCATGGTGACGACGGTCCCCCTTGTTCCATCCTCCGCCATGAATGCAAACAATCGCCGGCAAGGGGGCTTCCGCGTCCTTCGGGCGATAAAGGTGCAGCTTCAGCTCCTTGTCGCCGACGGTTCCGAAGGTCAGATCTAAGTGCGATTCCACCAATTTGTCGAACTCAGGACCGACTACGGTCTTTGGCAACTGTTCCCAGTCTTGCTGAGATTGGGCGTTGAAAGAAAAGGCTCCCGCGAGGATTCCCATCGTCAGAATCTTCAGCATCAGAGGCTTTCCCAATAAATCGTGCGGAACAAAGTGAGACAAAAGCATACTACTAGACTCCCTCTTCTCGCCCAATTGCCCAAACTCCCCCCCCACTTTTGCGGATCATTTCGAACGAGGCTGAAGTGCTAAGGTCTTAACTACGAATTTGCGCAGTTTCCACTCGCCTGATATGGGCGTATGGATTACGCGCCGAGTCAGCTCAATTCCCTATGAGGCGGGGCCTCGAGGCAAAGTTACCTTATGGATTTCATCCACCAGACCATCCGTTTTTCTCCTTCTCGCCCTCGAGCGATTGTTCTCGGCACGGTCACCTTGCTGACGACGATCCTCCTTGGAACCCCCGTCACCGGCTCATCCGCGGACAAATCCGACGCCTTCACCCTAGTCGGCAACTCCTGTCTCGATTGCCACGACGACGCGACTCAGAAAGGCGACCTACGCCTCGACAATCTGGATCCTGTCAGCACGGACCCGGCGACCATGAATACCTGGCTACGTGTTTACGACCAGGTTTCCTCCGGCGCTATGCCGCCTAAAAAGAAGGCCTTTACCCCGAAAGAGATCGAAGAATTTACCAGCACGCTGGGTGACGAACTCTCCCTGAGCGACGAAGCCATGCAGGAGTCGGTCGGCCGAGTCGTGGCGCGCCGTCTCAGTTCCAGTGAATACCAAAACATCGTTCGCGACCTGCTATTTCTGCCTCACCTCGATGTCGCCCACTACGTGCCTGCCGACACCAAGTACCACGGCATCACCAACGTCGCTGAGCGCCAGGATCTAGCCTACAACCAGATCGCCCAGTATCTGGAAGCGGCGGAAGCCTCTCTCCAGGCCGCCGTCGTGCTCCGCCCCGAACCCAAACTCGACACAAAGCGCTACGAACCCACTCGGCTCGGCGCCCACAACAAGGTGTTTCAAAATGCACACGTCATCGCCGAGGAAAAGCTCGTTCTCATCAAGGAGCCGGTCGAATCCCAGGGCCCCTGGGGTCTGTTCAACTCCCCGCGAGAGCCCGGCTACTACAAGGTTCGCCTCCGCCTTCAATCGGCTCGCATCGCCAATAGCGCCTTCACCGGGGATCACCATCCAAAAGTTTCTCCGAAGCTGTTACCCGGGCAGAAAAACCAGACCGTCTCCCTCGGTATCGTTCTGGGACGTTTTCTCAAGTCCTTCGACGTCACCCCGAAGGGAGACACCTACGAAGCCACCGTCTGGCTGCACGGTGCCGAGCGTCTCAGCATTCACTGCGCTGACCTCCCCTTTCGCGACACCAAGTTCGTCGGAGGCAAGAAACCGGACCTTTGGGAGGCGGTCGCCATCGAATGGGCCGAGATCGAAGGCCCCATCATCGAAGACTGGCCACCTCGGAGTCACCAAGCAATCCTGGGCACCCTACCCGTGAAACATTGGTCACAAAAGAGCGGGACCCTTGCACCACGAATGATCAACAGGGGTACCGGACAGGAGCGCAACCCCTTCCATCCCCTCAGTGCTAGCTTCATCGACTCGAAGAATCCTGCCAAGGACAGCGAGCGTCTGCTTACTCGTTTTATGGAACGCGCCTACCGCCGTCCCGTCACCGAGGAAGAAGTCAGAGAAATGCAGAGCATCGTCCTCGAATCCGTGGAGAGAAAAATCTGCTTTCAGGACGCCATGCTCATCGCCTACAAATCAATCCTCTGTTCGCCTGACTTTCTTTTTGTGACCGAACAACCTGGCAAACTGCCAGGCAATGAACTCGCCAACCGCCTCGCCCTCTACCTGTGGCGCACCCTGCCTGACAAACAGCTCATTGAACTGGGGCGCTCCGGCGAATTGTTGAAACCTGAGGTGCTTCAAGCCGAAGCCAAACGCATGCTCAACAATCCTAGAGCAAACCGCTTCATCAACGACTTCACCGACCAATGGCTCGATCTTGGAGCACTCTACGCCACGGCCCCTGACAAAAAGCTTTACCCGGAATACAGCAGCGATGCCAGTCTGGTGGAATCCCTCGCCGCCGAGACGCGCGCCTACGTCCGCGAAATGGTGCGCAAGGACCTGCCCATCGCCAACGTCGTCAGTTCCGACTTCACTTTCCTCAACGAGCGGCTCGCCGTGCACTACGACGTCCCCGGCGTGAAGGGCAGCCAACTGCGCAGAGTATCCCTGCCCCCCAACAGCGTCCGCGGCGGCCTTCTCACTCAGGGCAGCATGATGAAGATCTCGGCCAATGGCTTCACCACCTCCCCGATCGGGCGCGGTCTCTGGGTGCTCGAACGCATCCTTGGCACCCCGCCGCCCCCACCTCCTCCGAACGCCGGAGCGGTCGAACCGGACACCCGTGGAGCTACCACCATCCGCGAACAACTCGCCAAGCACCGCGAAATCGAATCGTGCGCCAGCTGCCACCTCTTGATCGATCCTCCCGGCTTTGCCCTGGAGTCTTTCGACGTCATGGGAGGCTACCGCACCCACTACCGAAGCATCGACAAAGGAACCAACACCACTATTGATCGGGGACAGTTCCGCTACCCCATCAAACTCGGTCTTCCCGTTGATGCGTCAGGCGTGTTCGAAGGAAAAGAATTCTCCGACATCAATTCCTTTAAGGCTTTGCTCTCGCAGCAGGATCGACAGATCGCGCGCAATATTCTCAACCGATTACTGATTCACTCCACCGGTGCCATCGCCACCTACAACGACCGCGCCGTCATCGAACAGTTGCTGGATGACCACGCCTCCAATGGCTATGGTTTAAGGTCGCTCATCCTGAGCCTGCTCGAAACGCCGATGTTCCTGCAGAAATAGCCGCCACCAATTCTGTCATGAAAAACTCACCGACATCGAACACTACCGAGATCGCGGAACCTCGCCCCCTCCAGATGCCTCACATCCGCAAAGTGATGGATCGGCGTTCGTTTCTTCGCTCCTCCGGAGTGGCCCTAGGCCTTCCCTTTCTCGATGCGATGAAGCCCAGTGTGCGTGCTTCGGATGCCATCGCCGCGGCCGCATCGCCTCAGCGCATGGTCATTCTGATGAATAGCCTGAGCCTGTTGCCTCAGCACTACTTTCCCAAAGCCGCAGGCTACGACTACGAAAGCACGCCTTACCTCGACCTTCTCTCCGCCCACCGCGAGAAAATGACGGTCATCTCCGGCACATCGCTTCCGGAAGTGGACAGTGGCCACGGGGCCCTACCCTGCTTCTTGACGGGGGCTGCACACCCCGGTCGCCCCGGCTTCCGCAACACCATCTCTCTGGACATTCTCGCCGCGGAATCCATTGGCCACCACACCCGATTCCCTTTCCTGCCCATCATGATCTCACCGTCCAGTGGTGGTGCCGAGAAGGGTGAGCCCATGTCGTTCACCGCTGCAGGGGTTCCCATTCCCGGCGAGACTAGCGCCGCGAAGGTCTTCAAGCGCATGTTCCTCCAGGGCAACGAAGCCGAGGTCAAAGCCCAGATCACTCGGCTTCAAGAGGAGCGCAGCATTCTCGACAGCCTGATGGGTCGAGTGAAAAACCTGAGCTCAAATGTTAGTTCCGAAGACAAGGTCAAGCTCGACCAGTACTTCACCTCGGTCCGAGAACTGGAGCAGCGCCTCGTCGCGACCCAGGCCTGGGAGCGCGAACCCAAGCCGGTCGTCGATACGCCGATGCCTCAGGACATCACCACCTTCACCGACGGGATCAAGCAGCACCGTTGCGTCTTCGACGTGATGAAACTCGCGCTGGCCACAGACTCCACGCGCATCATCTCGCTCGGCATTCACATGGGCTCGACCCGCCAAGACATCGAGAACGTCAACGACGGCACCCACCCGCTTTCCCACCACGGCAACGACCCCGAGAAGCTGGATCAGCTGCGCATTGTGGAGGAACTGCAACTCGAGGAGATCAACTTGTTCCTCAGCGGACTCGATGAAGTCAAAGAGAAGTCCGGCACCCTGCTCGACAACACCGCGGTGATGTTCGGCTCAAACATGGGATCGGCTAACCGGCACTCCAACACCAACCTGCCCATCTTCCTCGCCGGTGGAGGCTACAAGCACGGCCAGCACCTTGCGTTTGATACAGAGGACAACTACCCGCTCACCAACCTCTACGTCACCATGCTTCAGCGCCTCGGCCTGGAGGTAGATTCCTTCTCCTCAAGCACCGGAACGATGACGGGGCTGGAGATAGTCTAGGGAGAAGAAACTTCTGCTCCTCCTCCACTGGAACTTCTTCCGCTTTCAGCCCGACTGATCCGCTACTGCGATATCGAGCAACGTGTTAGTGGGCTTCCCCTTCCCCCGCCTGCCTCGCATCCCGACTCATCTCTTCCTGAAACATCACCGCCATACCGCGGAGCTTCCTGTGTATTTCGCGATCGCGAAAGGGCTTCGACTCCCCTGGATCCGCTTCCAGGTCATAGATGACCGATACGGGGTTGAGCATCATCTTGTATTTTCCCGAGCGCACCGCCGCGAGAGCCCCATGACTCCCGTGGTAAAAGAAGGCGTTGAGGTAATCCTGGCGATCGAAGTAAACCTCCCATTCCAGGCCCTGATTCCAGCGTCGACGCAGCGGCACCTCCGAATTCAGCGACACACCCGCTTCGGCCGCCGGAATGCCGTCGCTCTCCCCGGTCATGAGCGGCCAGAGATCCCGGCCGTCGATGATGGGATGATCTTCGGGAATCCGAATCCCTGCCGCCGTCGCCAGCGTCGGCAACCAATCGATCGCACTCACGATCTCCGCGCACTCGACACCTTGCTGCACCCCGACACCGGGACCGCGGATGATCCCCGGCACGCGGAGCCCCCCCTCCCAGGTGGTAATCTTGTTCCCTTGGATGGGCTGGTCAGGATTGCGTCCCGGACCGCGCCCGTTGTCGGAGGCGTAAACGACAATCGTCTTTTCATCGAGACCGAGCTCCGTGAGCGTATCCATGAAGCGGCCCACCCCGTGATCCAGTTCCTGGATCGCGTCCCCGTATTCCTGATCATTCTTCCAGTTGGAGCTCCCCTGAAACTTCGGGCTCACCCCGAGCGGGTGATGAAGCATCGTATGTGGCAGGTAGAGAAAGAATGGCTTGTCCTTACTGCGCTTCACGAAAGCAATCGCTTCATCGGTGTAAAGCTGGGTGAGTTCGGCAGGGTCCGCAGGACGCTTCACAACTTCTCCGTTCCGGAGAATGGGCACACCTTCCTCGCCAAAATAAACCGTCTCCACCGGATCGAGGTTCGAATACATCCCGAAGTGGTAATCAAACCCCTGGGCCATCGGCACAAAGGGATCCAGATCCCCTAGATGCCACTTCCCGACGCAGGCCGTTTCGTAACCGTTCGCTTTGAACAACTCCGCGATCGTGACCTCATCCGGATGAATCCCCCGCTTCGAATCCGCCCGCTGCACCCAGGTCTCCATCCCAATCCGGCGCGGGTAAGCCCCCGTCAGGAGGCCCGCGCGTGAAGGACTGCAGATCGGAGCCGCCGCATAGTAATCCGTAAAACGAATCCCTTCGCTAGCCAGCTGATCGATCCGCGGCGTCTCAACCTCCGTCGCTCCGTAGCAACCCAGATCGTAGTATCCCTGATCGTCGATGAAGATGATCACCACGTTGGGTTGCTTGGCATCCGCCTGAACAGGAGTGGCCCACAACCCGAAGACCAGGGGGAGAATTGAAAAAAGATTACGCATCATTACTTAAACTCCCGATCCCACCCAATTTGCCCAGATAAATTCAAAAGAAATTCAGTAGAAGGCATCTTTTCAAGATGAGGGTATTTCCTGCACGGTATAACAAAGAGTTGAGTCGACATCGCCTCCGAGATGTATTTCGTAGCAGAAACCACGTCTCAGGGGTTCGTCGATTGTGATTTCCACCGCATCAGGCGCCACCTGCTTCAGGGTAAAGGCAGGAGCTGACTCGTCGAACAGAGGCGATCCGTAATCACGCTGATAGGCGAATCGATAGCGTGAAATCTTCACGGCATCATCGCTCAGCATTGAAGTGGAAATTGGCTGAGTGAATTTCACAAGAAAGCCCTCGGGCTGAAGATTGATATCCAGCACCTCCGGCTTCTCCAATTTCCCTGTGTAACGAATCCGCGAGAGCCCCTCTCCACCCGCCCAGGAAAGGTGGGTGTGACCTGCCCAGAGTTCCCCCGGAGCCCCGAAAGCCAGACGATGCACACCCGCATCGAGCCCACCACCGTCGATCATCGGAGTGCAGGCACCTTGGCGAACACCGTTCACGTCCTCAAGCATCAGTCGCAGGACACGTCCTCGATTCATTTCGCCGATAACCATTTGCCCGGTGAAAGGACCGAAGCCTTCTGGAACAGGAAGCATCTGAGTCGGCGAATTCGCCATCGATCCCTGAGTGAAGAGAATCGCAGCCTTGGTGCGCCTAGCATCGAGATCTTCCACGGGAATTTCGAGAGGGTCACCGAGGTCGTAGCCCTCTTCCCATGGCAGGCTCGCAGGATGACCGTAGAACTTGCCCTTCTCCACGTGATACATCGGACTGGTGCCGCGCCAGTCACCCTGGTTGTCAGAGGCATAGAGGTTGCCCTCGTCATCAAATCCAATGCCATCCGGTGAACGGAAACCTGAAGCCCACGGGGTCACTTCGCCCGTTTTGGCATCTACCTTGAGCACCCAGCCGCGATACGGCACCCGGGAATACATGCGACCGATCTTGCCTTTGTAACTTTTCCAATCGCTGTAGAAGCCCTCGCGAGGAAAACCGATCTCGAGGAACGGCCCGCGCACTTCTTCACTGATCGTTCCGAGACCGGAAGCCACGTTGAGCGCGATAAAATAATCCCCTTCCGGAGAAACCGCCGGCCCAAAAGCAAACTCGTGGTAGTTACCGCTGACGCCAAAACCGTCGCAGACATTTTCGAAACGATCCGCTTGACCATCACTGTCGCGATCCCGAATCCGGGTCAGCTCGCAGCGCTGCATCACGACAAAGGAACCATCCGCCTCTTCGACGATGCCGAGTGGCTCCTGAAGCCCGGTCGCAAAGACGGACCATTCCTCGGTTTTTGGATCGTAGATTCTCAATTCGCCTTGGTGAAAGCAGGCCGCGATGCGCCCGTCCTTCATGTAGGCGATACCGCCGATCTCCGGATCAACGCCCTCAGGCAAGGCCACTCGATCAATCTCATAGCCCTGACCCACAGCCAAAGAAGAAATCAGGAGAGCCCCTATGCCCACCACTCCAACACGGAAAATTTGGGAAACACACTTCATGGCAACTCAGGGGAAATAGTGATTTCGATCGGGCTCTGTCCGGCGGCCGAAAAGACGAGGGCATCTCCCTCACGCTTTGAATCTGCTGCCTCGATCACAGCGGTTTCACCCACAGGTGCCAGCACGCTCCACGAGCCGGCATTGGCGGGAGCCTCGACAAGCTCGACGCGCCAGTTCAACACACCACCCGGTGCGGTGATGCGCTCCTGCACTTCCGTCCCGTTAACGCGATAACGAAAAGTGGGAATCCCATCTTCGAGATCGTATCCAAGATAATCAGTCTGCACCGGATCGCTGCCCGAAGGACGCACCCCGCTCACCGTTTCTCCCGGAAGGCTGCGCCAGAACTCATCGCCCAGAATAACCGGACGCTTGGCACCATTGCCATCGTAGTGCGGAAACGGATTCGCAAAGGCTCCCTTCCAGGCATAACGCAGACGACAGGAACTGGCATCCCAGCAGTAATTCAATCCACCCGGCAGAGCCACGAGAATTGAAGCGGGACCCGTGTCATCCATGATCACACGTCGCATCGACGGACGCTCGGCCGCTTGCAGCGCGGCCATCCGATTCATTTCCTTCTGACGGACCACCGGTGATACTTCGGGGTCCTCAGCGAGGGTGAGCTTGGGGCCCGTGCCGACATACAGTGGTGAATACATCACCATCGAGTGACCGGGAAAAGTGCACACCAGGTAGTAAATATCACGCGCCTCCTCTGGCAGTTGAAAGGAAAAGCTGGTTCGCTCCTCCGCTCCTACCAATTCCGAATGCGCCAGAATCGCCGGTGAATCCGGCACGAATCCACGAGCCTCCGCCCCACTGTCAATCGCCAGACTGGCCTGCTGAATCTCAGCCAGTTTGCCCGGAGCGACCAGACAAACGTTGTGAGGCATGTCATTCGGGTCCGCGTTGTAGAAGTGGACGGTCAACAGACTACCCGCCTTTGCCTTGGCGCGTGCGGGATAGAAAACCAAGCCCTCGCGAGCCTCCAGATTGATCTCGGCAATCTCCGTGCGGACACTGCCTTCAGGCGTGTCGGCAGCGCTTGCCCCGGTCATCAAGCCGATAGCGGCAAGACAACTCAGATATTTCTCCAAAAGGGAAAGTTTCATAAGGCACATACACAAGAGCAGGATAGCCCTTCTGACTAGATCGATATCTCCACACGTGCGCCACCCAGTTTTGCGGATTTATACGCTGCCTGAATCAGAGCGACATCGCGTTTACCCATGGCACCGTCGGTGAGAAACTCGCGTTTCCCTTCGCTGATCGCTTTGGTGAACTGTCTGCGACTGAGAGATTGAGAAAGGGGAAACTCCGGCAGATCACTGAGATTTTGGACTCAAGTCAAGACGTGCCGCCCATCGAACTGCCTCGATGATATGCTGTCGACCGAACTTCGTTTCCAGAGAATCCACATCGTGCCCAAGTTCAGTGTAGAAGAAGCGTCCGTCGTTCAGTGTATTCGTCCACGCGATGGGATGATCGACACCCATCGCTTTTCCGTCGCGTTCACTGAAGTACCCGCGAACCGGCTCGTAGGTGCTCTCATCCACCCGCAGCAAGACCTGAAAGCCGGGTTTTCCGGTGACGGATTGATCATGATTCGTCCAGTCAGCGGTATAGAGAAATGAATCGCCATGCCCCTTGACCGTCGGGTGACCCTTCGCATCAGGATCGACCACGACGCGTGCTTCAAGAAACTCGGAGTCACTGTCGAAATCACAACCCGCCAGTTCGCTGAACCATTTCCATTCAGTCTGATGCACCAATGCCGCATGGATAGCGACGATTCCCCCACCCTCAGCATACCAGTCCTCCACGGACTGCATCTGCCCGGGGCTGAGCAGACTCGTAAGTTCGTTACAATTGTTCATCACGAGCACCTCGTAGTGATCGAGAATCTTTTCCAGATCCTTGGGCGACTCGGAAATATCGACCTGCATACCCAGGTCGTCACTGAGGCGAGCAAGCCAGCCATTGATCGCCACCGTTTCAGGGTGCCTATACCACCCCGTTCCGGCAAAAACGAGGACCTTGCCCAGATTATGAGGATCACGATCAGGAGTTTTCCCGCTATCGTCACCAAAGCCATCAATTCCGAGGCCCAGAAAGAGTACCAATGTCAGTGGGATGATCTGCAAACGCATTCTGTTACCTACTCTGACTCTCAGCTATTGGCTTCATCAAATTTCATCATGATGACGCCGCAGGATGCCTGGCTCGCTTTGCCAAACTCGTAATGATGGCTTCAAGATCTCGGCATACAGCTCCCCGTGCCGATTCTGAGTCGGCGTATCGAAGGGCACCAGGTCTAGCAGGAGAGGTTTGATCGCGGAAGGTCGGGGCCAAGGTGAGCTCCGCGGACGCTGGGGAAAAGAAGGATGGTTTCCATAAGGTAGAGAAGCAAAACGCATTTAGCGCGAATGAGCGGTATCAAGTTGGCACCGACGACAATTTCCAAAGTGTCAGGACTATATAATGATAGCGTCGTAATAGTTTCAACCGGAGCGACGGCAACAATAGACGATGAAAGCGATAGGATACACTCAGGCAGGCCCAATCACCGAACCCAATGCGCTGATTGAGTTCGACGCGGAAACGCCGGAACTGAGACCTCGCGACCTGCTCGTCGAGGTCCGGGGTATCTCGCTGAATCCCGTGGACGTGAAAGTCCGCGCCAACATGGCACCGGAAGAAGGTCAGACCAAAGTGATCGGCTACGATGCCGCCGGTGTGGTTCGGGAGGTCGGCAACGAAGTCCGCCACTTTGCGGTGGGTGATGAGGTCTTTTACGCAGGGGACCTGACCCGTCCCGGCACCAACTCCGAGCTACACGCAGTGGATGAGCGAATTGTCGGCAAAAAGCCCTCCTCCCTTGGCTTCGCCAAAGCGGCCGGTTTTCCGCTGACTTCGATCACTGCCTGGGAACTTCTGTTCGACTCCTTTGCCCTATCCGAGGGAGACGGTCAGGGCGAGGCGCTGCTGATCATTGGCGGAGCCGGAGGGGTGGGATCCATTCTCATTCAACTCGCCAGAAAACTCACCGGCCTGACGGTGATTGCGACCGCTTCGCGTCCGGAAACCGTCGAGTGGGTCAAAAAAATGGGAGCCGATCATGTTATCAATCACCGTGAATCTCTGGTCGATCAGATGAAGTCCCTCGGGATATCACCTCGCTACGTCGCCAGCTTGAATGCATCTGACCAACACTTCGCGGCTGTCATTGAATTGATCAAACCCCGCGGTCACGTCGCCCTGATTGATGATCCCGGTGTCCTGGACACCAAGCTGGGGAAAATGAAAGCATTGAGCTTCAGCTGGGAATTCATGTTTGCTCGCTCAATGTTTCAAACCGACGACATCGCCAAGCAGCATGAATTGTTAACTCGAGTCTCGGAACTCATTGACGAGGGTACCCTTATTTCCACCGTGACAAATAATCTCGGCAATCTCAGTATAGAGACACTGACAGAAGCGCATCTGCAGCAAGAGAGCGGTCGCGTCATAGGTAAGAACGTGCTCGATGGATTCGCTTCTTAAAAACTAATCACCAACCACCAGTAACTCACATTACCATGTCAAAGCTCACCATCGTTGCTAACATTTACGCCAAGCCGGACCAGATCGATCTGGTAAAATCCGAGCTTGAGCAGATCATTGCCCCTACTCTTGAGGAGGACGGGTGCCTCAACTACGACCTTCACCAGAACAATGAAAACCCGGCACACTTCCTGTTCTACGAGAACTGGGAATCCCGCGAACTCTGGCTCGTGCATATGGAGCAACCGCATTTGAAAGCCTACATGGTCGCGACCGAGGGAGCCGTCGAGGATTTCACGCTCCATGAAATGACTCACCAGTCAGTCACCTCTTCTCAATAGCCCATCCGTCCCCTACCTCTAATCCAGCCATTCTAACTCAACCAGAAACGCATCCAGCTGATCCAATGTCTGTGGCAGGACTGGCTCGTTGCCTTCGGCGGGCTCACGACCAGCGTTGAAAAATCCGTGTCCCTCCCCTTCGTAGCCGTGAAGCACACAATTTACCCCGGCAGCGTTCATTCGCTCGGCGAAGGCCTTTGAAGTAGCGTAGGGCACGGTATCATCGGCCTTGCCGTGAAAGATAATGCACGGAGCTGCCTCGCTCGTGACATGATGGGCCGGTGACAGGGCTTTCGGATCCATCCCCATCCGCTCGGCTAACTCAGCTGACCGGTCCTCACCCCAGGGGGCCAAACCATCAATCGGAGCGAGAACGCAGGCAGGATTGAATAAGGCCATCGCATCGGCTTTCGATCTCGGATCCCCCTCAATCGCACCCAGGCAAGCCGCGATATGCCCGCCCGCACTGCCCCCACCCGAGGCAAGTCGCTTGGGATCGACTCCCAGCTCAGCGGCGTGTGCCCGCACGTATTTCATGGCATCACGCGCGTCAGCAACGCAGTCCTTAGCCTTGGTTCCGTGTCGAGAAGCCACACGGTAATCGGCCACGAAGGCCACCATGCCCCGTTCTGCCAGGTATTCGGCATGCGGAACAAACTGGGTCGGCGAACCTGCATTCCATCCCCCTCCAAAGAAAAAAAGAATCGCAGGTCGGGAATCTGAGGGTTTCCAATCGTCGGGCTGGAACATCCACAACTTGAGTTCAGACTCGCTCGCCTCTTTATACACCAGTTCTTTTGCCCCCTCTATCGTCGGCGGGTAGGTCGGTTTGGCCGGTTTGGCCTGCGCATTCAGCAATCCAGTCCCAGCGACAATCAAAGCGATCCAAATAATTCTCATGTCCCGATCCTACGAGCATTTCTACGGAATCGACAGGAACGCTTTTGCGTAGCAACCGAAGTTTAGGAGAATCGCCTTAAGTTCAGGAGATTAGAATCACTCAACGACTCTTCAGCTCCTTATCGAGCAGATTATTGTATATTTGCTGGCGCTCTTTCATCCCCAACCCGCGGTTGCGGTACTCGAACATCTTCACGTTAACACCTTCCCGCTGTTGAACGGACAGCCGCGAAAGCTTGGAAACAACTTGAGGCGGAACAGTGTCTTTGTCAGCGTAGCCGTCAGCCTGGAATCCGCCGTTAATATTGCGGGCACCATTCCTGGCATCAGCCAACTGATCCGGCGTCAGCACGCTTGGATCAGGCCCTCCATGAGGATCCGTGCCGCCTCCGGCGCTTCCATTCCCAATCCTTGTGGAGACAATCACTTTCCGACTTCCCCTTCCACCTGGAGGCGATTTTTCGTAGCGAATCGAAACGACTTCGCCACCGGCCACCTTCACTCTTGCCGTCAATGTCTCGAAATCAGACGGGTCGCCTTTCACCTCAATCAATTGCCAGCCATCTGAATTTCTCTCCCCCTCAGACACCAGGTATGATGTGTTAGTTTCCAAATCGATCAGGGAAGCAACGGCCTTGTCTTCGATCCGGGCAATGCCGGTCAGTATGACTGAGCCGGCGGTGTTTACCGTGCGCAGAAAGGGCGAGCGTTCTCTCAGCGCGGAGAAGTTGCCCTTGGTGATCTCGGCCGGGAGGAATCTCGGACGGGATCCGGAATCACCAGGCATTCTATCCATCACTAGTCCGGAGCTATCGCGTCCTACCGCTTCGGGGCTTTCAGCTGAGTTCCCTGGAGGGATCAGGAGGAAGCCCGCCGCAAGGGCATAGAGTGGGCGCTGAAGCTGGCGAATTTCGATCACGACGAAGTCATTGTCCCCCGAAATGCCCGGAACGGCGATACCGAGATCGCGCCCCTTTGGGAATTGACGATCCGCAATCGCTTCACTGGCTGGTGATGCTAGCTCTACGGATACATGGCAAGCCATGAGATTGATTTTTCGCGCGTAGGAGAGTTTGATACGCGGATTCAAACCCACTCCGATCATGAACACCATTTCTGACGTTGACTCAAAATCGGGGTGAGGCATCAATTTTGAACGAACTATGAAAAACTCCTACTTAACCCTCGCTGCAATCATCCTCGCTATTGGTGTATCCGCCTTTCCAAATACAGGACTGAGCGAAGACGCCAATGACCTTCTCCCCGTCCTCGCTGAGACGGGCGATGTCTTTCTGGAAAATGACTTCAGCAAAGACTTCGTGGTCGAGAAAGGCCACCCCATCTTTCGCTTAGGACAAGGAACCACCTGGGAAAGCAAAGGGGGCCTACTTGTTGGAACACAGTCGTCACCCGAATATCAGGCCTTGAAAACGGAGCAAGGCAACGGGCATCTCGGCACTGCACCACGCCTCCAGTTCGACGGATCGCCCAAGGATGTGATCATCAAATATTCCTTCAAAATCTCTGGCGGAAAATTCACTAACCTGCTCCCTATCATCGAGGCGGGCCATCACCTCCGTCGAGTCTATTTTGGTCCGGAAGGAACCAAAATTCTAGTCGACCACGAAACCAAGGTCATCGCGGAAAGTGACTTCGTGCTGGAGCTGGAAAGGTGGTATCACGTCATGGTTGAAATCAAAGACAACGAGTTTCTGCTGAGACTTCAAGATGGCCCCACCATTTACGGAGAAGACAAGGGAGTCGGCGCCGAGTTTGCTAACTACAACATCGGTATCACCGCCACCAACCTGGGCACGATACTGATCGACAACATGACGATCTGGAATGCCGGGGACGTGAAGAAAGATTGGGCGAAGACCAAAGAAACCCTATCGGCGCAGTAGCCTGCTCGTCAGAGTCCGTCGCCACGCCTCAACGCGTGCCGCTGGATTGATGGGCCAGATTGAAGCCTGCACCCGGAACCTGCCGCACTATTTCGTAGCTGTCGGCAGGGAGCGAATTGACAAATTCCTTCGCCGAATCGCCAGGCGGGTGATGGACAATATGTCCGAAACCGTCACTTCAACGTGACGCTCTGGGCTTCACTGCCCGCTTTCACACCTTCGGAAACAACCGTGTCGGGAGCGTTCTTCCCCGCCTTCACGATGAAAGTTTTACCCTCGGGCGCGCCCGGGGTAAACGTCGTCCCACTGGCGCGCACCGTGTAGAGAATCTCATTCGAATCAGCGTCGACCAACTGAACCACCGGGTCCTCAACATCAAAGGTCAACTCGCCGAGCTGTCCCCAGGACGGTGGGTTGTAATTGTCGAACTGAGAGATGGTCCGTGGCCAACCGGGGTACTGCTCCGCAGCAGGATCAGTGACATCCACATTGCGTGGCCAACACTCCATGGTGATGTCACGGGTCTTGGTATTAAGACGAACGATGCCCCATCCAGCGGAACGTGTGTTGAGCACATTGCCCGCAGGAGTGGCCCCTGGGTTGGCCGCGGCGTAGTTGGTAACTTTGTTAGCGAATCCGTCGAGGTGATCGCCGGTGTAATCCGGAGCACCCGCTTCGCGGTTGGCTCCTGGCTCTAGAGGATCCCACCAGCGAAGGTAGAGATTGGCAATGGACGGCACACAGAAAGACCAGATCGCATCGCGGTATTCGTCGATGCCATGATGGAAGAGCGTCGCGAGGTGCTGGTCGCCAGCAAGGTGAAACGCAAAGCCTTTTCGAAGTTCTTCGAGCGCGCGGTTGCGACCGGTCTGAGGCCAGCCATTGGAATCCATGTCCGCGTGGAGACGTCCGTTGGCACTGCCGTGGATGTGGGCACCACCGGCGAATATCGTGGCGGAGAGGGCAACCTTCATGTCGGCATCACTCCAGTCTTGAGCCCAGTTGTCGATGAACTTGAGCTGACGTTCCCCGAGGAGAATCGCACCTTCGACGTCGACACTGGCGGGATCATACTCGGGGTTGCGAATGTGATCTGGACGAGGCCCCTGCTTGGGCACCCTACCGGCAGGTCCGGTTTTGAATTTGCGGTCTTCGAGAATGGCGAAGTCGATATTGCCCCAGTTCAGATTGGTGAACCAGACGCCAATGCCCTGACCGATGGTGTGCGGATCGACAGGATCGGGAAAGTGACTGGTCTGGGCGCGCTCTACTTCCTGAACGTATACGCCGGGCTGCGAATAACCTCCGTCAGCCGCTCCACTGAGCGTAGAAATCTTACCGCTTTCCCCCCAGAGATTGGGCTGTCCGGCATCGTGGTCATCAGGCAGGCAAAGCGTAGGTCGGTCCTTGATAATCTCGCCAAAGTCGCGGCCGAACTTGAGCCACGCGGCATAGTGTTTGTGATGGTCGTAGACCTGGTCACCTGAGAAGAAAAGCACATCCGCATCAATCTTTTTGACGTTGTCGATCAGGTCCTGGCGGGAAATGTCGCCGCCATGAGATGCCTTGATGGAATTACCCGTGTAGCCGGCCACGATGATCTCGTCTTTGTCGACCGGGTTCTTGCGGACAGTCCCTTCGTAAGTGGCTTCAGTGCCGTGGGCGACGCGGTATTTGCAGTCCTGAGAATCATCCCAATTCTCCACTCGGAAGGGCGCTGTCCAGCCCGGTTCGATCGCGGTGGACTGGGCCACTTCGACCCACTTGCCGTCTTTCTCAATCTCAAGGCGGACCGTTTTGGTATCGCCCTCAGCGATGGGGTAGAGTTGAGCCGTGAGCTTGAGCGTCTTGTCGTGGACCGTGTAGAGGGCAAAACAGATGATGTCCTTCTTTTCGACTTCCGGGATTGTCAGGTCGCCGCCTGCTTTTCCTTTTTTCGCCTTTTGTTGAGCGTCAGCGGCTCCGGTGAACACAAGCGCCGCGCAGCAGAGGATGAGACATTTCTGAAGGTTCATAGAAGCTATTTACGTGAAGATTCGTTTTTGTCAGTTAAAAGGTTCCGTCAAACTATGACATAATTGCGGCACCCTCAGAGTTCAGCAAGGGCTCAGAGGCCTCGGCCTGTCGGGGTTGGCGCCATAGAAAGTAAAGGTAGAGCGGGATGAGGAAATGCGGAGCTCGGAGCACGGCTTCATGGATAAATTGATCCGCCCCCCAATAGTTCAGGCCCAGGGACATGCCGGCAACCGGACGGGCAACGGCGGTCAGAAAACCCCAAACGGCGCCATAGAGAGCACTCGGTCTGCGCAGGATCGGAATAAAGATCCCGATGCAGACCAGGAAGTCGAAGGCGCCGGCCAAGTGAAGAAAGATTTTGGCAGTGCTGTGCTCGACATGAAGAATGATCGAGGTCATGCCATAGAAGGTGGCCGGGGTGGGCCAGAAGCCGACCGCATAACAGCCGTGCCCGACAAAGATCATGATAAAGGCAACCATGGCAGTGATCACGGTCGCGCGATGACGGACGCCAAAGGCAAGTGCCATGACGAGCAGAACCGGGATCAACATCTGGCCGCCATGCTCCACGAACATGGGCAACTGGCTCTGAGCTTTGAGATACTTGGCGTAGCTCAGAATGATGAGCAGACCACTGCCCCCTACCAGGCCAGCCATTTGAAACTTCGACTTTTTGCGAACCGTCAGGGTCAGAATCGTGCAGGCCAGATAAAGCCAACCGACGCGCCCCACCCATTTCTGGACCAGGCCATCATCTGAACCTGATCCGACAAACTCATCCCAGCTGACCCCAAACCGGTCGGCAAGCGCATAGGTGGAATCCTGCCAGAGGAGGATGCCGTAGGGCCCCTCCCAATAGAAATGCACCCAGGTCCAGCCGGCGAAGCACAAGAAGGCGCCAAGCCGGAGAAATAGGAGCAACACACTATCGAGCTTTGCTGAGTTCATAGCAGTTCGTTTATTCGCCCCTTCAACCGAAGAGGGAAATCTGAAAAAATGTCCTATATGCGCCTGATTACCAGTATCAATGGCGACTCCGAGGACAAGCTCGAATGGCAAACCGATTGTTACTGAGCAGTTCAGAGCCGGCATACTTTTGGGATAATGATGGAGCCCATTCAAATAAAACGGCAGAATCCCCGAATTCTGGCGATATCTCCACAGACAACCGCAATTAACATGGCTCAATCCAAACCCCTACTCACCTTCCTGCTCACCGTTACCTTGGCTGTTGGAGCCTCGGCTACCGACCAGCCCAACATCATCGTTCTGCTAGCCGACGACCTCGGCTACGGGGAGCTCAGTTGTCAGGGCAGTACGGATATTCCTACTCCTAACATCGATGCGATCGCCTCCAACGGGGTCCGCTTCACCGATGGCTATGTGGCCGGCCCCAATTGCAGCCCTTCCCGGGCCGGATTTCTATCCGGGCGAATCCCAACGCGCTTCGGCTATGAATTCAATCCCACCGGACCACTCAATGAAGAACCCGGCTTCGGTTTCCCGTCCGAAGAAATCACCATCGCCGAGGCCCTCCACGACGGCGGCTACACCACCGGACTGATCGGCAAATGGCACCAGGGCGGCACCGCCAAGTTCCACCCCTTTCGCCACGGCTTTGATGAGTTCTTTGGCTTCACCCACGAGGGACACTACTTTGTTCCCCCACCCTGGGACGGCGCGGCTACCCTGCTTCGTCGCAGGACTCTGCCAGGCGGCGGCGAGGGCACCTGGACCGGCGAGAAAGGGCTGAGCTACCATACGGTGATGGGATCCAACGAACCGGACTACGACGCCAACAACCCCATCGTTCGCGGTGGGCAGCCCGTCGTCGAGACTGAATACCTGACCGATGCTCTCACCCGCGAGGCCGTCGACTTCATCGATCGTCACGACGACAAGCCCTTCTTCCTCTACCTCGCCTACAACGCCGTTCACAGTCCCCTCCAGGGAGCGGACGCCTACATGGAGAAGTTTGCCCACATCGACGACCTGCACCGCCGCATCTTTGCCGCCATGTTAGCCAATATGGATGACAGCGTTGGCGCCGTGATGGAACAATTGCGAAAATCCGGCCTCGAAGAAAATACCATCGTATTCTTTCTCAGTGACAACGGCGGCCCCACCCGGGAACTTACTTCCACCAACGGCGTTCTCCGCGGAGAAAAAGGCCAGATGTATGAAGGCGCACTGCGCGTGCCTTTCATGATGCAATGGAAAGGCACCGTCCCTGCCGGCCAAGTTTATGACAAACCGGTCTCTTCATTCGACATCTTCGCCACCGCTGCCGCCAACAGCGCCGCCGTGACCGCACCCAAGCAGGTCGAAGGCGTTGATTTGATCCCCTTCCTCACCGGCAAAGACAACGGGCGTCCCCACGAAACCCTTTTCTGGCGCCAGGGCGGTAAGTCCGGCCTGCGCCACGGCGACTGGAAACTAGTTCGCATGGGCAAAAAGACGACAGTAGGTCGAGCGCAGTGGGAACTCTACGATCTCTCCAAAGACATCTCCGAAGAGAACAATCTCGCCGCAGCGAATCCCGAGCGCCTTGCCGAGCTCGTCGAGATCTGGGAAGGGATGAACGGCGAGATGAGCGAGCCCCTGTTTTAGCAGGAAAATAGCCCCCGGAAGACACGGACCACACGGAAGGATTTGAGATTCGCCTACTAATCCACTAACTCCCCCCAACGAGACTTTGACCGCACCCGAGATCCTTTCCGTGTCCTCCGTGGTTACCATCTATCAGAGAATGGTCACGGCTGCCATCGCCTTGCTCCTCGGAGTGGCTTTGCCGTGCCGCGCCGAAGAGACCCTTCCTAACATTCTTTTCTTCTTCGCCGACGATCAGCGACACGACACCCTCGGTTGCGCTGGTCATCCCATTGTGGAGACTCCAACGATTGATCGTCTCGCGGCCAAGGGAGTGCGCTTCGAAAATATGTTCGTGACCCGGTCGACCTGCTGGGCGAGCCGAACCACAGTTCTGACCGGCTTAACTTCACGATCAGCGGTCGAGCCGGACGGATCCGACATCGTCAGACCCGAAGGCCTCACCCACTTGTTTCCTGATCTTTTGCGGGACGCGGGATACCGAACCGGACTAATCGGAAAATGGCACGCCAAGATGCCGAAAGGCTTCGAGCCCGACGATCACTTTGACGACTACGAAAAAATCTTCCGGCGCCCCTACTTCAAAGAGATGCCGGACGGATCAAAGCGTCACACCACGGAGCTCATCGGGGATCGTGGGATCGAGTTTTTGAAATCGCGGTCAAGCGATCCTCAACCCTTCTGCCTCAATCTCTGGTTCAATGCCGGTCACGCCGAGGATCAGGACCACGTCCCGGGCACCGGTCACTTTCCCTGGCCCAAAGCCATGGACGGAAAGTACGACAACATCGAGATCCCGGCCCCGCGACTGTCCAACCCGGCGATCTTCGACGCCCATCCGGAGTTCTTTAAGATATCAAACCATCGCGAACGGTTTCACTGGCGATGGGACACGCCGGAGAAATACCAGCTCAACATGCGTGCCTACTTTCGCATGCTCTCCGGTATTGATCACGTCATGAACCGGGTGTTGCAGGTATTGGAGGAGGAAGGTCTCGCGGAGAACACCATCGTGGTCTATTCCGCTGACAATGGCTACTACATGGGCGATCGCGGTTTTGCGGGCAAGTGGTCTCATCACGAGCAATCTCAACGAGTGCCTCTGGTGATCTACGACCCTCGCCTCCCCGAGGAACTTCGAGGTCGCACCGTCGAGCCCGTGGCGCTCAATCTCGATTTACCCGCCACCTTTCTGGACTGGGCAGGCGCTGACATTCCATCCAAATACCAGGGTGCTAGCCTGAAGCCTGTCATTGAGAACGAGTCCACCCCCAAGGGATGGCGTGACGATTTCTTCTGCGAGCACAGCAATCCCAAATACGCCATGTCGTGGCAAGGTGTGAGGGGCCCGCGTTTCAAATACGCCCGCTACACGGACCAGGATCCGCCCTTCGAGTTCCTTCACGATCTCGACAATGATCCAGACGAACTCACCAATTTAGCAGATGATCCGGAGCATGCGGCACAGTTGAAGCGCCTCCGACAGCAAACCCATACGATGGCGGAGAGTTACGCCAATGCTCTGACAGACTAAGATCCACCAGTTCTCAATCGAATGAAACGTATTCTAGCAATATCCTCACTCCTGCTTACTTGCTTTGCCGCGAGCCAGGCCGCTCAGCCCAACGTGCTATTCATCGCAATCGACGATTTAAATGACTGGGTGGGCTGCCTCGAGAGCCATCCCCAGGTGAAGACGCCCCATATCGATGCGCTGGCGGAACGGGGAACCTTGTTTACCAACGCTCATTGCCAGGCGCCTCTTTGCAATCCCTCGCGGACGAGCGTGATGACTGGATTGCGGCCGTCGACGACTGGAGTCTATGGCTTGTCTCCCTGGTTTCGCGAGGTTGATGAATTAAAGGGCCTAGCGACCTTGCCCCAGCATTTTTCGAAGGCGGGATACCAGACTTACACGGTTGGAAAAATCTATCATGGGAAACACTGGAACAGCTCAGGCATGAAGGAGTTCGATGTGGTGGCGAAAACAGAACCTCGCAAGAAGACCAAAATTAAACGAGTCCGAACGCCACGCGGGGGCCCCGGAATGGACTGGGCCGCCTACCCCCACGAAGAGTCCGATCACAATGACTGGAAGACCGCGAGTTGGGCGGTCGAGCAACTCGATGCCAAGCCGGACGATCCCTTCTTCATGGCGGTGGGTTTCTCCCTGCCTCACGTGCCACTCTACGCGACGCAGAAATGGTTCGATCTGTATCCAGAAGACGAGATCGTCCTCCCTCGCATGCTTCTGGACGACCGCGCGGACACCCCGCGCTTCAGTTGGTATCTCCATTGGAAATTGCCGGAGCCCCGGCAGAAGTTTCTGCTGGAGGCAGGAGAGCAAATCAAGATCGTTCAGGCCTACCTCGCCAGCGTGAGTTTTGTCGACAGCCAGGTCGGTCGCGTCTTGGAAGCCTTGGAGCGAAATGATCTAGCGGACGATACCATCGTCGTTCTCTGGTCCGATCACGGCTATCACCTGGGCGAAAAACAAATCACCGGCAAGAACACCCTCTGGGATCGCTCCGCTCATGTTCCTTTGATTTTCTCGGGACCAGGGGTGAAGGCCGGCCAGCGATCCAGTCGCCCTGCGGAGCTTTTGGATATGTATCCGACCCTGAGCGAACTGTGTGGCCTGGAGGTTCCGGATCACTTGGAAGGTCTCAGTCTGCTTCCTCAGCTGAAAGATGCAAACGCTCCCAGAAGCCGCCCCGCCATCACGACCCACAACCACGACAACCACAGCGTGCGCACGGAGCAGTGGCGCTACATTCGCTACGCGGATGGATCGGAGGAGCTTTACGACATGACCAACGACTCCAACGAGTTCACCAACTTGGCAAACGACTCTCGATACGCTGCCGAAAAGGAAACCCTCAGAAAGCTGCTACCTGAAAACAATCAGCCTCCCGTCCCGGGCAGCGCCAATCGCATCCTCATTTACAAAGATGGAGTCGCCAATTGGGAAGGAGAAGACATCGATCCCAAGGAAGCGATTCCGGATTAATCGAATCGATCGCTTCGTTACGTTGATCTTCGGAGGAATCAGTTTGTGAAAACAGTACAAACAGATTTCAGGAAAGAGGTGGTGGTTGATTCGCCTCCTAATCCGGTTTCAGAGCTTTCCTCGGTTACATTCGGAGGGAGATCAATCCCACTCGTTATCGCACGGCTCAAGGCTGTGCCTTCTCTCGCTTCTGCGATCTCCGGGCGACACGATATTGTCTTCGATTGATAAGGTGCTCCGCGACTATCAGGCCAACGATACAGAAGAGGCCCGCGAAAAGAACTTGAGCGATGCGTAGGTAAAAGTCTGAGCTCGCGCTGCCTTCGCTACCTGTGGAACTGCCTAGCAGGACGAGAAAAGTTGTAAAGCCGGAGCTCCATGCTGCCGCAGTCGGTTTCCCCGAGGTGATTTTTCGGCTGAAGAACAACGAGAAACACAGAACGAGGAGAATTAGAAATTCGAATCGCGGCACGACAACCAGCAGGTTATAGGCAACAACGACAGCCACGCCGCCGATCAAACAGGCAGTCGAATTGGCCTTCATCACTTTGACGCTGGCGTTGGTATTGGGAGTGCCTGCCATCATGCAGATGTAAATCATGGCAAGAGCATATTGCGCCAGATTGAACGAGAAGAAAATAACTACCGCTGAGGTAGCGACAATGGTACTGACCAATGCAAGTCGACCCCGTTCTTCGCGCGACGGAATAGGTGGAGGAGGCGGACGCTTTCGTGCCGGAGCGTTCGGGTCCACCACCGCCAGTGAATCGGGAACAATGAGGTGAGAGAGCCAGGTGAAGACGAAACCCAGCGTCATGTTGAGGAAGAGGTAACCCACAATAAAGTGCGACGCCATGATCCCCTGGAGACCGATGATGGGCACCATAGTCACTCCCATGGTCATGAAGATCGTCGCCAGCGGCGGTGCAGTGGCGTCGTTGAAGAAAATGTAGAAAAAGAGCAGCGCGTAGAGAGGTATGCAAAACAGAGGATAGGGCAGGACGAATTCGCTGATAATCAGGCCAAAAAATAGCCCCGTCATAAGTCGCCCGATGATTTTGGACGCTGTTTTCCACCCCATCCAGGGAATGGGCATCGCCAGGAACATGGCCGTAAACAGCGACGTCAAAAAATACATCGGCCACGCTGCGCCGTAGGAGACGGCTATTGCGGCAGTCGTTCCTAGGCTGAGGCGCAGGGCGCGCACGTTTGCGGGAGTCATGACCGAAGCGATCGTCAGAAAATGGGGCCGTTTACCAGACTCTAGTAAAGGTGAGAGAGTTGGCTCATCAAGCGAATCCAGAGTTTGCCGCATTTATTAAGAAAGCCATTGTCACCGGTATAGACAATGATATTGGCTTGGCCACCTGCTCTTTTGAATCCTTTGGATGCCTCGTCAGAAAAGTCGATAATCACAGGAAAGTGCTGAGCCTCTCTCATCCAGCCCTGGGTCGTCTTCACAGTCGTAAGGCCACCCATCTGGTTCGAAGTATCATCAGAGACTCCGTAAGCAACACTTCGAATAGCCCCCTTGAATATCCTGCCCGGAGCAGCATCGAGGATAATCTCGACCGGATTGCCTGACTCAATGTGCCCCAGACTGTTCTCTCGCATCGCTGCCTCGATCCAGACATCGCGAATCGAAATGAAAGTCATGATAGGAGCTCCCGTGTTGGCGAAATGACCGACGTCGATGGTAAAGTTAGAGACGATACCATCGGAAGGCGCTCGCACGGTGGCTCGACTCAAATCAAGTTGAGCGCTCTGGAGGTTGGTGAGAGCAGCTTTGATGCGTGCGTTGTCCTTACCAGTCGCCCCAAGATTACTTTTCGCTTTTATGAGCTCAGATTTCGCACTTTCGAGTTGAGCCTCGCTCGTAGTGATGCGTGAACGAGCGTCATCCGCGCGAGAAATCGAGGCAGCGCCTTGTTCCGAGAGCGTGACGAGACGCGCGCCTTTGATCTGAGAATTGAGGAGATTGGCTTCGGCTTCCGTTACCTTAGCCTGCGCTGTCGCAACTCCGGCCACATCGGCATCGGTAGCCTGACTGGCCGTTTGTAGATCGGCCTGCGCCTGCTCGACTGCGAATTGATATTTTTCCGCATCGATCTCCACGAGTTTATCGCCCTCCTCTACGATAGCGTTGTTGGTCACGTATGTCTTTGAGAGCCTACCGGAAACTTCGGCTGCCATGGGAATAATGTAGGCCTCAATCCTGGCATTAGCGGTGTAGGGAACGAACTTGTCGCTGATGACGCGGCCAACAAACATCAATACAAGCAGTGTCAAAGTTACCACAGTCCAAAGCTTAATGGGGTCCCGCTTTTTAGGAGCAGGCTTTTCCGCTTCCTTTGGTTCACTTGTTTCCTTTGGTTCACCGGACTCCTTGGCTTGGCTGGTTTCCGTCGCCTCTTTCGGCTCCTTAGATTCCTTCGCGTCAGTGGCAGGTTTTTCTGTTTCGTCGGTCATGGCGTATGGGTTCCTACAAGTTTGGAAAGCAGACTCAGTCCTGGGTGCTTAACTTAGTTGGCCTGCGATACATACCGACTAACCAGCCTACCAAAACAGCAGTAAAAAATTGTCCAACAATGGCCTCCATCTGACAAAGCGCTCCAGCACCGGGGGTTTGCGGAGTGATGTCTCCGTAGCCGAGCGTCGTGAGAGTCACCATACTGAAATAGTTGAACACGTGGAGTTTGATTGCGCCTGCTTGATCGATGAGATTTCCGGCGAAGGCTCCGTTGTCGAGTTCGTGTGCCAGGTTGTAGACAGCCCCCCAGAAGAGGCCAATGATGAGGTAAAGGCACAGGGCGGCTGCGATGAGCCCTTTATCCACTTCCTCGGCACGCATCAATTGCCCGACAAACGCATAAATGAGCAGGGCGTAGAACAGGACAAAGAGGCAAATGGAACTGATAGCGCCGAACGAAAAGACCCCAAAAATATTCAGCCAATACAGAATCAACGTAATTCCGAGTATAGAAAGTGCGATCGAACGATGGTTATGACCTTTTTGAACGGCGCTAGCGGCAAAGAAAAGCACCAGAGACAACCAGGCATGAACTCCCAGTGCCGCCACTGACTCGGGGGGAATGAAAGGACTGACAACCAGATACAGTAAGAGTGCGAGGAGAAGCCTTCCAAATCCTTTGTGCCGTATCATTTGCTTCGTTGTTAGTGGTTAACTCTCAGGTTCCCCGGAGATCGCTTCATCCTCTTGAGGGTCATCCAGCATCTTGCCCCAGTTCGTTCGCTCCTTCATCTCCTCCTTCGTGTGCTGCGGAATGCTCGAGTCACGATCGTGATTTTCCCAGCCGCCGCCGAGTGCTTTATACATGGCAACCAGACTGACCGCGATGTCACCCTGGACGGCGGCGTATTGATCTTCCTTCTGAGTCAACGAACGGATGGAATCAAGCACGCGCTGGTAGTCAGCAAGACCCTCCGTGTACTGCAGCTGTGACAGCCTCGATGACTCCTTCGCAGTCTCAACACCCCTGCGCAGGAATTCAGACTCCTTCTTTGAGTAGGTGTATCCAGCAATGGCATCTTCGACTTCACGAGCAGCGTTTAACACACTGTTTTCATAGCTAACGATACTTTGCTGGAATTGGGCATCCTCTGCTCTTACTCCGTTCTTGATACGTCCGTAGTTGAGAATGTTCCATCGGACAGAAGGCCCGACTGAGTATCCGAAATTCTGACCATCAAAAATCCCACTCAGTTGATTTGGAGCAATGTCATCGGCACTGAATCCGAGTGAACCAACAAGCGTAAAGCTGGGGTAGAGGTCGGCTTTAGCGATACCTATTTGTGATGATTGAGCGGCAGCCGCCATCTCGGAACGGCGAATATCGGGGCGACGACGCAACAGTTCGCAAGGCATTCCGATAGCAAGTTGCTTAGAAATAGTGGGAATCCCACCCCCTGATCTGACAATGGCCTTACTTCCGTCAGGAGCTAGTCCCAGCAGAACGGCCATGGCATTGTGTAACTGTTGCAGTGCACCCTGAAGATTGGGGATCTGTGCTTGAGTGGTGAGGAGAAGACCTTCAGCCTGAAGCAAGTCGAGTTTAGTGACAGTGCCCGCATCGAGTTGTTTCTGAACAATATCGAGCGAGTTCGTTTGCAACTCGGCATTCTGCTGCGCAAGGCGAATTCGCTCTTCCAGAGTACGGATATTGATGTAAATACTGGCAACCTCAGCAGTGAGGGAGACAAGGATATCATCGTAATCCGCTACATCGACCAGCAATCCGGCATCGGCCGACTCGATAGAGCGACGAAACTTGCCCCAGAAGTCTAGCTCCCAGGCAGCATCGAAGGCGACTGAGGAGGTGTTGAAGTAAAGATTGGGAGCTGAACCGCCCGTACCGATACGAAAGAAATCAGCTCCCACTGATTGGCTTTGCGGAAATAGATTCCCTTCCACGACACCCAGCACGGCCCGTGATTCAAGAATTCTGAGTGCAGCAATTTGCAGCGAAAGGTTTTGACCACGGGCAAGACCGACGAGCCGGTTGAGCTCTCGATCATTGAATTGCCGCCACCAACTCCGGTCGACTTGAGCACTGCGCCCGCCATACAGGCTCCCTCCTTGTTCGCTCCAGGCTGCCTCAACATTCGCGCTGGGAAGTGCGAAATCGGGGCCCACCATGCATCCACTCAGGACTACGGGTATTGCGACAAGAATAGGGATAAAACACTTCATGGACCAGAAAACGGAACGAGAGAATCAGGCTTCTTCTGCCGGCGGACCAGCCGCCTCAGTGCTGCCGATTTCCTCGTTCTTCTCGTTCACCCATGCCATGAATATCGTGTAAGTGATAGACAAAACAACGGCGCCGACGAACAGGCCAATAATACCTGCCATGATCATGCCGCCGATGGCACCGAGCAGGATGACGAGCATAGGAGTATCAAGACCACGAGCCATCAACACGGGCTTGAGAATGCCATCAGAAAAGCTCACCAGGAACGACCAGATCAGAAAAATGATCGCGGGAGTTGTGTCGTGAGCTGTAAAGACATAGGCAGCGACGGGGCCGAGAATGATGATTGGGGGCAGTTGAATGATAGCAACGACGAGAATCAACACGCCCCAGACGCCAGCGGCGGGGACACCTATAATCACCATGCCAATGGTTCCCAGGATGGCCTGAATCACTGCCACACCGACCACTCCGTTCATGACGCCCCGAATGGTGGCAACCGCTAGCTTGGTGAATTCCTCACCTCGATTCCCGGCAATACCACTGGCAATCTTCTTCGAAGCGGCAAAGCCTTTATCAGGATTCACCATAAACACGCCGGCAATAATGAAAGAGATCACGAACTGGAGGACTCCTTTCAACCCTCCACTAATCGAAGCGACGAGCGTTGTCGCCGTTTCCTGAGCCAGTGGGGCTGTCTGGGCAACAGCGCGCTTGAAGTCTGAAGCCGCCAGGTTCCAGAAATCACCAATTTTTTTACCGACCACTGGAATACTCGACACACTCTCAGGAGCAGGAGGAATCACGAGTTCATCGTTCTTCAACTCCTCTGCCAGCCCCTGCACCACATCCAGAGATGAGCCGGCAAGGAGATAGACCGGGACCAAAAGAGCTGCGACAGCTGCCAACGTAAACAAGGTCGAGGCCACTTTGCGACGTCCCCCGAGAATGTTCGAGAGCTTTGAAACGATAGGACTGACCGCCACGGCGATGATAACGGCCCAGAGCACCGGCATCGCAAACGGCCGGATGATCTCGAATGACATCGAGACCATGACGCCTATGGCAAAGATCTTTATGGCCGCATCGACAGCATTACTGGCGAAAGTTTTATCGTTGTTGGAGCTCATGAGTAGTGATCGTATGGAGATCGATTCAATTTGTAAACACCAGATTGATTCATGACAGGAATCGATTTTCCGGCTTGGTTAGTTGATCCCAACGGCTCTCCATTGCCTCAGTTTCCCGTCATTCGGCGAGAGCGGTCCTTATTAGGGGAATAGCGACTCTACAAGAGACCCTCCAAAAATCGTTTTGAATTCAATATTACTCTTGGACCCGAGGCCAGGCACTCGGGCATCTGGGGGCGACCCTATGCTCCCTCTCCGTTGATAGGCCCCAACAATGATCCCCGATCGCCCCTTCAAGTGCGATTTCCTATCAGAGCGATAGGTCAACTCAATCGAGACAAAAATGGAGTCCTCTCAGAAAATATGGCAGAATTACCAACCACTCGCGATATCTTCACGAAGATCACGACACCCACTTTCAATCCATGACCCCGATCAAAACACTGACACTCACCATCATCTGTCTCGCCGCCGCCACCCTCAATGGAGCGCAACCCAACATCGTCTTCATTTTCATCGATGACATGGGCTGGGGAGACGTTGGCTGCTACGGCAACGACTTCATCGACACGCCGCGCATCGACCAACTCGCCGGCGAAGGCATGCGCTTCACCGATTTCTACGCAGCCGGGGCGGTCTGCTCCCCCACCCGCTGCGCCGTGCAATCGGGACAGAACCAGGCCCGCATCGGCATCACGGCCCACATTCCAGGCCACTGGCGGCCCTATGAGCGAGTCATTACGCCCCAGACGACGATGGCGCTGCCATCGGATACCATCACCGTCGCGGAGTCCCTCAAGGAAGCGGGCTACAAGACCGGCTACGTCGGCAAGTGGCACCTCGGCCGCGGCGATAAGTTTGGCCCGGGAACTCAGGGATACGACTTTGCTCTCGAAATCAACGGCCCTCACCTGCCCGGCAAATACAAGATCACTGGCCAGTCTGACCTTCAACCCAAGCCGGACCAGTTCCGCACCGACTTCGAAGCCGAAGCCTGTGAGCACTTCATTCGGGATAGCAAGGACGAGCCCTTCTTCCTAATGCTATCTCCCTTTGCCGTTCATATCCCACTTGGAAGCAAGGCCGCCCTCGTCGAGAAATACCGTGCCCGCGCTGCGGAGCAGAAACGAGAACTGCCCAATCCGATCTACGCCGCCATGGTGGAAGAAGTTGACGCCCTCGTCGGTCGCCTCCTTGACGAAATCGAGGCCCAGGGGCTGACCGACAACACCATGATTGTTTTCACCTCTGACAACGGAGGCCTCTACCGCCGCTACGACTACACCGAGGCGGCAGACGACAACGTGTCCAACCTCGCTCCGCTTAAAGGAGAAAAGGGCTCCCTCCACGAAGGAGGCATCCGCGTCCCGCTCATCGTCAAGTTCCCCGGCCAGGTTGCCCCCGGCTCCACCAGCGCCGAGCCCGCCATCAGCTACGACTTCTACCCGACCTTCGTCGCTGCGGCGGGCGGATCCCTGCCCAAACATCAAACCATCGACGGCCACAACTTGCTTCCAATCCTGACAGGATCACAAGATCGCCTCGACCGGAGCGCCATCCACTGGCACTACCCGCACTACCATCACGACCGCCCCGCCAGTGCGATTCGGGAACGGGAATGGAAGCTCATCGAATACCTCGACGGCTCCGGCGATATCGAGCTTTATCACTTGGCTCAGGACATCGGAGAGGAGACGAATCTTGCCTCCGAAAAGAAAGGTAAAGTGGCCGACCTCAAGAAGAAGATCACCGCCTGGCGCACCGATGTGATCGCCCGCCTCCCGATCACGAATCCCAGCTACGATCCCGATCGCGCCCACGAATGGTGGAGCATGAAAACCGCACAACCCATCGACAGTGACGCACGCACCCGCTTTCCACAGACGGAGAATGATCTGTGAGCAGGGTTGCTCGCTAAACCGTGGCGACGCTCAACGCGTCTCATCGATCAGGAACGCTCGCGCTTCCGGAGAATCAGGGTCTCCCCAACCGTAGTACAACAACATGCCCGGCACAATTTCACCACCCGGCTTCGTAACCGGCTGCACATTGTTGTAGCGCCATCCTGAGAAATTTTCACCAGTCGGCGTTAGGTCACGCAGTCGCTGCCAGGTTTTACCATTATCTTCGGAGGACCATTCTTCGATGCGACCACCACCGTGGGTATCCATGTAGCCGGTTGAATCGAGATAACCATCCCCCACCACCAGATAGGCCAGAAGCGTCCCGTCCTCGGAGCGTCTCAGATGGCCACTGTTCCATTGGTGAGTCGAGTCGGTGATGTGGGTTTGCGTCCACCTTCCATTTTCCCGATGCACATAGAAGTAGTCCGCGTCCTGTTTGGAGTCCTCTCCCGAGAGCGAATGCAGAAACGATGGCTCGCCATTTTCATCCAGAACAAGGGACGGAGGCACGCCGGAGCCACGCCAATCCGTATCCCAAATGCGGCAGTGTTTATCCGCATAATCGACATCAATGGGTGCCTTCATTTTCTTGCCATTGATATTTGTCACCCCGCCGGAAGGGAGCTCGATCTTGATGTAGTAGAGGTTGTATTTCCACTCCTGGCCCGTGGCCTCGTTGTAACGCGGGTTGTGAAGTCGATCCAGCATAGGGCGAGCGGGGTCTTCATCTACGCAGTCGTCGTAAGACATAAAGGCGACGTGGAGCGACTTGCCATCCTGGCTCAACAGCCCAGCTTGATAAGACGACCATTCGAATCGTCCCTTGGCATCCATGTCAGTCACCGCGAATTCCGGTGTTGTCCAGGTAGCACCGTTGTCATCGGTCATGCTGTAGGTCCAATAGCCAATATGGCCCAACGCCCGATAGTAGATCAGATCCTTACCACCCAGGAGGTTGTGTACCGTCGGGTAAGAAATGCTGGGCGCGATCTCCGGTCCCACTCGCCAATCGCCTCCACCCGTTCCGATGGAGCCCGGCTTCTTCGAGATGAGATGCGTTCCAGGCGTTCGATGACAGCGCGACAGGACATGCAGGTAATCCGCTTCATCGGCCCAAATTACGGGTCCGTAGTGATGATCCTTGCTCGATTCTTCCAGCGTAACGACATCTGAGAAAGAGCGTGTAGCGGGATCATAAGTGATCGCCATGGGAGACGTTCTGGATTTCGGCCCACTGTCACGCTTGCCTCCGCCATTGAACACGATGTGTACCTTGTCGTCGAGGAAGACCGCTTGAGGACGTTGCCTCCGATCATAGAGCATCTTTTTCTGACCACCCTCACCGAAGACCATCGGTTCCGACGAAACGGGCGACTCTGCCTGAGAGAGGACGCCGGCACTCACCAAGACAAGCCAGAAGTAAACAAAGCGATTCATCCGGGGATGTATACAGCTACCAGCTAGTTCATTGAAGAGTTCACTGAGCCACAATCGCGGCAATGAGAGGATTCGCCGTAGCAGAGATTCAGCAAAAGATGCGCCCTGCCGGGCTCCCCAAAGCCCTAAAATCTAGGGAGAAAAGGAAGCAAAGACTTTTCAGGGGGGGAATAAATGATATGAAAAGAATCCATGAATCGAATTCTACTCGCCTCATTAGTGCTCTTCACGGGAGCTTCACTCCCCGCCCTGGAGAAACATTCCCAGGCACCCTTCCGTGGACACGAAACCTTCGAGGTTCTCAAACCCGAAAATTTCACTCAATTCCCCGAGAAGAATTCCGAGGTCCGCGAGGGCGTCCTCTGGACCCGTGGTGAGAGTGGCGGAAAATACCCGCCCACCGTGGGCTTCCCTATTGCCGAAACCGACGGCACCATTTCCTTCCGCTACCGTCACTTGAGCAAGAACGGAATGATCTGGCTCTTCATCAATGGCGAAGATGGCTTTGGCAGCTACGACCACATCCTCAGGGTCAAGCTGACGAGAAAAGCGGTTTCGCTGCAGGTGGATGGACACACCATGGATCCCAATGCCCCCAATGTGCAACCTGACCGGGCCCCGGACAGCGTTAGTGGAGCCTACCGTGCTTCCGAAAAACTCCGCCCCAATCTGGTTGAAGGGCTGGACAACGATGACTGGCACGAACTGGAGATGGCCTTCAAAGGGGACACCATCAAAATCACGCTCGATGGACGTCACTGGAAAACCGAACTGTCTCGTCCCGGTTTTGCTTTCGAGAAACAGGAGATTGCCATGTTTCTCAAGGGAGACGAGTTAGGTGTCGAGATCGATGATCTGAAAGTCGATTCAGATTAGTGTAATTGATATGGCTCAGCTGGTAATTTTAGTGCGCTCCCTGAAACTTCCCGTGACGCAGTGATGCCACCGAGTCAAATCCTCCGCCTATGATTGAAGACACTGCCACTATCGAGGAGTTCAAGCGCCTCACTCTCGAAATACTGAACCACGATGGCCCCAGAGGGATTCTGGCGGGGTTAGTCTACGAGCTTGTCGATATCCTTGAGCATGCTGCTGATCTCCAAATCGATCAGCAGGCGGACATCGAGGAGGGGGAAACCGTTTCAAGCGAAGGCTTGGCCATCTCGCCGTTGCAGGCAGCCATGTGCGCCGGAGAAGAGCAGCGCACTGCCCTCTTTCTCCGTGGGGTGCACGATGCGATCGCAGAGGCGGTCGAGCTGAATTCAACCAGGCCTGTCCGCGTCCTCTATGCCGGTTCGGGTCCCTACGCGACGCTCGCGGTTCCCATCATGACGCTCTTCCCGACAGAGAAGGTCCGCTTCACCTTGCTCGACATCCACCCGGTATCGATCGCGTCAGCAAAGTCGGTCGTTCGTCGACTCGGCCTGGACGGCAGTGTGAAAGAGTTCGTCACCGCTGACGCTTGCGACTACAGCATCCCCCACGACGCGACTCCGGATATCATCCTTTCCGAAACCATGAGCACGGCTCTTGAACAGGAACCTCAGGTCGGCATCATGCGCCATCTTCTCGGGCAGGCGCCGGATGCCGTCATCATCCCCGAGTCCGTGCAGGTGGATGCCTATCTCGTCGACACCTCACAGGAACCCGACAGAGTTGCCCCGGAGAGCGAGCGTTCGCCAACAACGTCGCCGCCGGATATGATCCCCCTGGGTCCCGTCTTCGAATTGAACGCTGAGACGATCTTCTCATGGGCGTCACTTTCGGGAGACCGGCTGCCTGCTGCTGCTATTTCACTGCCAGTCCCCCCCACCCCTGATTACCGGCCCTTTCTTTTCACCACGATTACAACCCACGGAGAGCACACCTTGCGATTGCATGATTGCAATCTCACCGGCATTCGCGAAATCATGGAGGTTGATAGCCTTTCTGCCGGGCACTCTATCCAGTTTCACTACCGTCTCGGCGCAGACCCTCGCCTCGTTGCCGAAACCGAGGATTAGCTGGCAAAGCGGCTTCAGGCCATTGCCAATTCCAACCCGAGTTGCAAAGAGCCCCCTATTGAGTTCACAAACTCTGCCGGAGCCCTCGATAGGGCCCTGTCGTCGCAGCATGGAACCGGAATTGCAGGAACCAGTATTCCGGTCGCGTTCCCGTCGCATTTTACCCTTTCCCAAAACCACGAATACGGAACACTACTGAATGCGCATTTTTTCTTTCACTCTTCTGCTCTTGTTCGCGTCATTGACTGACTCAACCCTGTTGGGTGCAACACCTGACAGGGTTTACTTTGGAACCTACACGAAGGTGAATTCTGAAGGGATCTACTTCTCGGACTGGGATACTGAGAAGGGCACTCTCTCAACGCCGGTTCTCGCTGCAGTATTAGAGAACCCGTCTTTTCTCGAGTTGAGCGCAGACGGTAAGTTTCTCTACGCCGTATCCGAGGTCGCCAATTTTCAGGACGGCGGATCGGTGAACGCTTTTCACGTTCGCACGGACGGCCAACTTGAGTTGATCAATCGGCAACCTACCGGAGGCGGCGCCCCCTGCCATCTATCCATTACCGCGAACGGCCAGGCGCTTGCCGTCGCCAACTACTCCGGAGGAAACGTGGCGAGCTATCGAATCCTCAAGGACGGATCGCTTTCCAAAGCCGTCAGTTTGATGCAGCACGAGGGAAGCAGCGTAAATGCCAAACGTCAGCAAGAGCCGCACGCTCACTCAATTAACTTCTCTCTGGATGACCGATTCGCTTATGCCGCGGACCTGGGCACGGATCGGATCTATCGCTATGAGATTGATCCCGAGCAAGGTTTGCTCACTGCTTCCGGTGAAACGGTGATCTCCGCAGGGTCGGGCCCTCGCCATCTCGCGTTTCACCCTGACGGGAAGACGGCCTATGTCATCAACGAGCTGTCACTCACCGTGAAGGCCTTCTCGGTGGACAGTCAGTCAGGATCACTGAGCTCGCTACAGACTGTCAGCACCCTCCCCCCTAACACCGAGAAAGTGGGATCGACCGCTGAAGTGGTGTGCCATCCCTCCGGCAAGTTCCTCTACGGATCGAACCGTGGTCACGACACCATTGTTGTCTATCGTATTGACGAGACTTCAGGCAAACTGGCATACGTCGAGAATGAATTAATCCAGGGGGAAACGCCAAGAAACTTTGCGGTGAGCCCGGACGGAAAGTGGCTCCTTGCAGCAGGGCAGAATTCGAATACCATTTCAGTTTTCTCCATCGACCCAGCGAGTGGCGAACTGTCTTTCTCGGGGAATCAAGCGAATGTCGACAGTCCTGTTTGCGTGCGTTTTCTGAACGGCGTCAAATAGGGAGGCCGACCTATACGGGATCGAGGCATCGCCGCCGGTGAAACGGTCACTGCAAAAATTCGTCTCATTGTCATCGATACACCCGACAACAGCGCCGGGATCCGCCGAGAACTATACAAACGTTTCCTTGAGGAGTGTCAGCCATGAGCCGACGGATTTCGACAATGACCCGATACCCCATCATCGCGGCCTGCGTTCTGACCTGCTCTGCTCTGTCCGCCGAAGCGCAAGACACGCCCAACATTCAGGAGCGCCCTCCGCAGGATCTACTCACCGTCGACAGCGGGTCTATCAAGATCGGGATCGACAAGGCACTCGGAGCTTCCATCACCTGGCTGTCCTCATCGGGCTACCAGGGCAACATGGTTAACATTCACGACCCGGGTCGACTCATTCAGCAATCCTACTACGCGGGCCATCGGCTTGATCGACAGACTGAGGGACAGGGTTCCCACTGGGCCCCCTGGGCGTGGAACCCCATTCAGGGAGGCGGCATTCGCTCCTGGGCACGCGTGACCGAATTCAAGAAGCTCGATCCAGAGACTCTCTACGCCGAAACTATTCCCAAGCTCTGGGACATGCCCGACGAGGAAGCCGATGCGGTCATGAAGCAATGGACCCGTCTTGAGCCAGGGATCGACAATGCCGTTCGGGTTCGCTGTCAGCTCATCTGCGAGCGCCCACTCAACGATCGCTGGGGCCCGGCGGCACTGCGCCCCCAGGAACTCCCCGCCCTCTACTTCACTCGCAATTTCAGCCAGTTCAAAAGCTACCTCGGCGGCGGACAATGGCGCGACGAAGCTCGAACGGACAGACGACCGTGGTCTCAAGCGGAGCCCCCGCTCAATGCAATGGCCTGCTTAAATTCACAGGGTCAGGGAATCTGCATCTACAGTCCAACGGCGGGCGAGCGCTGGAATTTCGGTCCCCATGGTGCTGGCAACAGCAACGACCCCCTCGACGGCACCTGCTCGCACATCGCTCCCATTGCCAAGGTGGAACTGGGACCCCAAACCACTTTGGCTTATCGCTACTGGCTACTCACGGGCACTGAAAAAGAGATCACGGCCTCCCTCGATACCCTGATCAAAAATTACTCAGCTGATACGATCGAGCTGAGCAATCCCTAGCACGTTTGCTATTGGTTGCGCTCGGAGGAAAACACATCACCTGTGGGCTTTTCCGGCAAGGTAGCGATCCACTGTTCGATCTTGCCAACCAGTTCCTTGGCTGCCTCCGGATTAGATTTGCTCAGATCGAACTCCTCATAAGGATCTGCAGCGATGTCATACAACTCGACATAACTTCGGTCAGTGTTAGTAACTAGCTTCCAGTTTTGATCGACTATAGCATAGGAGACCCAGTGATGACCCTTGTCGGCCCCAGTTGGCCAGCGAGACAAGGACTTCCAAAAAAGCGGCTTTTCTCGAGCGGAAGTCGCCTCCCCTTTCAACACACTCAACTGACTGACTCCGTCCCCCTGATAACTATCAGGCAACTCAACCCCTGCGATTTCACAGAAAGTCGGTAACAGATCTACCGCCGAAATCAGCGAGGTCTCATCCTTAGCTCCGACCGCTATCTTGCCCGGCCAACGCGCCAGGAACGGAACATTGATTCCACCTTCAAACAAAGCGGCCTTGTATCCTTTTCGCCCGGCTGTAATTCCTTTTGCAGCATTGATTCCCCAACCCGCCCCGGTGGCTGTGTCGTAGGACAATTTCAGTTCGCCGGGTTTTGAGGCCCGGGCCGGACCATTATCAGAGCTGAATACCACCAGCGTGTTGTCCGCGACCCCCAGTCGGTCGAGCGTGTCGAGCACCTCTCCGATTCGGTCATCGGCATGAGACAATACCGACGCGTAGATCGCATCAGGCTGGCTCTCCATATCGCGGAACCGCCACTCATATTTCGGTACCGTATGAAAGGGCGTGTGCGGCTCGTGCACCCACAAGTTCACAAAGAAAGGCTTCCCATCAGCGACCGCCTTTTCGATGAACGCGTTGGTGTGCATCGCGTCCTCGTGCACCGGCATCTGTTCGCCAGAGCAATTGAAAGCCCCGTAGGCATCGTAACCGTATTCCGCAGGGGTCGGAGAATCGGGGATCATATTATTAGCCAGATGCCACTTACCAAAGTGAGCTGTCGCGTAGCCAGCACCCTGGAGAAATTTCGGCAAAGTTGGCGCCGCTGTATCAAGCCAATCAGGCATACCACGCTTCTCATTGCTCGGCACCCAGGCAAAGTGTCCGTCAATGCTGTAGCGCGCCGGAAAGTGTCCCGTCATCACGGCCGTTCGACTCGGAGAGCAAACGCCACTGGCCACCGTGAAACGCGTGAAATCCGTCCCCTCTTTCGCGATACGATCAATGTTCGGGGTTTTCGCATAAGGGTGGCCGTGACAGCTCAAATCGCCCCAACCCCAATCGTCGGCAAAGATGAATAAGATATTTGGCTTGGCCGAGTCGGCTGACCTGCCAACCGCGGCCCCTAGAGACAGAACAGTCGCTACCGTAAGAGTAAGGATTACATTCATAAATTTAGATTTCTAACAACACAGCTTCCCGACTATTCACCCTTTTGGCCACTGCTCTTTTTGGAACCATGGTTCGGCGTATCCCGGCCTCCGAAATATTTCTCACGAATCCACTCAGGCTGCCAGATATCGAGAACACGATTGGCATTGTCGTATTGGGGTTCTTTGGGTGCAGGGTCCTCGACGCTGAGCGGATAGGGATCTCCCAGATCTCCTCTCCAGGTTTCCAACAGCTCCGTCATTCGGGCCATCTCTGAGGCGTATTCCGGGTTCTCAGCCAGGTTGTTCATCTCGTGAGGATCGGAGGAAAGGTCAAAAAGGAGTTGGTGGTTAATCTGTGGATAGACGTGCAGCTTCCAGCGCCCATCCTGAACCGCCCGTTGGTTATTCTGAAAGGGAAGGAAGACTGAGTCTCGGATGCTGTCGACTTCGCCATTCATGAGAGGTCGAAGCGTTTGCGCATCGACCTTGTCTCCGGTTTCAACCCCTGCGAAATCGCAAACAGTGGCATAGAGATCATGAATGTAAGTGAACGCGTCACTGGATTCTCCAGCAGGCACGCCAGGCCCCCTGAGAATCAATGGGCACATCATGCTTTGTTCATAGACATTCTGTTTGCCCAGTAATCCATGGCTACCCATGGCCAACCCGTGATCGGCCGTGTAGATGACGATCGTGTTCTCGGCATGCGGGCTTCCCTCGAGGGCTTTCAGAATCCGACCAACCTGCTCGTCGAGATGCGTCACGAGCCCATAATATTCGCAAAGCTGATCACTAACGACATCGCGGGTTCTCGGCCACGGCGCCAATCCCTCGTCACGCCCCGAAGTGGCTTGTGGCGCATTCTGGAAAGGATGCTCCGGCAGGAAATTCTCCGGAAGCGGCGGACGGTTCTGGTAGTATATCTCGCGATACTTCTCGGGCGGATTGCGCGGATCATGGGGAGCCATGAAAGCGACATAGAGGAAAAACGGTTTTTCGCTTTCAGCGCCTTCAATGAACTCAATAGCGTCATTGGCGAAAGCGGTGCTGGAAAACGCACCGGCGTCGCGCTTTTCGCTCAGCTGGCCTGCCTCAAGATCCTGAACTTGGAAGTCTGCGTGGTTCTCCATGCCTCCCATGTAGATTGATCGACCGTTCGAAAAGGATTGATCAAGAGTGCTTTGCCCGTTGTGCCATTTACCAATCATGAAAGAGGTGTAGTCGCCCTCGGCGGTCAAAAGGCTGGGCAGCGTCACGGAATCGCCCCAGTTAGCCTGCGGCTTCTCCTTCGGAAGGTTCATCCAGTGCTTCCCCGTCATCAACATGGAACGGCTCGCTACGCAGACAGCGCCACTGAAAGAGCCAGCGCAGTAGTTCCGCCGAAAGCTGAATCCATCCGACGCCAGCCGGTCGAGGTTCGGCGTTTGGATATAAGGATTACCATGAGCGCCAATGGTGTCGGCCCGCTGATCATCAGCGAAGAGGAATATGATGTTGGGGCGGTCCGCAGCACGCAAGGACAGTGTCCAAACGACGGCGAAAAGCAGGGAGACCGAAAGGACAGTGAGGTGGCGGTGAGTAATCATGAATCGGAACGGTGTGGAAATGGGAAGGCTATCTTCGCCGAATGCTCGTGCCAAGGTACGGATCGAGGGCGGAATCTCGGTCATTCCAGGTGCCCGATTGATCCAAAAATGATGGCCGGACTATGACAGGAAATCGTAGATTCTGGCTTTGGGGCGACCGATGATCGCTTTCTTTCCTTTGACCAGGACAGGACGTTGCAGCAATTGCTTGTGCTTCAGCAGAATCTCAATAACCGCCTCGGGGTTGCCCACGAAATCGTCAGGGTTGAGTTCCAGCTTCTTGAACTTGGAATCCTTGCGGACGAGGTCCTCAACCGGATCCTCGAGCCCTGCGATAATGGCTTCCAGCTCTTCGCTTCCAGGGGGCTCCTTGATGTAGAGCACCACTTTGTGATCGACTCCCAGTTCCTCGGCGACCGCCAAGGCATTCGTGGATGAACCTCAATGAGGGTAGTGATAGATCGTGACGTGGGACATAGAAGAAGAGGTCAGGTTACTTTGGTAGAGACGCTTCTTCCGTATTCTCCTCGTCGCAAGTCGAAGTTTGCGGCCGAAAGAAACTGGCCGCGGTTAAAAGTTAGTCAGTTGTTCCAATGATTTAGCTGCAGGGCAGAAATCTGCCCTGCAGCCGCTTCAGCTTATTACAGGAGGGGCTGAATCAGGACTGATTATTCTGGAATCACCACCGCATCGATCACGTGGATCACTCCGTTTTTGGCGGCGATGTCGGTCATCACGATGGTAGCGCCATCTACCATGACTTTACCGTCAACAACCGAAATGGTGAGGTCATCACCAGAAACAGTTTCCGCTGCACCTGGTTTCACGTCGGCCGCCATGACTTTGCCAGAGACAACATGATAAGTGAGGATCTTCTGCAATTTCTCAAGATTCTCCGGCTTGAGCAGTGTTTCTACTGTCCCTTCAGGAAGCTTAGCGAACGCTTCGTCAGTGGGTGCGAATACGGTGAATGGGCCTTCGCCTTTCAACGTTTCCACGAGATCAGCAGCAGTCACGGCCGCCACGAGTGTTTCAAAATTCCCATTTGCAACGGCGACTTCGACAATGTCGTTTTCTGCAGTGGCTGAGAATGCGACGTTGATCGCTGCGAGTGAAGTGAAGAGAGTAAGAATGGCTTTAATTTTCATATTATATTTAGTTTAGGTATTGTTTGGCTTTTGTTTGGATTATTCCAATTTTTCAGAATTTGTTTAGTATTTGTTTCGGTGTTCAGCGGATGTAACGCCACAAATTTTGATTTGGATTCACTTTTGTTGACAAAAATAGCTTTTTTACCTAAACGTTATTTAAACAAGACGATCTATGACCTCCTCATCCCTTCCAGAACACTACGATATTGGCGCAATCTGCCGCCTCACTGGAGTCAACGCCCCCAATCTCCGCATGTGGGAGAAACGCTACTCGGTGGTGGAACCAGCTCGGTCCGAAACTGGACGACGCCTCTACAGCTCTGAAGATCTTGAGCGGCTCAAACTGCTCAAGTCTCTTGTCGATACCGGTCACGCCATCGGCAACATCGCATCATTGCCTAATGAAGCGTTGAAGGAGCGCATCTCTCAGCAGGCCGCGGCTGATGCCTCCCAGTTAACAAAGCCATCTGCGGATGAATGGCCCCGATCTCTCATCATCATCGGCTCTCGACTCGCTGAACTCTGCTTTGGCACGGGCCCGGCTTTTCCAGGAGTGGTTCTCAAAGGAAGGTATCCGACTCCTGACCACGCAGTTCGGGAACTCACTGGAGATGAGTGCGACCTGTTGCTTGTCGCGGTGCCGACCTTATTTGAGAAAGATCTCGAACAAATCAAAGGTTTGGCCCTTCGCATCAGGTCCCGCCGAACCATTATCATCTATGACTTTGCGCCGTCTGCTGTTCTGGCTCCCCTGACTGAAACAAGCGAACGGCTCATCGCACTGAAAGGCCCAGTTGATGTCGAGAGGCTTCGCCTTGCCTGGAGATCTCAGCCTGATGCTCATTCCGCTGAGTCAGACATCGACCCCGAAGAAAGATCAGCCCCGCCCCAAAGACGGTTCAGTAACGAGCAACTCACCTACCTTTCGTCTGTCAGTATAGACTTAAAGTGCGAGTGCCCCCATCACCTTTCGGGCCTCATTTCCAGTTTGGTCTCCTTTGAATCATACAGCGAACAATGTGAAAACCAGAGTCAGGAAGATGCTCGCCTCCATTCAAGGCTACACGCTGCCACTGCGCAGGCCCGAGTCATCATGGAAGACGCACTTCAAGACCTTCTCACTGTCGAAGAAATTGCTCTCGAATAGGATTCCGAATAAACCAACTGATCAACCCAATGAAAGCCAAGGAAATAGTAGTCCACGACCGAATGCAGTCGAACTACTGCTATTGGCTCACGGAACCAGTCGGACGCCATTTTGATCCAGCCTTCAGTCCTGACATATCTCCAAAAAAGATACTTCACCTCGGCGTCTTTGGCGGTAAATACATGACGGATTGCACTGATGAGTTTCCCGGCGATTGGTTTTCTCATGCCAAATTGAGTCCTCACGGCTACGACAAGAATCTGAACTTTTTTGGAGTCACTGCATCGCAGTCACTTGCTGAGTGGAGGCGCAAGGGCTGGATACAAGCAGATGATCCCAGGGGGTGGTTTCAGTGGTATTGCCGCTATTTCATGGGGCGACGCTGCGAAGACGATGAGCGACAGGTCAAACGCTGGCTCGCTATTCGGCGCCACGTTAGTCAGGTAGAGAATCACTGTGAGCCAGGCGACCTCGATTGTCGGCCCAGGCAAAGGCAGGCACTCCTTCACTGGGCATACGATTCCAGAATGATATAGAACACCATGAATTCGATAACTCCTTCCATTTTACTGACTGGTGCCACGGGGTACGTGGGTGGCCAACTTCTCAAATCGCTGGAAGAATGTGGCTTGCGAGTGCGCTGCCTGGCACGACAGCCTGATTTTCTGCAACCCAAGGTCGCCTGCACGACAGAAGTGGTGCAAGGGGACGTGTTGGATAGCAACAGCCTCGATCTCGCACTTACTGGCATTGACACGGCCTACTACCTTGTCCACTCAATGGGGTCATCGGAGTCCTTCGAAGAAGTGGATCGTGAAGGCGCGACCCTGTTTGGCCAGGCGGCCCAACGAGCTGGCGTTCGCCGAATCATCTATCTGGGAGGCTTGGGAAATGAGGATAAGTCACTTTCAAAACACTTACGAAGTCGTCAGGAAGTCGGGCGAATTCTGAAAGCATCAGGCGTACCAGTGCTTGAGTTCCGTGCCTCCATTGTCATTGGAGCCGGCAGCCTGTCTTTCGAGATGATTCGATCTCTAGTGGACCAACTCCCCGTGATGACCACCCCCAAATGGGTTTCAATAAAGGCTCAGCCAATCGCGATCGATGATCTAATCGAATACTTGATGGCAGCACTTGAACTACCCGATTCCCAGTATCGCGTATACGAGATCGGAGGGGCCGATCAGGTTTCTTATGGAGAAATAATGCAGACCTATGCGGGTATAAGCGGCAAGCGAATCCGGATGATTCCAGTCCCCTTTCTGTCTCCCTATATTTCCAGTCTTTGGCTGGGGTTAGTGACTCCTCTCTACGCGCGTATCGGGCGCAAGCTGATCGAGAGCATTGTCCATGCAACCGTTGTCACCGACGACTCAGCACTCAGCGTATTCGGAATTCACCCTCGCGGTATCAATGAGTCAATTACGCAAGCCCTTGCGAAAGAAAGTCAACGGGGCAAGCGAAACCGTTGGTCCGACGCTCAATCGTCATCAGGCCTTCCGCTATCCTGGGAAGGCGTAAAGTTCAAAAGTCGGCTAACTGATTCACGCAGTCTTTACGTTGACCGGCCACCCGAAGTAGCATTTAAGGTTATCGAGCGCATCGGAGGTGATACTGGCTGGTATGCTTGGGATTGGTTGTGGCAGATGCGAGGCTTCCTTGATCTACTGATCGGCGGAGTCGGCATGCGCCGTGGTCGACCTGATCGCGAGCTCATCCAAGCCGGAGATACTATTGATTTCTGGCGAGTCGAACAATACGACCCTCAGGGATTTATTCGACTGAAAGCTGAGATGAAAGTGCCTGGTAGAGCCTGGCTCGAATTTGAAGTTGCCCCAGAGGGCGACGGATCCATGATTCGTCAAACTGCCCTGTTCGATCCCGTTGGTTGGTTTGGAAAGTGTTACTGGTATTCACTGATTCCAGTTCACCAACTGGTGTTCGCGGGTATGCTTAAGGGGATAGTCAGAGAAGCTCTCTCATACCGGGCTAGCGATGCGTCATCCGAGCCCGAATAGGTCGCCTCCTCATCTCAGCCTCAATCCCGACAGGAGCTCATACGATTCGAGTAGTTAAGAGCCTTAGACTTAGATTCTGACGCCCTATTCGCCGCACCTCTGCAACAACAACCAGAATTACAAATTATCGGCCATCAAGGCAGGCCCACGGAAACAGCGCTCGACGCCTACTCCTTTCCCTCATCCACAAACTTGATGGCCTTTTCCAACCAGTCTGCCGGTGGCATTTTGTGACCGTGGTCAGGGACTTCGAAGAGTTGCACGTGCTGAAAGCCCTCTTTCACAAATCCGCTTTCGTAAACGCCTTCAGTGTTGGCGAGATTGAAATCCTTCTCCGCCGTGACCAGCGAATAACGACAGGCCTGTTTGACGATGGGAAGGAGCTGCTCACTGGGGAGGTAATTGAGTCCGTAGACCTTACCGTCAGGAGCGGTGATATCAGTGTAGAAATTGACCCCCATGCAGCAAATCGTACCGCTGAACATATCGCCCCACGCCACTCCGAGCATGCTCGCCACGCGGCTGCCTCCGGAGAAGCCTGACACATAGACACGACGCCCGTCGATGGGATAGCGCTGGCGCATATTGTGATTGGCGTCGATCGCCAGTCGGATGCGATCAAAGATGTCGCGTTTGTTTCCGGAATTCTGCGCCCCGATAAAGATCAGGCGGTGCTGGGCGAGTATCTTTTCCCACTCCTTGGGGATCTTGGGTGAGTTCCCGGCGCTGATCCAGATGAACAGCCCGTGAGGGTCGCTGGCATTCCAGGTCTCCGGCAGCAGAATATCGAAGGCCTCTTTCGAGACATCGTAGTCCCCCGGATTCTCCGAGGCCATGAGACGGTGCCTGACCTGTTCAGGATCCGACGACTGCATGGGAGACTCCGAAAAACGAATGACACTTCGCTCACCGGGAACCACCAGGTTCTCCTCGGCTGACAGGGAGAGGGCAAAGCATGCCGGGAACAGAAAGAAGAGCCATCGCATGGCGGCACCCTGAGTCATCTACCTACCCGCAGCAAGACCGCGATCCGGTGAGTGGGCGGAGAATCATGGCTCCGTCTAACACCCATGGCGGAAGGCTCCATTTTGTCTCACGTAGCCTGCCATGATCGAGCGAAGTAAGATTTTGATAAGCGAAGCCTGAATGCGGATCACGCCAATGGCGGGATTACCGCAAAGCTTTTTCTCCATCCTCTGCGGCTCCGCGTCTCTGCGCGAGGCACCTTGGTCCCTGCTTCATACCGTGAATTCTTGACTACCCCACTCACCCGCCAGCGAAAACCGGATTGAATCCCGCCTCTTCCAGAATCTCTTTCACCTGATCACGAAGGTCACCCCGTATCTCGATGCGACCGTCTTTGATAGTGCCGCCAACTCCGCAGGTTTTTTGGATCTTTTTGGCGAGCTCCTTTTTCTCAGGCAGGCCGATTCCTTGGAAGTTGGCCACCACCGTGACCACCTTGCCGCCGCGGTGGGCCGTCTCCCGGATGATATCGAGCCGCCCCCGCTTGGTATTTTTCCGATTGCGGCGGGAGGTTGGCTGAGATGGTGATGCGTCGCCCTCGGGAAGGTTAGTCAGTTCCGATAGCGCCTCAAAGGGAGTGTTCGCCAGGTTTCCCTCGTCTTCGGACTGTTTGCGCTTCTTCTTTCGGCTCATCAAAAGAACTCAACCACAGTTCCGGGGGCTCTGCATCAGGGGAATGGCTGGTTGGTTTGGGGGCAGGAGTTCGAAAAACGGCGTAATAATGACTGTTCACTAGCACCCATGCAAAGATCTCCCCGGCCGTTTTCTCGTAGGCCTCCTCAGTCGTATCGATGAACATCACCCGCCCTGAATCTCAAAAACCATTGGCTCCCGACGGATACCTCGCGCCATCACATGGTAGACGGCTTCTTCAAATCCAACTCTTGGAGGTGGTGGCAGAGGCCAACCTAAAGTAAGAAAGCAATATTCCGTGAACTCTTGACAGACGCGATAGGCATTGACTAACGCTATAGACTCCGATCTGCTACCCAAAGACCGATGTCCAAGCAGCAAAATCTTCGTGCGCACGCCATCCCCTGGGTTCACGGGATGGCTCTCAAACCGACGCTCGATTTCCTCAAGGACCGCGATGTCAGGACTGATAGGCTGCTTGAACGGAATTTCCGTTCCCCGGAACCATTGGATACTTGCAGGGATGTGCTCCCCCAACATGTCGTCGGTAATTTTATTTCCGGGGCAGCGCGGTTGGGCGGTCTCCCCAATATTGGGCACGAAGCGGCAATCCACATTCGCAGCACGGGCGCGGAATGGACCTATGCCAGGCCGGGGGAGCCTACGGTTTACGCGGCGCTGCAGCAGGCTTTTGCCCGGATGAAGGCGCACACGTCCACTCCGTTTGAAGTGGTTCTGAACGACTTCGGCGCCTCGGTCTTCAGATATCAGACGGCACTTTCCAACGAAGCCGAGTTTCACTTTGGATGCTTCGGGATTGAGACGGTGATCGATATCGTGCGCAGCTATGTCGAACCGCAGTGGACACCAACCAAGCTCTGGGTGCCCGGCCGGATTGCCGAAATCCCACGCCTCTCGACAATGTTCCCGTTTTCCCGGATCCATTCCTCGTCGAACCATTGGCGGTTTGACATCCCCAAGAGCGCGCTGGCAGCCCTCCCAAGGCACGCCTACGCGCCGGAGCAAATACCGACGGCTGGTCCCGACCTGTTTGAAGAGCCTCTTACCGACACCTGCCTCCGCACCGTCTTTGACCGGATACTGAGAACCTATTTGCGGCGAGATCCCATCGACCTGCAGATCTGTGCCGAGATTCTACACACCAGTCCCCGGACCCTCCAACGCCGACTCACCGAATCAGGGCTGACTTTTTCTGCGATGCTCGACGCGGCACGGTTCACGGTCGCCTCCGAAATGCTCAAAGAGACAGAGCGCCCGATCATCGAAATCGCCCAAGCATTGGGATTCGAAAGCTCCTCGAACTTCTCCCGCTCTTTCCGACGTGTCAGCGGTGTTTCCCCACGGGAATATCGCAGGGCACTGGTGAAGCGTCTCTGAGTGGTCCAGTGCACTTTTTGGCGCAATATGAATGGAATTGACCTGTCGGACTATGGAAACATGACAACCAGTCTGACTTTGGCCACGTAACGCCCCTTCGAAGACTCAGCGACCTGAACCTGACTCAATCTTTCTCGCCAAACAAAGACACCGACCTGATATTTATTTTCAATTAGATGAAGCACCAAGAACCCGACATTCCAGTTAACGTGCCCGGATTAGCGGGATACAAATTTCTCAACAATCGGCAGACGATGTTCCTTGGCTATATGCTGTGCGTCCTGGTCGACTTGGTGGTCCTGAATCTGTATGTAGAATTCTGGGAGAAAGTCATCATCGATTCGTTCCTGATTTCATTGGGGGCGGCAGCATTGCTGCAACTCCTGCTGAAGCTCTCGATGAAGCTAGAACATCGCGTTGCGAACTACTTCAACGCCAAGCCGGGGAAGGCTCCCAAGGTGCTGCGGTGGCTCTTTGCCTGGATCATCCTGTTCGGGTCAAAATTTGTGATGCTGGAAGCGGTCGATCTTGTGTTTGGAGAACATGTCGAGCTTGGCGGTATCATTCCATTTTACGCGGTGGCCTTTTCCATCATAGGGGCCGAACTCCTCATCACGCGCATCTACTATGCGCTCGCTGAGAAGGAACCGTCTGGAAATTAGGGCGCCAGACCCCAATCACAGTTTGTTCAATCTCGAGAATCGCAATATCCCAGGCCGCCAAAAAAGGCCAATCTCAAACCAATAAATTTCAACCCACCCTGACCATGAGTAAACAAAAGAAAATGAACGGCGCGCAGGCCTTTTTTAAAACACTTGTAGCGGGAGGTGTGGATACCATCTTCTGCACGCCCGGCACATCTGAAATGCAGGTAGTCGACGAAATGGGCTACTCGGATCTGGCATGTATCATGTGTTTAGATGAAAACACGGTCACAGGGATGGCTGATGGTTATGGTAGAATGCTGAGGCGTCCTGCGCTGGCATTGGTACATGTCGGGGCTGGACTCACTAATTCCATGAGCAGCATGCATGGCGCTAGAAAAGCCATGACTCCGATGGTGGTCTATAGTGGACACGTGGCGGCTTATCACGAATGCACCGATGTGGTCCATATCATGAAAAAAAGAAGTCCCGATATTGCCGCAGCAACAACCGATTGGGTGTATGAAGCAAAATCTGGCGATGACTTGGCACAGGCTGGTGCTCGAGCGGTAGAAGTGGCGAATGAGGCGCCAGGTAAGATTGCCATGGTGTATGCCCCAAACAATCTCGCCTGGGCCGATGCGAGTCTTATGTCCGAACCTACCAAGCTCCGGGATACTCGCCGGGAAGTGGCTTCTTCCACAATCTCAACCATCGCTGAAGCGATTAAAGAAGGCCAAAAAACAGGCAAAAAAACGGCATTCGTCTTAGGGGCAACGGCAGGGATGGGCGAAGAACTGGAAGCTGCGGGCAGAATAGCGGAAGGTGCAGGCGGCACCCTATTTCAAGAGCATTTTGCGACGGCCAGATTGCATAAGGGTGCTGGGCGTATCAAAGTCTCAAACATTCCCTATGAATCTGGAGATGCCCAGAAACTCTTTTCGGAGTATGCCCAATTGGTATTGATTGGCGCTAAGATCCCAGTGGCGGAATTTACCTATCAAGGAAAAGATCCAAATAAAATAGCACCGGGCACTTCCGTGATGACCTTGGCCAGCCCGGATAATAACATGCTCCAAGCAATGAATGATTTGGCGGATGCCCTTGATGCCCCCAAATCAGCGAGCAACAGGTACGAAAGAAAAACGGTTGAGGCACCCACTGGAAAGTTAACATGCGGCTCGATGGAACAAACCATTACCGCATCGATGCCTGCAGATGCGATTGTGGTCGATGATGGCGTGGTCTCTACGATGATGTTTCGAGAAAATACAGAGGGTGCTGAACCCTTTGATTTATTGCCCGCACCAACGGGTGGACAAATTGGCTCGGGTTTGCCGATTGCAGCCGGAGCAGCAGTGGCCTGTCCAGACCGGAAAGTGATTTTGTTGTCAGGTGATTATACGCTCATGCAATGTAATACTGCTCTATGGAATTTGGCCGCCCAAAATTTGGATGTCCTGGTGGTGAACTATAACAATGGTGGGTCTGCAGCGCTGGAAGGAGAGCTTGCGAGAGTAAGACGAGGAGAGGCGCAGGAGAAATCCCTGGACATGGTTCACATCCGTAAGCCCTACATCGAATATGATAAAATGGCCGAATCGATGGGTGTGCCTTCTTCGGTTGCCAATACCGCCGAAGAATTTCATGCCCAGTTTACTGACGCGATGAAGAAAAAGGGGCCTCGCTTTATTGATGCCAAAGTGGAGAGCCTGGCACCGATGATGGTGGCGCTGATGAGGAAGGATTATGAAGCTACTAATTCTTAAATAAATCACAATTAGTAAAACTAGACATGAGTGAACAACAGAAAATGAACGGTGGAAAAGTATTCTTTGATACCGTAATCAGCGGTGGAATCGACACCGTATTCGCCTGTCCAGGCACTTCGGAAATGCAGTTGGTCAAGGAGATCGGACTGACGAAAGGCCTGCATGTCGTGTCTGGCATCCATGAGAACGTGGTGACCGGTGCCGCCGACGGGTATGGACGGATGAAAGACCGGCCATCACTAGCACTTCTTCACGTGGCGTGTGGCTTGACCAATGGAATGGCCAACATGCATAACGCGCGAAGGGCAAATTCGCCCATGGTCGTATTCGTTGGCGGTGTGGCCGCCTACCACGAGGTCAACAATCCGGAACACCAGATGCTCTACAGGCCGCAGCAGATAGCGGCCGCCACCACGGACTGGGCACGGGAGGCTCTGACAGGTGATCACATGGGTGATGCTTGCGCGGAGGCCATACGGGTTGCCAATTCCTATCCCGGTAAAGTTTCGTTGGTGTTCGGGCCTAGTCAGGCGATGTGGGGAGACGCCAACCTGTTGCCGGAAGTTCAGGAAGGTACCCCTGGCCGCCGTGTCGCCCAATCGGTGATTGACGCGTTGGCTGAAGACCTCAAGGCCGGCAAGAAAACGGCGCTCATGCTCGGGGGCCGCGCTCTAAGAAATGAGGCGCTGGAGATCGCAGGCCGTATCGCGGCCGCTACCGGTGCCACTCTCTTTCATGACTCGCTCCTGGCTCGTCTGCAGCGCGGTGAGGGACGTGTGCCAGTTCAGAAGATCCCATACGTGGTCGAAGATGGGCAGAAAGCGTTGGCTGAATTCGAGCAACTCATCCTTGTCGGCAATCAGATCCCGGCCCCCGCCTTTTCCTACAAAGGCAAGCCGCTGACCAAGGTTCCCGATTCATGTGAAATAAAAACACTCGCAACGATTGAAACGGACATGATCGCTGCGCTGACCGCTCTGGCTGATGCCATAGGAGTCCCTGCGGAGCCGATGGCACGACAGGAACGCATTACCTATGACGTTCCTTCGGGCGCTCTCAACCCCGCGGTCGTTGACCAGACTGTCGCCAACCTGTTGCCAGAGGATTCCATTGTTATCGACGAGGGTCAGATGGAAACCTTCGGCACGATGGAGATCACCAGGGGTGCTCGCCGCCATGACTGGCTAAGCGGTTGTACAGGTGGGGCTATCGGTAATTCCGGATCAATTGCGGTCGGTGCCGCCGTCGCCTGTCCAGACCGGAAAGTCGTCTTACTCTCTGGTGATTGGTCATTTATGCAAACCAACCAGTCGCTCTGGACCATGGCACAGGAAAAAGCGGATATCTGCGTGGTGATTATGAATAACAAGGGCTCCCGGGCCCTGGAGATGGAACTCGCGCGTGTCCGGCCAGGTGATGCAACACCCAACATGATGAAAATGCTCGACCTGCAGAACCCCGACATTGATTGGGTCCGTATGTCCGAAGGTTTGGGTGTGCCCGCCACAACAGCGACAAGCGCGGAAGAGTTCTATGAGCAATTCGAGGCGGCCATGAATAAAAAAGGTCCGCACCTGATCGATGCGCAGGTCGAAAGCATGGCACCCGCGGTGATCAAGATGATCCGCGAAAATTTGGTGCTGTGAAATTCCACCAACCAATCAAGCACAACCAAACCACAAGCCACCCATGAGCATTAGCAAAAATGAGAGAATGAACGGAGCACAGGCGTTCTTCAAGGTCCTCGTTGACGGCGGCATCGACACCGTTTTCGGTTGTCCCGGCACGTCTGAGATGCAGATCATCGAAGAGATCGGCCACACCAACTTGCATTGCGTCCTCGGACTGCAAGAGAACATCGTCACCGGCATGGCGGACGGCTTCGGACGCATGGCGGACAAGCCCTCGCTGGCGCTGCTCCACGTCGGTAGCGGCATCTCCAACGGATTGGCACACATGCAAAACGCCCGTCGCGCCTCGTCGCCGATGATCGTCTTCGCCGGCGGTGTCGCAGCCAACCACGAGGTCAATAACCCCGAGCACCAGATGTTGGAGCGGCCGCACAAGATCGCCGCAGCTGCCTGTGACTGGGTGCGCGAGGCACTCAGTTCAGACCTCTTGGCGGATGCCGCGGCTCAGGCCTTGCAGGTTTCAACTCAGGGCCCGGGTAAAGTGGCCATGGTGTTCGGTCCAGCTCAGACTTTCTGGGAGGAGGCGACAATCATTACCGATCCGTTACCACCGATCCCGGCGCGGCGTGTCTCAAAGTCCACCATCGACGGAATTGCGGAAAGTCTCAAGGCGGGCAAAAAGACCGCGATCCTGCTTGGTGGTCTGGCCTTGCGTGAAGATGCCCTTGAAATGGTCGGACGCATCGCGGAAGCAACCGGCGCATCGCTCTGGCACGATTATGTCGTCCCACGATGGTCGCGTGGCGAGGGCACCGTGCGCCTCAATCAGATCCCCTACGTGGTGGAGCAAGGGATCGCTGCGCTCGCCGACTTCGAGCAGATCATTCTGGTGGGAAACCAGATTCCAATCCCGACCTTCTCCTACAAAGGAAAACCACTGACCAAGGTGCCGGCTGGTTGCGAGATCAAGACCCTGGCTACCATCGATTGCGACATCCTCGCCGCCCTCACGGACCTGGCCGACGTGCTGAAAGCATCTACCGCGTCTTCGGACCGTTACGAGAAGGGAACGTTTGAGCCACCGACCGGCACCTTGACCGCGTCAACCATGGAGCAGAGCTATGGAGCGCTGATCCCCGAGAATGCCATTTTCGTCGATGACTCGCAGATGGAGGGCTTCGGCTTTGTCAAAAGCACGGAGTGTGCTCCGCGGCACGACTATCTGATGAGTTGCACCGGTGGCGCCATCGGCAGTGGGGTTTCGATGGCCTGTGGCGCGGCGGTCGCAAGCCCGGACCGCAAAGTCATTTGCCTCGAGGGTGACTTCTCCTTCATGCTGGGTCCGCAGGCGCTCTGGTCGATCGCGAATCAGAACGCGGATGTCTGCATCGTCAACTACAACAACCACGGTTCCGCCTCGCTGGAGATGGAACTGGCGCGGGTGCGGCCGGGGGACGCGAGCGAGAAATCAATGGACATGTTGACGATCCGGAAGCCGCTGATCGATTATCTCCAGTTGGCCGCGAGCATGGGCGTCAAAGCGACCCGAGCCAACACGGCCGAAGAGTTCCACGAACAGTTCGCCGCCGCCATGGCCAACAAGGGGCCGCATCTCATCGATGCACAGATCGAGAGCTCTGCTCCGGCGACGATCAAGTTGATCCGCGACAATCTGGTACTGTGACACCCCTGAATGCCATGCCATCCCTATTGAATCACGTTCCGGGCCGATCGAAAGCGACCTTGATTGCTATCTCATTGGTTCTGGCGGCGTGTTCGCCGGGAAAATCGGGAGAGGATGCCCCGCTCGTTGATCGGGTCGAACACCACACGGTAGACAACGACGGCGTCAATATTCACTACGTCACTTTGGGTGAGGGGCCGAGAACCTTGCTGTTCGTCCATGGCGCGCCGGATTTCTGGTACCTGTGGAACAATCAGCTCAACGCCCTTTCCAAGGACTACAAGTGTGTCGCCATGGATACGCGCGGCTACAACCGCAGCGACAAGCCCGAAGGCGTCGAAAATTACAGCATGGAGCTACTCACATCCGATGTTGCCGCAGTGCTCGACGATGTGGGTGGCGATGACGTCACACTGATCGCCCATGATTTTGGCGGTCTCGTCGCCTGGCACTTCGCCATGGACGATCGTTACAAGGCGAAAGTGGAACGCATGGCCATAATCAACCTCACTCACCCGCGCGGATTTTCGCGAGCGCTGGCAAATCAGACGCCCGAGCAGGCCGAGGGCTCGGCCTACGCGCGAGTGCTGGTCGATTCTGAACAGGAAGCCGCAGCGATTAAATTGTTGGCCGGGGCGATTGATTTGCGAATGACGACCTGGTGGAATGATCAGGACCCGGCGATCACCTCGTTTGTCAACGAGGCCAATACCCGAACCAGCCTACAGAGCATTGCCCATTGGTATCAGGCCAACTATTTCCGACAACCGTATAAAGAGCTAACCGGGTTTCCGCAGGTCAAAATGCCGGTGCTGCAGATACATGGCCTGGCAGACCCTGCCGTAACCAAAGAAGGCCTGGCTGATACCTGGGACTGGGTGGACGGTGAATACACTCTGGTGACTTATCCGGGCGTGGGTCACATCCCGCATTTGCAGGTGCCGGAGCGCGTCAACGCCACGTTGCGTGCGTGGCTGGAATCTCAGTAGCGGAACCGAATCGAAATGATCAACCAATTAGAAACCAAATATTACAAATGATTCCCAACGAATATAGCCTCAAGGACAAGACGGTCATCATTGCCGGTGCTGCACGCGGCATCGGAAAAGGCATTGTGCGCGTCTTTGCAGAAGCCGGAGCAAAAGTGATGGTCACTTCACTGACGGATAAGTACATGGCGCCCCTGGCCGAAGAACTCGCAGCAGCCGGAACGCCGATCGAGACATTGACCGCGGACGCGACGAAAGAGGAGGAATGGAACCGCACCGTGGCGACTGCCATCGAGCGCTTCGGTCACCTTGATGTGCTTGTGAATACCTTGGGCGACGCTGTCGCAAAACCGGTGGTGCCACGCCCTGACCATGAAGAGGACGTGCCCTTCACGGAAGACGACTGGAATTTCATCATGGACGTTAATCTCAAGGCGATTTTTCTCGGCTGTAAGGCTGTCGGCCCCCATTTCATGGAACGTCGGCAGGGCAAGATCGTCAACATCGGCGCGTGGGTCGTGCGGCGGAACGTCCCCGGTTACGTCGTCTGGTCGGCGGCGAAGGCGGCTGTCCATAAGCTGACCGAATCGCTCTCAACAGAATGGGGTCCCTACGGCATTAATGTGAATGGCATCGCGACCGGTGGCTTCCCGGATACGGAAACGAATCCACCCGAAATTGTGGAATTCCAGAAGAAGTGGGCTGCCGCTCAGGTGCCTCTCGGTGGACGTCCGGGCGAGTTGCGCGAAGCCGGGTTGACCGCCCTCTATCTCGCCTCGGATGCCTCCAGTTTCATGACGGGAGAGATGCTCTACCTCGACGGTGGCCTCAGCCGCGGAATGCAATCCTTGCTTTGATTAGCGGGCTCGGATCCGATATGTTTGAAGAGCCTGTTAAATTCCCATCACTATTCCCGAAGCACCATCAGAACTAATTTACAAATGAAAGCTAACAAAACCACAATACAACTGGCAGCAGTCTTTTACGTCTGCCTGCTCGGGTCGTCCGCAACCAGCTTGGCTCAGGATGAAGAAAAATGGACCTATTCTCCCTACGTGGGGCAGGACTTTCCGCAGAACGTCTATTTCGGCGACACCCATCTGCACACGAGCGTCTCGCTGGATGGTTTCGGCGACGGGAATACAAAGATCGGCCCTGATGAGGCCTACCGCTGGGCCAAGGGCGAGGAAATGGCTGCCGACGATGGTATGGTGACCCGGATTTCACGGCCACTGGACTTCTTGATGGTTGCAGACCATGCCGAATACATGGGCTTGGTTCCTGGCCTGGCCCAGAAGGACCCCACGCTGATGGCCGACAAAGAAGGTGCCCGCTGGGCAAAGATGATCGAGGAGGGAAAGCTGGCTTCCCACGTGTTCAGCGAATTCATTCATGATGTGACCGGCAACGACCCGAGGATCGTCAACCCCGAATTCGAAATGTCGGTGTGGGAGAAGACGATCGATGCGGCTGAGGCGAACAACGAGCCCGGAAAGTTTACCGCGATTATTGGCTTCGAATACAGCCCGTTTCCCGACGGCGACAACCTGCACCGTGTGGTGGTATTCCGGGATGGGAAGGAGAAAGCGATCAAGGTGAAACCGTTTTCTGCGTTCGACAGCGAGAATCCGGAAGATCTTTGGAAGTGGATGGAGACCTACGAGGACACGACCGGAGGTCGCATCCTCGCGATTCCGCACAACGGTAATCTTTCAACCGGCAAAATGTTCGCGCTTCAGGATTTTTCCGGCAATCCTCTCACGCGAGAGTATGCCGAAACCCGCATGCGCTGGGAGCCATTGTACGAGGCGACCCAATACAAAGGAGACAGCGAGACCCACCCCTACTTGTCGCCGACTGATGAGTTCGCGGACTTCGAGCGATGGGACAAGGCGAACCTGGCTATGCTGAAAGCCCATGAGGACAAGAACTTTCAATTCGAGTACGCCCGACCTGCATTGAAGAACGGATTGCAGGTTGGCGACACGCTCGGAGCGAATCCCTTCAAGTTCGGGATGATCGGAGCGACCGATAGTCACACGGGTTTCGCCCAGACTGCGGAGGATAATTTTCTTGGGAAATACGGTGTGGCTTCCCCCAATCAGAAAAACAAAGATCGCTGGAAGAAGACCTGGCCACCCGTGGAGGGCACCGTTGCCAAGATGAGCGGGTGGGAGAGTTCCAGTTCCGGATATGCGGCCGTTTGGGCCACTGAAAACACACGTGAGGCGCTGTGGGATGCCATGATGCGAAAGGAAGTCTACTCGACGACTGGTCCGCGGATGACCGTGCGTATGTTTGCAGGCTTCGAGTTCAGCGAGTCGGACGCCCACCGTCACGACATGGCCGCCATTGGCTACACGAAGGGCGTCCCAATGGGCGGCGATCTCAACAAAGCACCCGAAAGCAAGGCGCCGACTATCTTGCTTGCCGCCATGAAGGATCCGGATGGTGCCAACCTGGACCGAATCCAAATTGTTAAGGGATGGCTCGACGGTGCAGGCAAAGTGCATGAAAAAATTTATGACGTCGCCGTTTCTGACGACCGTGAGGTCGTCGCTGGCAAAGTCACCAAGCCGGTTGGCTCGACGGTCGATCTGAAGACTGCTACCTACACCAACTCGATTGGCGATGCGCAGTTGAACGTGACGTGGACCGACCCCGACTTCGATCCGGCAATGCAGTGTTTCTACTATGGGCGCGTCCTCGAGATCCCGACCCCACGCTGGACCGCCTTCGACGAAGTCCGCCTTGGAGTCAAGATGGGCCCCGAGGTGACCCGCGTCCTGCAGGAGCGAGCCTACACATCGCCGATTTGGTACACACCCTAAGGGCGGAGACGGCGATGAGCCTGAACCCACTCCGTTTGTCGCTCCAGAATCACCTATTCCGGACTGTCGCGACCGCCCTGCTACTCGGGGCGGGGTCGCCTGTCCGCGCGTGCCAGGTCTGCGTTCCCTACCCCGGCAAATCAGCGGCGGATATACTACTGAATAGCGACACCGTGGTGCTCGCCCGCGAAGATCCGGGCAAGCCCTGGTTCTACCGGGCCACCGAAGTGCTGAAGGGGGAACTCGCTGATCCTTCGATCAATAAGTCGATCCCGAGTGCTACCCGTCGCCTGCTCGAGGTCAGTCCGGAGCGATCCGTCATTCTTGCACGGGATGCCTCTGAGGCGGACAGGGGGTGGAACGTTATCGCGGTCACCGGTAGCGGATTCGAGCCCGTGGCGCGTGAGATACTCGCCCGGGAAGCGGTGTGGAGGGATTCGCCCACGGCGCGCTTTCAGTATTTCGCGAAACGCCTGGGCGACGAGTTACCCTTGGCCAGACGCCTGGCTCATCTCGAAGTGGCGCGGGCACCCTATCGCGAGATCCGGCAGCTGAAAGATTCGATCCCACGAACCGAATTGCGTGCATTTCTTGATGACGCCCGCTATGTCGAATGGCACTCGCTCTACATCCTCCTGCTCGCGATCGATGCTCCGGAGGCGGACCGGGCGCGCATCCAGGAAGCGATGCAGACAGCGGCCCGGTTTAACCTCACCCGTAACCTCGCCGCGTGGACGACGGCCTATATCGAGATCAAGGAAGACGTCGCCTTTACGTTTCTCGAAGAGCATTACCTTCACAACCCTGACCGGACTGCAAAGGAAATGGCCGGGATCATCGCAGCGCTTTCCGTCTGCGGAACTAGCGAAGATGGAGAGATGCGGGATCGCATTGTCAAAATGTATGCCACCTTGCTGAAGTCTCATCCGAAGCAGGCGTTGAAGGTGGTGGAGGATTTGAAAGCGTGGACGCGCCACGACTTGGCCAGTGAAGTTGGACGGCTTGCTGCCTCCCGCCCTCCGATTTTCGATCTGACAACCACCATGAAACTTCGCGCTTACGCACGGGAAAGCGCAAGACCGTGACTGCTTTTTCCAAAAGGCGTCTTCTGTGAAAAGTGGGCCAACACTGCTACTGGGAATCAAGAGTTTTAGAGCGGATCACGGATGTCTTCTCGTGGAATTCACCGGACCATGTATTTCAGGTCCGACGTGAACGTCGGATACGCCCAGAGGAACTCGGAGAGGTCATCGGCTTTGATGCCGAACTTGATGGCGAGGGCAAAGATGTTGATGACTTCGGCGGCGTTGTGGCGGGCGATGTGGGCGCCAAGGATGGTGTTGTCCGCATTGTTGATCAGGACTTTGTAGCCGGCATGCGCTTCGCCTATACGCTTCGATGATGCCCAGCCGGTGGTGCTGCCGGAGTTCACTTTGACGTCGAGGCCTTGCGCTTTGGCCTCGGCTTCGGAGAGTCCGACGGTGGCGAGGCTGGGGATGGTGAAGGCAGCGCTGGGGACAACGGAACGGTCGATGGGCTTGGTGGGGCCGTTGAGGATATTGTGGGCCGCGACGTTGCCTTCCTCGTCGGCGACCGGGGCGAGCATCCGGGAGCCCGCGATGACGTCGCCGATGGCGTAGACGCTGGAATTACTGACGCTGCGCATGAACTCGTCGACGACGACCCCGCGCGGCGAGTGCTCCACCCCGGCGTGGTCGCCGGCGAGCACCGAGAGGTTCGCGACGCGGCCGGTGGCTTCGATGATGAGATCGGCTTCAATCTTGCGGCCGTCTTTGCCGTGGACGATCAAGCCCTCCGGGCCGTTCTCGTAGCGGGTGGGCTCGTCGTTGGTTATGATACTGATGCCGGCGGCTTCGCTGGCTTCGACGACGATGTCGACCATATCGGGATCGAAGTTCTTCAGCACGCGGTCGGAGCGGTGCAGGATGGTGACCTCTTTGGCCCCGGCGCGGGCGGCGACGTGGGCGAACTCGAAGGAGATGTAACCGCCGCCAATGAAGACGATGCGTTCGGGGAGTTCCAGCAGCCGGAGGAAATGCTCGCTGTCGTGCGCGTGTTCAGCGCCAGGGATGTCCGCACGTCGCGGCGTGGAACCGGTGGCAAGGATGATGGTATCGGCGGTGATCTGCTGCCCGTCGACGGTGACTTCGTTCGGGCCGGTGAGCTGGGCGCGGCTCATGAAGGTGGTGATGCCAAGGGCCTGGAACTCTTCGACCTCGCCGTCGGATACGCCGTCGAGAAACTCGTTGGTGTGCTTCTGCAGAGATGGCCAGTCGGTGCGCGGGGTCTCGGCGATACCTTTGCCCACGAGGTGGTCAGCCATGGCGACGGCTTCGGCGTTGGCGACGAGGTACTTCTTCGGCTGGCAACCGCGCAGGGCGCAGGTGCCACCGTAGGGGCGCTCGTCGATCACGGCGACTTTGTTGCCCGCCTTGGCGAGCGTGGTGATGGCGAAGTAGGCGGAGGTGCCGGAGCCGATCACGATGGTGTCGAAGTGTTGCGTATTCATGATAGTGCTAGTCGCAGTTTTCGCAGGATTCCTCTTTCACGGCGGGCAAGAACCGGGAGATGTCCGCAGTGATCTCTTGCTCAGTAAACCGGGGAGTGATGTGCTGTGGGCAATTCCAATCATAGGCCTCAATCGTGAGTGTGATCGATCGCTCGACCTTGCCTTTGTAATCAGGGTCACTCAGCCGAGCGGCGAGTTCGGGATCATCCTCCGAATCGGTCACAGTGGCAGTTGCCCAAATCTTGAGTCGCACTCGATGGGCGAAGTCCAACAGGATTAGGGCGACCTTGCCGCCGCTGTTGATGTTGCCGACACTAATATACTGCCGGTTGCCGCGATAGTCCGCGAACCCCAAAGTGCGGTCGTCGACGATCTTCAGAAAGCCCTTTGGTCCGCCGCGGTACTGGACATACGGCCAGCCGTTCTCGCCCACGGTGGACATGAAGAAGAAGTCGAGCGTAGGGAGATACGACTTCTCCTTCTCGGTGAGAAGGAACCGGTCCGGATCGCTCTCCATGCTTTCGTAGTTCTTTCGAGAGCCGTAGTGCTCCTGTGCGTCCTTGACACTCGGCGTGAACGCAAATTTGGTGAAGTTCTGGTTCATGATGTTCTGCAGCTTGAGTTGATACCTCCGATGGCGATTCACCCCTTAGTGAACTCTTTCAGAGGATTTTCTTCAATCACTTCCTCAAGCAGGAGTGATCCCGGTTTTGGCCAAACCTGAGGGGTTCGAATCAACTTCTTTGCCAGTGGGAGTTTTCGGTGTAGGCCAGAGCCCCGCGCTGGAAAGGACCACCGCGAACATCCCACTCCCAGCATCACAAACACTTCCCAAGCGACTAGCAGAGATTTGAAAGCCCGTGGCTGGAAGTTCTTCGGTCCGACGCAGCTTACGCATTGATGCAGGCTATGGGCTTGGTAAATGACTATACAGAAGGGTATACCATCAGGGACGAGGTCGAATTGCTGCGGCGCGAGTTTGTCCGTCCACAAAAGAGACGCACACAAAAATGTCATACCGCCAAATGGTGCCGATTTACCAAAAATCGGCGCTGCCGCTCTGCCACGGCAATCAAGTACGGCAATCAAGTACGGCAATCAAGTACGGCAATCAAGTACGGCGAAAACAGTCTAATATTCTTTTCATCTGGATGAGGGTCGGTTTTGCTGAATTGATGAACATAACACTAAAGCATCTCTTCTCTGCTGCCCTGGTATCTGGGACAGCGCTGCTAGCGCTCACTGGATGCGGATCGTCTGACAGTGACAGCGGGGCACAAGCTCCAGGTGTTGCAAATTACGTTGCTGAATTCACCAGCGACGGCGCACTGGTCCGACCCGAGAATTATCGCGAGTGGGTCTATGTGGGGACGCCGCTCACCCCCAACGACATGAACAACGGGAAGGCTCCGTTCCCGGAGTTCCACAACGTCTACATCGCCCCGAATGCCTGGGAACATTACAAGAAAACCGGCAATTTTCCCGAGGGCACCACCATGGTGAAAGAGCTGGTCAGTGTCGGCAGCAAACAGGCCGTCAGCGGTGCCGGCTACTTCATGGGTGACTTCATCGGACTCGAAGCCACCATCAAGAGTAAGGAGCATTTTCCTGACGAGCCGGGAAACTGGGCGTATTTCAGCTTCGGACATGAGTACCCCCTGGCGGACACCGCCAAGGCGTTCCCGTCGCAGTCCTGCAACGCCTGTCATGCCGCTAGCGCTGCCGACGACTTCGTCTTCACACAGTATTATCCCGTCCTGCGAGCCGGCAAGGGTGGAGTGGCACAAACCAACAATACGGGGGCTGAGGAATTGCACGACGGCGAGAAATGCGAGCACTGCCAGGCCGGACTGCGCGGCATCGCAGAGACGGCGGAGAAAGCCGAACAGCCCAGCGCAGAGACGCCTGTAGATACCGCAGGTTCGATCCCGACCGGAAAGGAAGAGCTGTTCAAGTTCCTCACCGATGGAAAATACAAAGAGTTCCCGGCCAAGGAATCGGCAAAGCACCCATCGGCAGGCCCGCATTCGATCACAGGGACGTTCGGCATGCCCGTTCAGGCTTACCTTAACTCCATCATGGACGACTCGCTCAAAGCGGGGAACAAGAGCCACCCCGAGGGAGCAGGGATCGTAAAGGAGATGTTCAGCAAAGACGGTGACCTGCAGGGCTGGGCCGTCTCCCTGAAAACACAGAAGGATAGCGATGGAGGCAATGGCTGGTTCTGGTATGAGGTTACCAGCACCAAGGACTCGAGCGCACTGGTTGCGCACGGTAACGGGGTTGCTCTCTGTGCCGGATGCCATTCTTCCTCGAAAAGTGACTTCGTCTTGACTGGATTCCCACTCAAATAGAAACGATCAGCAACGGACCTATTCGGGAATTGCAGAGCTCTCGAGTTCAGGAAGGAATCCGATTGTCTGTGCGCCCAACGGTGGCGCACGGTGATTCTGACAATGAGCAAGAAACCGATCGACGATCTTTTGCGCGGCACTCGTTCGATTGCAGCATTCGTTCCAGATCCTGATGGGCTATTTGGTGATTGCACCCAAGGTTTTTCATGGGACAAGTCGATTCCCGATCGCCCCTTTGCTCGCTTCGGAGTCCCCTACGGTGACGATGAAGACCCGCAAGTGATTCCTTTCCACGAGGCGCTGGAACCACTTCTGAATGGGATCCAGGAGCAGTTTTCTTTCCGCCCAAACAGCTGTTCCTGCCACTGGTACCTGCGGGGAGATTCGTTCATGGGATTTCACTCCGATAATGTCGAGGACATCGGGGAAGGAACGGGGGTCATCATCGTTTCCCTAGGAGGTGAGCGCATCCTCCGGTTCAAGCAGAAAGACGATCCGGCGGTGACTCATGACTTCTGCCTGGCAAGCGGTGACCTCTTGTTCATGAACAGCGAGCTTCAGGAAACCTGGACGCATGGGGTGCCGAAACAGGCGGGATCCGATCAAAGGATCAGCCAGGTGTTTCGGTGTATCCCTTACTGACGGGAATAGTTTCGCACCGCCTTTACCTCCGCAACCCCGGCGGGCAGGAGATAAAGAACACGCACCGGTAGCCGGAGCGAGACTCAGGCATCGGCTGGCGTGATGTTCATGGCAGTCTGGATATCCGCGAGGCGGAAGATTTGTCCGCCGACGCCCCAACTGCCTTCGTCGAGTTCGTAGAGCATCGCCCAGTGATTTAGGCGGCCTTCGTAGGAGCCGACGAACCCATCGACGATCCCACCTATATCTTCGACGAGCTTCTGGCGTGATACGTCACTGAGCGCGCCTTCTGGTGTCGTGACTGCAATGATCAATGGTGGCTTTTCCAGATTCTCTCCGCCGACGTAACTCGTGCCGACAGGCCCTTCAAAATAGTGAGCCCAGACCAGAGCTTGCGCGGCCTGGTCATTCGGATCCGCTCCCTCTGATCTCAATACCGCATCGGACAACTGAGATACCAGGGCGTCCCGGTCGTTTTTGTTTAAGGCACCTTGCGGTGCTGAGATTTGAATTAGTGGCATGGTATTTTCCTTTGTTAAAATTTCGTTTGCTCAGCTGAGAACAGGCCGGGGCATGAGCGCCCCGGCCGTTTGTGATTCCTGATCACTGGGACGTCGATCAGCCCTTCGAGATGGCTCCGCCGAGTTCCTCATTACTCATGGCATGCCCATCCAGGTTCCAGGCGCCGTCCACGGTGTGCACGACGTTGAAGTAGATGTTGTCCTTAGGCTGTTTGCCGCCGGAGAGTTCGTGGATGATGTCGACAGTCTCCTCGCCGAAGCCTTTCTGGATCTCTCGTGACGCGAAGGCGAAGGAGGGAACTTTCCACTCGACCCAGACCCCGGAGAACTCTTCGCCCCCGGAGAAGCTGTGGCCCTGCGGGACGATGGCGACGTTAGCGGTGACGTTGGGCGTCATGACCTTGTTACCAGTCAACTGATGCAACTTGAGCATGGATGTGGTCAGGCGCTGGACGGCGTCCTTCACTGTTTCGGTAGGGATGGCGCCTTCGGTGATGGTTAGTGTCAATGGCATGGTATTTCTCTTTCTATGTTGGGTTGGTTGAATCGGTTCGCCTGGGTGGCGGATTCGAATTTCGTTTTAGACAAGGGCGGGAGCGCCCGCTGCGATTTCACTGATCACCTCAACGAAGCGGTCGGGGATGGACATCATCGGAAAGTGTCCCGACTTGAGGGTGTAGATCTGCTCGACCTCCCAGCTGGAAATCATCCTGTCCTGCAGCGACAGGGTCATGACCTTGTCGAGAGAGGCGCGGATGTAGGTCTTCGGAACCGACCCGAAGGCGGCGTCGGTCAACTTGACCGGAGCCATGAACGGTTCGGTGGCCTGCTCGATCGCGAAGTTCGGCGTGAACTTGGCGACGCGCTCGGGCTCTCGGACGTCATGCAGGAGAAGATCCTTTACGTGCTCTTCCCCGACGGTCGCGAACGACCCGTCTTCAGAGAAGACGATGTTCGGCAATAGTTGGCCACCTTCGTCGCTCTGCATCAGGCCGAGCACCGATTCGCCGTTCTTCGGCAGGGTCGCCGCGACGTAAACCAGGCGCTCAATTTTATCGGGGATCCTCTCCGCGACCTGCGAGATGATCGCGCCGGCGAGAGAGTGCCCGACGAGGACGATGGGACCCTCGATGGCCAGCGCCGCCTCGATCACTCGATCGACGTAGGCTGCCATAGTGACCTCGGGAATGGGCGCCGTGTTGTGCCCGTGGCCGGGGAGATCGATGGCCTGGGCCCGATGTCCCTGCTTGGTGAGAGTTTCGATGAACTCGTCGAATTCCCATGCTCCGCCAAAGGCGCCGTGAATGAATAGTAGATTTGTCATAGTTTTTTCGATTTGAGTGCTTCCTTCGTTTTAGATCGAGTGCTCTAAAACTACTGACAGTAATAGAGCGCTTGCTAAAAAATGGCAAGCGTTTACTTTAAAATTATGGCAAGGCCACGCGAATTCGATACCACGGTGCTGCTCGACAGAGTGTCTCAGATTTTTTTGGAAACCGGACTGCAGCTCACCTCCATGCGCCAGCTGGAGGCTGAGACAGGTGTGAAGCAGGCAAGCCTCTACAATGTTTTCGGAAGCAAAGAGGGCCTATTCCTGGCGGCGTTCGATCACTACACACAACTGATTGCATCTGCTCAGTGCGCCTACTTGGATGATCGGGGCCTCGACGGAATCGAGAACTTTGTAAAAGCGATTGTAAGTCCGGACTCCCCACTACCGCTTCCTCACTATGGTTGCTTGATCGTGAATACAGCCCTTGTCGCGCAGGATGCCGGGCCGGAGATCAAATCACGCGTTCAAGAGTTCCGCCAACAGATGCATGCGAGGTTTGTCGGGGCGCTGACTCGGGCGAAGTCCAATCATGAATTGAAGCCCGGGCTCAAACTGGACCAGTGTGCCGAATTCTTGCTCAGTGCCGTGTGGGGTATTTTTGTGACGATACGACTTGCTGACAACGATCAAACTGTTGGACAACCGGCGGCCCAGACCTTGGTCAAGACCGTTCGTGATTGGCGTCTGTCCTGAGGCATTGTGCAGTGCAAATGCGATCTGGGTCTTGTTGTATCCTTCGCGGTCTACCACGTAATTCCGTGTGTTCCGCGGTTGGTCATGGATGGGCGGAAGATTTTGCACGTTGCGCCAATCCCAACTACCCCCACTCCCCAACCCACACCCGAAACTCACCGGGCCTCAATCGATACCGCGCAATATTCCCTTCATGGAGACAGGAAAGCTCCGTCTTCACCACTTCAGTGAAACGGGCGCGATCTTGTTCGGGAACGACTTCGACCACGTTGGCGGCGACCCATTTCGAGGCCCGTGTTTTGTCCATTCCTCCTATCACGATAGCTCTGACAAAGTCACCAATCTGCGAGCGATACTGCAAACGAAACGGATCTGGATCACCCAGTGACTGAAGCACCGCGGAGTAGCGGGAGGCGGATCGCTGGTAGGCCCAGACGAACACATCGCGCAGGTAGTCGACCCGGTTCAGCTCGTAGACGCCGATGAGACCGTTGACGTAGTCGTCCTGCGGCACATCGATGAAGGAAAGTGGGCAGAAGTTCGCCTTCACCATGGGAAGGTTCGCGGCGAGGCGGGAAACCCGCTTGTTCACATCTTCAAAGGGCTGGAGATAGGGCAGATGGACCATGACAAAAAAGGCCTGCTCGAAGGGATCGGAAATTGCCTCCGCTTTGGCGAGTATCGACTCAAAGCCTTCCTCGATCTGTTGGGGCACTTCGAGTGGGTGATACACCGTTCCTCCGATCCCGACGGGCCGGGAACGTAGTCGCCCACAAGCGGCTGGATCGACGAGCAGGTTGTCGGACAGCAGCGCGTGCAGGTTGCAGATCGTGTAGCGATTGAATCCCACTTCGTCGGCCTGTTCCGCCAGCATCTCGATGGCGGCCTTGTGGTTAAGGATCATCTGGGTTTCTTCCGCGCCCTTGCCCGCCGGACTCTCTCCACCATGGAGCAGCCGTTCCGTTTCGAGCAATGAGTATGTGTTGCCTTCGAGTCGACTCGAGTTCCAGGACAGATCGATCAAGAGACGATCCATTACCTGCCGGATGTAGGTGCCCGCCGGCAGAATGGTCACGCCGACTTGCCCCACTCGGGACAGATTCCGTCGAGATTCCTCCGACAGATAGGCGCTTTGGTTAGGCACGTAGGACTCAAGGAAGGTCGCTTGATATCCTACCGGCGTGCGGGCAGCCAGAGGCGAATTAACGATGGCACGAATCTCCCTCGCGACGCTGGAGAGAGGGATGAGTGATGAGCCGTCCTTTGGTTCCGCCACTTTCATCGACGGAAACGAAATTCGCATAGACTGCCCTGCGATGTTCGAAGTCGGAAGGGCGCAGTAGCGCGTCCCCTTCCCGCTCCCTTTGCTTGCAATCCGTCCCTGATCGATCAAGAGCGAGAGGCGGCGTTGCAAGGTGCGAGCGGGAAGTGAAAAGGAAATACCACTGCGCACGCCTTCGGCACCGACTCCCTCGGAGTAGTGAGCGATGGCGGCATGAATGGCCTCCAGTTCTTCGGTTGGTATCTGCTTTGGCACACAAGCAGTTTATGTCGCAAAATCGGATTATGCGACAGTAAAAGTGCTTAATTGTCGCGTAAATCTGCATTTAGCGACATATAAAGAGGGATTTGGCGACAAATAGGAGGGGCTGGGGTGATTTAGCCACGGGCGACACGCAAAGCGCGGTAGGGCCTGGCCTCCGGACGGGCCACGAACTACTAACCGCTCCAATTGCCATGGTATCGGTTGAAAGCGTCATTCAAATGCGCGGTGCGTGGAGGGCCACCCCGCCCGGAGGATACGCCCTACCTTTTGTGGACGAATGGAGAATTTGACGGCGAGTGGATTGTTCGGTGTCGGATGTGACAGGCCCTATGAACGGGCCGTCGGCGTCGGACTCCTGCTGAATTATTGAAGAGCGTAGCTGGAGGCCGCGATGGGGCTTGTCTTTTAGTTCGTGAATTGATAGGCAAGAACAGGCCAAAGGAATAGCCCTCTCCCGCGATCGCCGAAACTTCATTTCTAGTCATCACAGCACAATGATTCAAACCAGAGCAACACTTGCCTCCGCCACGCTTCTCGTCGCTGTGGGAATAGGAATTGGCCTCTTCCTCGCCCGCTCCGATCAATCTCTCCCCGTCCTTTCAAACGCCCTGGCGCAGGAACGCCAGCAAACGTCATCCGCCTCAACGAATGGTGCTCAGCCCCAACGGGAGGTCTACTACCCTGGCACTGAGCCGCTCGCCCCTAACGAGATGCGGGTGGTCGCCTGTGGGACCGGCATGCCCAATGCCCGTCCCAAGCAGGCCGCCGCGTGCTGGCTGGTCGAACTCGGCAATGGAGACAAGTTTGTGTTCGACATCGGCACCGGCTCCGCCGAGCGCATCTCTGCGCTCAAGATTCCCTACGACTACCTCGACAAGGTCTTCATCGGCCATCTGCACTCAGACCACTGGGGCGATTTCGACGCACTGTGGATCGGTGGGGTGATCGGCAACCGCATCAACAAGATGCGTGTTTGGGGGCCGTCCGGGCACAAACCCGAATACGGAACGAAATACGCGATGGAACACATCCAGGAAGCCTACAAGTGGGATATCGCCTCACGCTTGGGCAATGTCGATATCCGCGGCACGGAATTGGAGGTGCACGAATTCGACTACATGGCGGTCAACGAAGTCATCTACGAGGCAAATGGGGTCACTGTTAGAACCATTCCGGCTATTCATGCTCTGGACGGGTGTGTCAGTTTCATCCTGGAATGGAACGGGCTCAAGTTCTGCTACAGTTCCGACACCTTCCCTAACAAGTGGTGGATCGAGCACACCAAGGGGGCGGACATCGTCATCCACGAGTGCTTTCTTCCTCCGGAGATGCTGATCGAGAAGCAGAAGTTTCCGCCGGAGACCGCGCTCAACGTCGGGACAATCGTGCATACTTCTCCGTCCCAGTTCGGCAAAGTCATGGCCGAGACGAAACCGCGGATGGCGGTTGGCTACCATTTTTTCAACGACTTCGACACTCAACCGACCGTGCTGAGGGACATTCGAAAAATCTACGACGGCCCCCTCGCCCTGGCGGTGGACTACATGGTCTTTAACGTGACCAAAGACGACATTAAAGTGAGAATGGCAGCTATCGACGAGGACATCTTCCCGCCACCGCCCACCCAGACGGCACTTCCCCCGGATCGGAGTCTTCAGATCGGCTTCAGTAAGGAGATCAATGACGGGCGAGTCTGGTACCCGGAAATCCTCGAAGAGATTTGGGACGACATCAACAACCGCTATGGGAGCAAAGGGGCGCCGCCCATACCGGTGAAAGGAAAGTCGCAGGAATAGAAGAAGGGCAGCGCCATTCGAGTCAGGTGACAAATCTCAAATCCTAACAGACCCAACTCTGTCCACTCACCCAACTAACCCTGTTGAGTTTTTCTATTCGAGGAGGACGTCCCGAAAGATTTCAAGATTCGATTGCTGTCCAAGCGCACCCGCTTGGGCAAAGGTCTTTCTTCTCCCAACGACTCAGGGTGTGAGGGTGCCGACGACATCGACGACTCCTTCGCGTTCCCCATCAAAGGTATAGCCCGAGGTCGGACTGTCGTAGGGAGCGCTCCCTACGCCTGAGGCACCACTGCGAATGAGGGCACGAACACTTTCGGGATCGAGAGAGCCGTATTGCTCTTGAAGAAGGGCGGCGACTCCGGCCACGTGGGGAGCCGACATACTGGTTCCGGAGTTTCGTTCAGTTCCACCGCCCAGTCGGGTGGAGAGGATGCCAACGGAGGTGACGTAGCCGCCAGCAATGTCTTCCTGTTTGGCCCCGGGGGCAGAAATGGTGACTCCGATGCCAGTAGCGAGGTCATACGCTCCATCAGTGGAGAAAAAGGAGGAAGTATCGGCTTCAACAGTGACACCAATATCGGTGTCGCCGGCAAGAGCCGTTGTGCTGGCCACGGCCAACACCTCCGGGTAGGTGGAAGGAACGTTTTCGGAAACCTCCAGTGCGCTGTCGTTTCCGGCGGATACGACGACGGTGATTCCCATCTGGTGCAAGGTCTGAATGGCCTGATGATAGGTGGGATTGTCTTCAAGCGTGCCGGGGCGACCGAGGCTCATGTTGACGACGGAGATCGGGGGCGAAAGGTCTTCGGCATTTGCTGCGATCCAGTCGAGTCCTGCGATGACAGTGGAATCGTAGCCGTTGCCACTACTGTCGAGAACTTTGACTGCGTAGAGTGTCGCATCGGGAGCCACGCCCACGACGTCGTAGCCGTCAAACCGGGCTGCTGCGATGCCTCCGACGTGCGTGCCGTGCCCCTCGTCATCCTGACCCACAGTCGAGCCTTCGCGGGTGGACATGCGACGCCCTTTGACACTGGCTTTGAAGGAAACGCTGCCAGTGGAAAGATCGAGATGATTGAAATCCAACCCTGTATCGACAATGGCGATGCCCACTCCCATGCCAGTGATAGCGGAAAGGCCGGGAATGGCTCCGATGCGCTCGACGCCGGAGGGGATCACCTCATCATCACGAGCGGGCGGGTCGGTGGTGCCGCCATCATCGCCACCTGGTTTGTCGGGTTTGCCTCCGCCACCACCATTGCCCCCTTTGGGGTTGGCCGAGACGACACGATCGGGAGAGACTGACAGAACCCGGGCATCGTTGCGCAAGGCGTTCAGGCGTCCTGCAGGTACGACTCCGGAGAACCCCTTGGCCGCTGATTTGAATTCGCCATCGGGATTAAGTCCGTGAGCGGCTGCCACTCCCTTTATGTCATCAACGTCCTGAAGCTGGACGATAAATCGGTCCGGGACATGATCCCCCGGGTTTTGGGCGTAAAGTGACGTCAGAAAAGAGGTGCTGATGAAAACAGAACCGACAAGAAGAAGTGCTGAGTGGCTTTTCATGGGAGGAGCTACATTATAAATACTATAATTTGAAATGGTCAAGAATTTCGTGAGAAATCACGCAATTGGGGTGGAGCTGAATCGCACGCCGGGGAATCATCAGGCAAGCAAAACACCGAGGGAAGACAGGGTGGAACCGCTAATAGGCGTTGATGCCTGGGCTGAGGTTCCCTCATGAGGCGTCAGCGACCATCATCGGTTTTCACCTGAGATCTTCTGCCGGAGGGGCAGCGCTCACTCCTCACTCCACCAGCTCGATTCGCTGGAGGACGGCCTGACCGTCCTGGGAGGTGAGATCCAGTTTCTCTTTGCTCTCTGCATCTACGATCGTCACTTCAAAGGTGGCGATCTTTGACCACTCCAGCGTCTTGCCGTCAGCGTTCTTGAAGTCACTTCGGTTGATCAACACTTGCTGGACCCCCTGCCCCGACACGCTTTGAGTGTAGGTGAAATCTCCGAGATTGTTTTCACGGCTCAGGAACTTGCTTCCGGCATTGAGTCGCAGCGAAAGCTGTTTTCCCTGCGAATCAATGGTCAAGGACAGCTTCTTCGAGTTCGAGCGATCCAGAAAGGGGCTTTGAAATTTGTAGGTCTTGATACTTCGCTGATCTCTAGTGCCCCAGTCCTGAATGCCATGGCTAAAGTCTTCCACCACGGTGGTATTCGCCATGCTCTTCAAGGATTCCAGATCGATGAATTCGGGCACAATGGACTGCTCCAGAGAATTCAAAACCAGGGTCGAGGTTTCCCCGCGCTCCAGGATTTGCATTTGATCCAGCCGGTAGCGGCAGAGTGCGAAGACGTAGAGTGGTAGCGCATCCTGAACCGGTAGGTCCACGGACCAGGTGCCTTCGGATTGTTCCGCAGCGGCACGGTTCCAGAATCGCGTTCTCGCATTGGGGTCGTGGCTGAAATAGATCTCGGTATTCACGAGGCGATCGGGATCCTCGGGGGTGACGGTGAAGGTAGCTTGGTCGCCGTTGACGCTGAGAGTCGAAGGAGGCGTGGCCGGGAGGTTCGTTGGGGTTCCCTTGAGATAGTGATCAAACCAGTGATTCAAGAGCACCCATTGCTCGGGTCCGGGGCCGTGATTGTGGTGGATGTTCGTGCTGACTCTCCAATCCCGGTGTTTCAGCAAGGCCATGGATTGATCGATTCGGTCGAAGGCGGAATGGAAATCATTGGAGGAGCTGATAAAGAGCACGGGACACTGCACCAGCGGCCAATAGGCACTGGGGTCGATGGTTTTTCGGTAGAGCTCCAGGTCCTGAAAATGCTCCCGGATACTGCTGCCTTCAATGCCTCCCGGAAAATCCACATACTTGAACCCGGTGCCGCCGACAAAGGGAACGACCGCCTTGAGCCGTGCATCGATCGCGGTCAATGCGGTGATCATTCCTCCCATGGAGAAGCCTGAGAATCCGAGGCGATCGGGATCCACCTCCGGCTGTTGCTCGAGAAAGGTGATGGCCCGCCTCGCCGCAACGGCGAGAAGAAACCAGTTGGCATTGCGCGGGCTGGGGACCGAATCAATCGAGAACTCATCGGGTTGAAGATTCCGTTTCCAGCCTTCCCTCAATGCTTTGGCATAGAACCGCGGGCCTTGGGTTGGGTCGACCTTGCCCCAGTCGGTGTTGACCTCGATCCCCTCCTCCATCGGTCTCCCGAGCCAGTTGATATCAATGGTGGCGAAGCCCTGCTTCGCGAAATAGATACCCCGGCCGCGCTCGGCGCGCTGGCCGCCGCCGTGACTCCAGACAAAGGCAGCGTTCTTTTTGCCATTGTCTGGGAATGAATAGTAGGCGGCGATACGAGACTCAGCTCCCTTGAAGGCGCCCACCGTGAAGGTGATGTAACGCGTCACGACTCCTTCCGATTTCCATTCCTGGATGACCTGAATGTTGAGAGGTTCTTTTCGCGCGTCGTAGGTCTTCCAGAGATCGGTCACATTTTGCGGAACTTCGTCGGCGCGATAAAGGGCAAAGGTCTCCTGTGATTCAGGAATCCCCTGTGCCTCTGCCGCGATGGGCAGCGAGGCTACTGCCAAGCAGGCGGATAGAAGGCTTAAAAGTGACTTCATCATAGCGGCGCAGTCTATCTCCTATCCTCCTTCTTGTCTGCGGCAGTGATGACGCCATCGCCGTTCACATCGACGTTGGGAAACTGGCCGCGGAACAGTTCGATGTGTTCTTTGGGGGAGAGCTTGCCGTCCTTGTTTTTGTCAGCGCCCTGAAGAGCACCGGAATGAGGAAACTCGTCGACGTCGAGGAACT
>CAXBHX010000009.1:0-118427 GCA_963975655.1 uncultured Verrucomicrobiales bacterium
TTCTGGTCTTTGTCCTGGTGGGGGAACTGCCTCGCACGGTAGTCGACGAACTCCTGCTCGGTGATGGTGCGGTCGGCGTTCCGGTCCATGTCCCTGACCATGCCGGCATTGAGAATCGTAATGGGAGGGAGCGCGGGTCCGGATTCGGCGGGGTCGCTCTCTACAAAGTGACTGGTCATATTCCCGAAGTGGCTACGAAAGGCGTCGAGCGACTGGTCGTAGTCGACATCGGGCACAATCCAGAGATTGCGGAAGGCGACCTCAGTGCCCTTGTGATCCTGAAGAATGAGAGGGAGTTTGCCGTGCGGCTTGTAGGGGCCGCCCACCTCTCCGTAGACCCAGACATCGTCGTGAATGAGAACGCCGTTGTGAAAGATGGTGGCGCGCAGCGGCTCGGTTACAGACCCGTCCTCGGAAAACTCGGGCGCTTTCATGAGAATGTCATAGGACTGCCACTCACCTGGCTTACGGCTCACGTTGACCCGCGGAGGATGCTGGCCATAGATGGAACCGCAGGTGCCGTCGGCGAAGGTGGGGTTCTCGTGGCTGTTCACCACCTGGAGCTCGTAACCAGACATGAGAAAGACCCCGGAATTGCCGTAAAGCTGACCGGTCCACTCGGGATCGTCGGAAGGATCGAAGCGGAACTCGAGGTGAATACGGGCGTTACCGTAGGCATCCTTGGTGGCGTTGTTTCCGTCGCCTCGGGCCATGACGCCCTGCTTGTCGATCAGCCAGGTGTCATTGCTCCATTGGCTGGCATCGAGCGCCGTGGCGGATTCGGGAATGAGTAGCTCGCAGTCTTTCTCTGGGAGTGGTGTGACCACAGGCGGGGCGGGGCGCCGCTTGTCATTGCGATTCCATCCGGAACCCACATTGGTCCAGCCGACGTTGCGGCCGGAGCCGGGCTCCTTGGCGGGGCGCAGCTGGTTGGCGGTGTAGTAGATGGTGTCGAAATCGAGCGCCGCTGTTTCGGTGCTCGCCTGCTCGGGAAACTGAATAGCGTAGACCTTGCCCTCGGTCAGAGGGACGTCGAAGGCCACCGTTTTGCGATCTTTGGACAGCGTGTAGTTGGTGACTTCTAACTCCATCTCGTCCACTGGCGGCGAGCCGTAAGTGCTGTAGTAGTGGTAGTGCCAGGACTTCACCGTCGGCGTGATCGTCTCTCCGACAGGTTGAGTGAAGGTGACCTCAAATCCAGTCTTGGTGAGTGTAGTCGAGTGGATCGCGAAGGGGATGGTTTTGCCATCCCATTCGGCATACTGCAGGGCAGTGCGTTTGCCGCCGACACTGAACCAGCCGCGTCCAACTTGAGCAGACCAGAGACGTCCCAGAGAATCGAAGGACATCTTCACTGGACCCGACTCGAGACCTCTGAGGAAGTCGACGCACCAGCCCTGGTAGTCGCCGTTGACCTTCTCAACACCGCAGCGGAAGTAATTGGACTGCCGCTGGTCGCCGATGAAAATCTGATTCTCAAAAGGGCCAAATTTTCCGCCGGTGGTGTCCCAGACCGGACTGCCGGGAGTGTTGGCAATGATCTCGCGCGGGAACCAAACTGCGGGAGGCGTGCGGAACTGGGCGAAGTCCTCCGCTGTCATCGAGAGAACCTTTTCCTTGGTGAAGTCAGGTCGGGCAGGAAGCGAAGCCGGGTGTCCGTAAAAGTTGCCTTCGCGCACATGGTAAAGGCAACAGTCAGCCACCCAGTCGCCTTGGTTGTCGGTGATAAAGAGTTCATCCTGCGGGCTCATGCCTATCCCACAGGGGGAACGGAACCCGTTCGCCAAGGGCTGGAAGTGCCCCGGTCGATCAGAGCGATAGACCCAGCCACGCCATGGCGCGTTGTAGGACATGTTTCCCCCACCCTTCCCCACCGGCTTGCCATCAGGCACGGTGAAGTCACCTCGTGCGGCGAGATTGAGCGAGCCATACTTGCGCCCGAGGGAATCGACGACGGGACCGTAGTGATACTCATGGTATTCGCCTGAGACACCGAAGGCATCAGTGACGCATTCGTAGCGATCGCAGATGCCGTCCTTATTGCTGTCGACGAGCCGGGTGAGTTCCGGCTTCTGAGCGACGTAGTAGGCCGCTTCTTTTTCGTCGTAGTAGATGCCGTTGGGCTCCATCAGATTTTCGGCAAAGCGAGTCCAGATCTTGTCTTTGTATTCCCAGACTTCGCCTTCCCAGCTCACGACGGCGAGTGTGCCGTCCGGCTTGTGACACAGGCCGAGAATGGTGACCGCGCCTTTGGGGAGTGGAACCGTTTCGATGCGATAACCCGCCGGAAGTTGGGCGGAAGCCTGGCCGATGAGGCAGAGAGATAAGAGGAGCGCGAGGGCCAGTGCGATGAATGATTTCATGGTAGAAATAACAAAAGAGTTTATTGGACGGTCAGGTTGAAGGACTGCGCTCCCTCAGGCGAAATGGCGACGGTCTTTTCTTCTCCGTCGAGGAGAGAAACGAGATGGACCGTGTCACCGTGGACTTCGTAGCGCAGGAAGCGATTCGCTCCGGGTAGAGCGGCGGCCGGGCCGGCATTGGCAATCGAAGTGCCCTTGATTTCAGAGGGCTTGGCGCTGCGATCGGGCAGAGAAGGTGTCTGATTGATCTCAGCCGAATGCCAGGCGCCGATCACATAGCCGTCAACGGGGTTATACGCGACGATCACCTGGTTGGGGAGCAGGCAGAGCAGAGCGCGCGGCGGAAGACCGGCGATCCACTTGCGCACGACGAGAGCTTCTGCTGGTCGCGCCTTAATGATCTTGGGAATGTTGCCTTCCAGACTGCGACCGGTCAGCGCCATCTTTTTGCCGCCTACCTGATCGAGCGTGCCATAGAAGCGGTAACTGTGAGTCGTCTTCTCCTCGTGCAGAATTTCGAGATCGTAGATGCCGGACTCGAGCGGAAAGGTCTTGTTGATGTGAGTGACTTTGTCAGTCTTTTCATCGGAGTAGTGCACTTCTTCCCCATTGAGAAAGATGGAGGTGCGACCCACTGTTCGAATGGAGAAGCGGTAGTCGCCCGCCTCTTTGATGTAGAGCTTGGACGTGCCGCGGAGAATCCCTTCTCCGTTGCGCTCAAAGTAGTAGTGATTCTCCGGCAAGGGGGTCTGGGAAAGCGATTCGATGGAGTCGAACAGTTCCGGAGTGAACCGCTTGCCCTTGAAGTAGTCGTTCAGATAAACGGAGCGGACCACTTCTCGAAGGCCTTCCTGCTCCGAAAGGATGAAGTCCCGCATCGCAAGTCGGTCTGCTTCGGGAAAGACCGCCTCGAACGCGATCATCTCCGAGCCGGGGACGCCTTTGTTGATGAGTTTTAGAATGGCCTCAGGGGAGGAGCCATGATGCCAGTATTGATCATTCAGGGCCGGACCGATTCCGCCTTCGAGATGGGGGCCGTGGCAGTTGAAGCAGAGCTGAGAATAGAGAGTTTTTCCACGTTCGATGTCGGTGGTTGCAAGCTGAGGCGAATTCTGCGGTTGCTCCGACGGAACCTTCAAGGCTTCGAGAACGAGTTTGGCGATTAGCTGGTCACCGGCCTCGTTCATGTGCACTCCGTCTGAGGTGAGGATGCCTTGTGTCAGGTTCTCCGGGTTATTTTGCTTTAGATTCGAGATGAACGCTTTTCGAAGGTCGAGCAACTGAGAATCAGTCTCTTCAGCGACCGTTCGGCTGATATCAGCGTATTGGTCGAGTCTGGCATCGTCGGGATTGGTGCCATCAGGTTTTTCGCCAATAACCGTTGGGGTGCACAAAATGACTCGGGCACCGGCGCCATTGATCTGTTCGATCATATCCCGCAGACCGCTTTCGAAGGCTTCAGGGGTCGTGCCCTTTTTCCCTCTGGCAATCACCTTCGGATGAGTCCAGTGCCAGACATCATTGATACCGATGTAGATGAAAACAATCGTGGGCTTCTGGTCGAGCACATCGGTTTTCAGGCGCTTTTGACAGTCCGGGACCTTGTGACCGCCTATGCCTGCGCCGATCAATTCCACATTGAGATCGGGATAAGCCAATTCGATTTGCTTCGATGCCAGAGTGATGTAGCCAGTGGGGCGTGGTCCCGCAGCCGTAATGGAGTCGCCAAGGAAAACAATGCGATCGTTCTGTTTCAGCTTCTCTTCGGCCGAAATCAAAGATATTGAGATCGCGTATACGGCGAACAGGCGGGCTAGTAATTTCATTTTATTGATCAAATTGCAACTTCGTCACATCAAACACTCCGTAAATCTTCCTCATTTGCCGAAAATAGAATATTTGGGCGTTTCCGCGAAGGGTTTAGTGAGAGAAGAAAGACCAGAACCTGCCTCCTTAATTGCAGGTTTGGCGGACCCAATGCGCTGAGCGCTGCCTGGTTGCCCACGAGTCCCAAACCTGACAGGAACCAGAGCCACCACGCGCCGGCCCCCACCAGGAAGGGTTTCGTGAGAGAAGGAAGACCAAAACCTGCCTCCTTAAATGCAGGTTTGGCGAACCCAAAAAGGGTCACTCCTTCTCCGTTGAAATTGATGTCAGCTTGCGACGTCGACGGGCGGTCCAGCCAAAGAGGGCGAGACCGAGTCCCATGAGGGCGTAGGTGCTGGGCTCGGGAATCGGGGTGGAGAACCGCAGCCAGACGCCATCGGAAAGTCCAGCATCCATGGAGCCGTCGACGAAAGCGAAGTCACCATTCGTCACCCCAAAGGTATTACTGGAGCCAGTGTAGCTAATATCGAAGTCGCCGACGTCGAATCCGGAGAGCGTGCCGTAGCCGCTCCAGACGAGGAAGTCCTGGTCGGCATCTCCGAAGTCAACGTCTTGATCAATAATGTTGAAGGTGATTGATCCCGCTCCACCTGCGAAATCGAGGGTGCTGCTGCCGTCAATGGCGAATTGATCAAATTGGCTGGTGGAAGCATCAATCAGATCCCAGGTGATGGTGCTCGTGTTGTAGGTCAGGTTGTTGCTGAAAGTTTGGGTGCCGCTGGTTCCTGCAGTGGCGGCCGTGTGGGTGCCGTTGATAGTGGTGGCTCCACCGACCGTGCCGCTGCCGCCCAAGGCGGCTCCGGCTCCCACTGTCACATCACCAGTAGCGGTGCTTTGATCGCCGTTCACGAGCAGGGTTCCTGCCGTGACGGTGGTGTTGCCGGTGTAGGTGTTGTCACCAGTGAGGGTGAGGATGTCATTGGCTGCAGGAGTATCCAGGGTCAAGCCGCCCACTCCGCTAATCACACCTCCCATGTTTAGACCGGTGGTGCTGTTTTGAGGTTTGAAGGTGACGCTGCCGTTGAGGGTGATGTCCGTGTTATCCGTGAATTCACCGGGTGAGCTACTAATCGTCTTAGTGCCGCTGGAGCCAGCCTGGACGATGATAGCTGCCTTGGTGGTAAGGGTGTTGGCTCCACCGGAATATTTTAGCTCGGCACTCGCGGAGCCTGTCGTATCACCCAGATAAATCGTGGTGGCGGAGGTACCTATGGCGCCGTCATTTGCCTGTCCCTCAAACTTTCCGGACTTGATCTCAATATTGGCAACACTGACTTCCTGTTGACGGGAAAGAACGCTGCCGGTTGCAGTGTCGACAACGAAGGTGCCATTACCACTGATGCCGCCACGGAAGCGATTGGTTGAGGACAATGCTTGATCACTACTGTACTGGTAGGTAGCTCCGGAGGCGATCGAGACGGCGCCGGTGTAATCTCCAACCTTGCCTGACCCGCCTATCTCAAGTGTTCCTTGGCTCACGGTGGTGTCGCCGGTGTAGGTATTGACACCGGAGAGGGTGAGGGTGTCGGCGCCCTGTTTCTCGAGGCCGCCAGTGTTGGTGCTGTCGATGATGCCAGCGAGGGTGACTGCGTTGCCGTTGGTGTCGAGAGTGACGGCGGAGGTGCTGTTCTTGAAACGGGTGGCGTAGTCAGTGCCGTTGCTGAGGCCGGTGTATTGGAGGGCGCCTCCGGTGAAGGTGATGTCCCCGCCGTTGCCAAGGGCACCGGAGGTCGCGGCCACATCGGCGATGTTCGCCTGGAGGGTGCCGCCGGAGATGGTGGTAACGCCAGTGTAGGTGTTGGCACCATTGAGGGTGAGGGTGCCGTTGCCGGCCTGGGTGACGGAGGTGGCGCCGGCGATGACGGTGTTGATGGTGGCGTCACCGGTACCGGTGACAGAGACGCCGCCGGTGGCGGTGAGGGTTTCGACGCCGGCCGAACTGAGGGTGTAGGCGCCCCCTCCAGAGGAGTTGTTGAAGTTAACCTTGGCGGGGTTGACGCTGGCGCCGGTGATGACGACGTTCTTGCCGCCGATTCCGGTGGCGGTGTCGTCGAAGGTGACGAAGTCGCCCTCGTAGTAAAGTAAATCTGAGCCGCCGGTCCAGTTGGCGGTGCCGGTGCTGGGGATTAAGGTGGTTTCGATGTCCCAGACACTATCGACGGTTCCGTCCCAGACCTTGTTTTCGAAGCCGGTGCTGAGAGTGACGGCGGTGCCGGTGATGGCGAAGGCGCCACCGCGGACGCTGGTGGTGAGGCCGGTGCCGACGGTGAAGTCGGTGGCGACGGAGCCGGTATAAGCGCCCCCACCAAATTCGAGAATAGTGATGAGACCGGTATCGGTGGGCGAGGCAGTGAAGTTCACGGTGTGAGAACCAGCGGTCGTGGAGGTGAGACCGACGGAGGTGAAGGCGGCGGGCTCGGTGCTGGCGTCGATGGAGAGGATGGATCCGGTGGTCGCTCCCAAGGTGAGGAGGCCGGTGGTGGAGCCTTCGCCGGAGAGGGTGGCTCCGTCGGCGATGTTGACGGCGGAGGCCAGGCTGCCGCTCACCTCGAGGGTGCCGGCATTGACGGCGGTGGCGCCGGTGTATTCGTTGACACCTGTGAGGGTCAGGGTGTTTGCACCGGTTTTGGTCACATCGAGCGCGTAGGTAGCAGGATCGGTTTTATTACTATCATTGTCACGAATCGCACCCGTAACCGTGATGTTACCATTGAGCGCATCAAAGGTAGTCGTTCGCACCCCTCCCACATTGCCTGTAGTACGATTGAAGTTGGTGTTACTGAGGATGAGAGTACCGCCATCACTGCTGCTGTTCCTGATGGTGCCGTCATTTCTCATAAAGAACCGGTTGGAGACCGTATCATTGCCCGTGCCAATATAGTCGATAACACCTGTGGAGCCCGCCCAGTATTCAACATCGCCGGTCCCAAGAGCCCCATTGGAGAACTCCACATGCATCCCATCCCGGATTCTCGTATTGGTGTAGACGTTGGCAGCATTGGTCAGGCGCAGCGTGCCGCCACCGTAAATGGAGATGGTGTCGTTCGTGGTGGTGATCTTACCATCGATCACCAGGGTGTTCCCTGAGTTATCAACTCTGAAGTCTCTACCTGCTGTGGTATTAAGATCCAGTGAAATGGTACTGATACCCGAGTTGACCGCCGCCGAGTAGCGAATGTCATTGGTGCCATTATCGAGAATATCCATCACATTACCCGTCAGGTCGAACCCGGCTGAGGCAATATTGAGACTGAAGTCTGTATTCGCCGCGATATCGTTGTTGGCCGTTTCTCCGGTGCCGGAAAAGATAAGCGTGTCGTTATTGACGGGCAGAACATCGCCCACCCAGTTGGTGATTGTTGACCAGTTCTGATCAACACCACCGCTGTCCCAGGTCAGCTCAGCAGCATCTGCAGATCCGACGGCGAGTAACAGGAGACTTGCTGCGGTGAGGCATGCGGTGGGCTTTCTTGCGCTTGAAAGTGCAGGTGTGGATCTGGGAGTGTCTGTATTCATGGTCTTGCGGTGGTTACATGGAGGGTTACTTATCGGTGCGCCGATCAGGCTGGGATTGAGGGGTGCCGTTTTTTACCTCCAGCGTTCTCTCTCAGGTATTCCTGCTCAGAGAAGATGAAGTCGCGCATACGGCTAACAGGCGGACTGGGATTTTCATTTTTTCGATCAAATTGGGACGTCGTCACATCAAACACTCCGTAGAGCTTCATCATTTGCCGAAAAAAGATTATTCGGGCGTTTCACCTCGGCCGCGGCGGGGGAGGAAACGCTGTGAGGAGCCGCGGGAGAAATGGATGGAAAGTCTTCTTTTGTTCTATTTCACCAGCAGCGGTTGCAGGGTGTCACGGCGCCCCGAACCCATCGAACTCGCCAAAGAAGGTGTTTCGATTGATCTCCCAGAGCAGGTAGCGATAGCGCCCCAAGCTTCCCCGGGCCGCAGTGATCGAGCATGCCTGTTGCGCGGGACGGTCCAGCCGGGTCCCTACCACCATCGAGCTTGGGGCCGTGACAGTTGAATCAGATCTCGGCGTATCCCGTCTTGCCCCGCTCAATATCGCCTGCAGCAGCTTGAGTCAGGTTCTCTTCGGCCGAAATCAAAGATATTGAGATCGCGCATACGGCAAACAGGTGGACTGGGGTTTTTATTTAATCGATCAAATTGCGACGTCGTCACATCAAACACTCAGTAAGGCTTCATCATTTGCCGAAATTTAATGGCCTGATGATGGAGTGGTTCCGGTTCAGTGGCTGTGGGTGTTTGGTTTTTTAGAGCGTTTGTCAAAAATTTGTGCGTGACTCGACCGAGTCAAAAATTTCGTCTGGCAAGGCGTGAGGAGGACGGGGAGCGGGCTCCCCAACCGACGAACAACACCGCCAGAGGGAATTTTGGGCCGGGTGCAAAAATAGTTCGAGCGAAGCGAGCATTTGAACAACCGTAAATCCTATTCGATAGGCGCAATAACTTTTGGCAAATGGTCTAACGTAGCTCACTTTGCTGCGGGCCTGTTTGCGCCCATCAAGGCAGGGGCTACTACAGGATCATCCACTTGTTTGATCAGTTGTATTAACGCCTTCTTCAGATGGTCCCTGACCCCTTTGTGTTCGGGATTTTGATACAGGTTTTTCATTTCATCGGGATCTGCCTCCAGATCAAACAGCTCCCACTGATGGCTCTTCGGAAGAGCGGGATAGTGAATCAACTTGTGGCTGTCGGTGCGGATCCCAATCATTTCAGGGAGTCGTGTTCCGTGTTCGTAGAAATGGTAGTAGGACGCGTCGCGCACCTTTTCCGCCTTTCCGGTTAGAATGCCCTTCAGCGAGTGCCCCTGCATGTCGTGGGGGATCGGCAGCCCGACGATGTCCAACAGGGTCGGTGCGATATCGACATGGCTGACCATGGAGGAATGCACCGAACCGGGCTCGATGGTTCCGGGATAGCGCACCAAGAGCGGTTGATGCAGGCTCGGCTCGTACATCCACTGCTTGTTGTAGAAACCATGTTCGCCGAGAGCGAAGCCCTGATCCGAGGAATAGACAACGAGCGTGTTCTTCGCGAGCCCGTTTTTGTCGAGGTAGTCGAGCACCTTGGCGACATTGTCATCGACACTCTTGACGAGGCGGTAGTATCCCTTGATGTAGATCTGGTAGAGGTGGCTGAGCCGTTCGCCCTCTGACATCTGCTGGAGGCGCTTGTCGTTTTTGACCATCTGCCTGTACTTCGGCTTCAGCAGAATACGATTGGAACTCATGATGTCCGCGATCACCTCGGGGGCCCGGCCCTGGTAGTCATCGTGCAGGGTTTTCGGTTCCGGGATGACCACGTTCTCGAGAAAGTCTTCGTACTTCTTCGGAGGCGAGTAGGGCTCGTGAGGCGGCTTGGGATGAATGAGGAGACAGAAGGGTTTTGCCTGCTCACGGCTCCGTTGTTTCTCCAACCAGTGAAGCGCCTCATCGGTGAGCACATCGTTGTTGTATCCCTTGATGACGCGCCCGCCTTCGCGGGCTTTATTTCTGGTGTCTGGCCCCCAGGGAATCCACTCGTGCTGTGGCTCATAGACACGAGGGTCGTAAGCCATTCCCTGCATCTTCATGACGCAGTAATGATCGAAGCCAGTCGGCTGGCTCAGCAAGTGCCACTTTCCAAAAAGAGCCGTCTCGTATCCGGCGGCCTGAAGCAGCTTGGGGAAGGTCTGCTGCGAACCGTCGAACTTCTGGTTGAGACGCGTGACGCCGTTCTTGTGCGAATACTTGCCCGTGAGCACGACAGCGCGACTCGGCGTGCAAAACGAATTCGGAGTCAGGGCGTGTTCGAAGCGCATCCCCTCGGCAGCGATTCGATCGAGACCGGGTGTTTTGATGTCAGTGCTTCCATAGCAGCCGATCGAGTTCTTCGAGTGATCATCCGAGAAGATGAAGACGATGTTCGGCTGACTGGCCAGAGATTCATTCAGGCAGGCAACGAGCAGAAAGAAGGCGGGGAAAAGCGAGCCGAAAACCTTGGATCGTAACGTCATACTACAAACACTCCGCCACCCGGGGGCATTTGCCAAAAAAAGTGGATCGCGATCAAGGCAATCATGCAGGAGAGCATCATCGCGCTGCCGCCGTCCCGTCCTCTCTTCGACATCGACGCCCTTGTGCCGCTCAACGTGCCACCCCAGTGAGGCTGGATCGACGAGATAGAACCGCAATCAATCAGGAACTCATATACTCAACCCAATCTCAAACAAACAAAAACCAATTACGCGAACCGTCAGGTGCGCTTCTCCTCATGATAATCCATCTCCGTATTCACCTCCCAAATCGCCGACTTCTCTCCCTTCCCGGAAATAATCCCGTCCACCGCAACCATCGCCGTCAGCATCGAGTGATCCGCATTGTTATATTTGTGCATTCCGTTTCGCCCCAGAAGAAACAAATTTTCCAACCTGTCCGTAAAGTCACTAATCTCTTCGAATCGGTCATAACTTCCAAAATAAGCGGGGTAAGTCTTGGGCATGCGAATAAGCGTATGATCGAGCACGTCATCACTCTCAATCATCCCGATCTTTTCCAATTCCCCCACCGCAAATGCCATGAACGCCTCGTCCGGTTTCTCCCATAGTTCATCCCCCTCGTTGCAGAAATATTCCATCCCCAACCAAATCGTATCCGGGTCCTTCACCATGTACGGACTCCAATTGTTAAAAATCTGCAACCGGCCCACCTTTACGTCCCGCTCCTGGATATATATCCAATTGTCCCGCACCTCCACCCCTTTACCATCGGGAAAGGACACCTTCTTCAACAGCACGCCCACCGTGATAAAGTCCCGGTACTCCAAGCCTCCCGCCACCTCCCGCACACCCTCCGGCACGGTCGGCCCCATGCTCGCGATCAAATCACACACCGGCATCGTCGAAAACAGGTAGTCCCCCTCATGCCGTGTCGTCTTCCCGCTTTCGGCATTGGTCACCGTCAGCGCCTTCACCCGCGTTCCCGCCCACTCAATCCCCGTAGCCGCCTGCCCCATGTGTATCTCGCCTCCCAAGGCCTTCACCTGCTCCGCCACGTGCTCCCACATCTGTCCCGGCCCCAACTTGGGATACAAAAACTGCCCGATCAATGAAGTCTCCGTACCCTTCTGACCAATCGACGAGTCCTTCTTCAAAGAGAACATCGAACGCAGGGCATGCGTCACCGCCTTCGTGATCGACAAGCCCTTGATCCGTTGCGCCCCCCATTCCGCCGATATCTCACGACACGGCACCCCCCACACCTTCTCTGTATAATCCTCAAAGAAGGTTCCATACAATTCCCGCCCGAACCGATTCACGATAAAATCCTCCAGCGATTTCTCCGGTCGAATCGGCCGCAATCGCGCCCAGAGGTAACTGAACCCTATCTTTGCCATCGGAATCAGCCCCAGGTTCCGAATCGTCTCCAGGCTCAAACTAATGGGATAGCTATACAACTTGCGACCATACAGAATTCGTGAGAGTCGATTCCGAATCAACATCACCTCGTCCGTCTCCTCCGGATTGGGCCCCTCGCCTTCGCCAGGGGTTTCCAGCTCACGGGTCTTTCCCTGGTAAGCCAATTGCGCACGCCCCCCCTCCCCGCCTTCAATTGGCAGCATCTCACACCACCACTTCATGACCCGATCCGACTTCGAAAAGAACCGATGACCGCCAATGTCCATCCGGTTCCCCTTATAGTTCACCGTCTTGGATATCCCCCCGATATCCTGCGACATCTCAAACACCACCGGCACAATGTCGCTTCGCGTCAGCAATTCATAGGCCGCCGTCAGCCCCGCTGGCCCCGCCCCGATAATCAATGCCCGCTTCTTTTCTTGCTGCTCAATCGCCATAAACCCGAAGCCCGCCAATAAGCCCGCCTTCGCCGAAATGAAAAGCCCGAAATGCTTCTCCCGCCCCGCACCTCCCTCCGCTCAGGACTCCCTCAACTCCGCCAAGACGAAGAGCATACCCATCCCATCGAACAGTCCGCCATCACCCCAGCAGAGATGGTTTTGCACTCCCTCCAACCCAAGGCGATGCGCGGTGATGAAGCAACAGGGTTAAAAAAACAAATTCCTAGCAGTAAGAGATTGGGGAGGTTGACCTACAAGACCAAACCCGATATATACGAGCCGAGAATGAGAGCCTGCCTTTCAATATGCCGCGACCTTCTGGTGGCTTTGTTTGCATTTTCAATTGCCCTGAGCTGGGGATGTATTGCGAGCCAAAAGGCAGAGAGAACTTCTGTCGAATCTGCTTTTATCTCAGAATCCACTGTCGAAGCAAAACCTGATTTCTGGTACCTGCAGAAGGCTCCCTCTACCTACTACCCGGTTGGGGTTCCTAAGGATTTCACTGTCACTGCCGCTACCGCCGAGTGGCTCAAAGCTAAGAATGGCACCTACCTGATTCCTCTGAATGGAGCAGGAGGTCACACTCAGAGTGAGGCCATCCTGCAGGCGCTTGCAATGCGGACGGACGGAGAGGTCGCGGCAGCAAAATCTCAGGAAGCGGCCCGTGTCGCCGTCGCTGTTATGAATCCTGTAAATTGGTTAGCAGCGGCCTGCGCCGACTGACTTTCTCGCGGAAAGCAATGGATCCCCTGTTCGACGAAGGCTCGTCCATCCCCCCATACGTCTGGCTCGCCGCAGCCGCCATCAGCATCAGTCTCTTCTTCTGGTTTCGGCTCACCAAGCGTAACTGGAAGCTGATGGTAGTTTATGTTGGAGCCCTTGTTGGAGGTCTACTGGGAGCCAAACTCACCTTCCTCGCTGCTGAGGGATGGATGTACTACAACACCCCAGGCTGGAGCGAACAATTATTGCGGGGGAAAACAGTACTGGGGGCACTTCTAAGCGGCTATCTCTCTGTCGAAATAGTAAAGCGGATCGTCGGCCTGCATCATCCAACCGGAGATTTTTTTGCCACCGTCGTTCCCCTCGCCCTCATCGTCGCCCGCTTTGGGTGCCTCGCACAGGGATGTTGCCTTGGAGTCCCTCAGCCAGAATCATGGCATACCCTGACCGATCAATCTGGTGTCTCTCGCTGGCCTGCTGTACCTGCCGAAATCATTTTTAACCTGATCTGCCTGGTAGTCCTCAACACCATGCGGAGAGAGAAAATTCTTCCGGGACAACATTTCCACCTCTACCTGATTGCCTACGGATTGTTTCGATTTTTGCATGAGTTCGTTCGAGCGACTCCTCGCCTGTTCGGGCCAGTCAGTGGATACCACATTGCAGCACTATTGGTTGCCTTACTTGGTCTGATCGGGTTTCTAAAGCGCCGACCAAAAGCGTCAGCCCTGGCGTAGTGCGGCACACTCCTGCCAAAGGAAAGGCACCGAACTAAATTCTTCAGCGATTATCAGCCCCATTCTGCAAAATCCGGTGCTCGACCTTATACATCAGCGCATCAGCTCCTGTCTTTAAACACGCAGAATAACAACAAAGCCCATCGGCGCGATCCCATGCCGTCGTCAGATGCATCGGAATGATGCATGCGTAGGGCAGAAAACATCGTGCCCAGGTTAGGCCGACCGGCCAGATCCGCTTTCACATTCCGTCGAAAGGAAAACGCGTGACTGATGAGGAACCACGGCCAACCCGATCGTCAGCACATTACTGAGCACAATGACCCAGTCCGAATTGCGATCAGGTTGATTTGTTGAAGGATGGAACAAGGGGAAATTCAAATCCCAGGAATCACATTAGCTCCGCGACACGGCCCCACACTCTTGCGCGAATTTTGAGCATGTCATTTCCTTCAGATCCATGATACCGAATCCTTCTCCTGTCAGTAATTCCCACCGCCGTCCTTCCCCAATGAAATCCCGTCTTATTCTCCTCACCCTTTCCGCCTCCCTCTCCCTGATCGCAGCGGATCGTCCTAACTTTCTTTTCATCATCAGTGATGACCAGGCACCGACCATGATCGGTGCTCTCGGCAATTCAGAAATCAAAACACCCCATCTCGACCAATTGGTTCACCGGGGTACAGCCTTCACCCACTGTTTCAACCAGGGCTCCTGGTCGGGAGCTGTCTGCGTCGCCAGCCGCACCATGCTGATCACCGGACAAACGGTCTACCGAGCTCCCATGGTGAAGTCCTGCCTCGATTCGTGGGCACACGCCAAGGGCCCCCTCGCAGTCGAAGGAGAAATTGAAGTTACTCTCTGGCCTCAGGTCTTCATGGATGCAGGCTACAACACGTTCATCACGGGAAAATGGCACAACAACAAAGCCTCGGTCCTGCAAGGATTCTCCCACGGCATCGCAGTTGGCAGTGGCTTCTACGACACCCGAGATTCCACTGGATCGAAGGAGCCAGGATACAATCGCCACACCGGAGAACAATCACTGGAAGCCCTGGGATCCTCAGTTCACCGGCCACTGGACCCCCACTGTCTGGGACGTGAACGCCAATGGAACCGAGGGCGAGGAATACACTGTCGAGCAGCACACCTCCGAACTTTACGCGGATTCTGCGGTCGACTTCCTCAAGTCAACTGACCAGTCGGAGGCTCCGTTCTTCATGTATGTCGCCTTCAACGCCCCCCACGATCCACGTCAGGCGCCCAAAGAGTTTATCGATCAATACCCCCCCGAGGATATCACCCTGCCAAAGAACTATCTTCCCGAGCACCCCTTTGACAACGGAGCCCTCAAAATTCGCGACGAACAACTGGCGCCCTTTCCCCGAACTGAAGAAGTCATCCGCGTGCATCGGGCCGAATACAACGCGATCACCACTCACATGGATCGCGAGATTGGAAGAGTGCTCGAAGCTCTGAAGGCGAGCGGCAAGATGGACAACACTTACGTCATTTTCACCTCTGATCACGGGCTCGCAATCGGCAGTCACGGACTACTCGGAAAACAAAACCCCTACGACCACAGCATCCGGATGCCCTTCATCATTGCCGGCCCCGGCATCCCCGAAGACCGTCTGGTCGACGACATGATCTACATGCAAAGCGTCTACCCCACCACCTGTGAACTGGCGGGACTTGAAGTGCCGGAAACGGTCGAGTTTTCCAGCGTCAAAGATCTCGCTACGGGTGCGGCTGAGGACGGCGGAGAAGAAGTGATCTACGGCACCTACCTGACATCACAGCGTCTGGTTCGCACCAATACGCACAAACTCGTCTACTACCCCAAGCTCGATCGCTACCAGCTCTTTGACCTGGTCAAGGACCCTGACGAAATCACTGATGTGATCGAAGAACCGTCCTATGCCGAAGTAAAAAGTCGGCTGATTACCCTTCTCGCCGAAAAACGCGTCGCTCTTGATGACGGACTTCTCTACGATTAGTCAACACACGCACGATTGAGCACCGCCACCACCATTACCTTTGGTTTTCCGAACCTACTGCTTCAAACGGTCTTCAAACATTTGACGTTCTCGTTCCGCCCTCGCCTTGGTCGTCTTCAGGTTCCGTACAAATCCGCCTGATTTGAACTCGGGATTTTCCGTGGGCATTTCCGCCTTCATCTCCTCTAGCGAACCCTCCAACTGCGTGGACAACTCTTTCACTTTCTCTGGATTCGTGGCTACCAGGTCGGTTTGCTCGTTGGGATCATTGGAGAGGTCATAGAGCAGATAGGCTCCTTCGGCATCATTGTAGAAACGGATCAGTTTCCAATCTTTGGAAATAATCGAAGAGAACGGCCCCGTGGCATGCGTGTAGTGGGGGTAGTGAACAATCAGCGGACGGCTTTTCAGCGTTGCCTGCTGCGTCATCAGTGGCATCAGGTCGATACCATCGACGTGTTGATCCGGGCGCATCGGCAGCCCGGCGGCGCTCAGCAACGTGGGATAAATATCCGTTCCTGCAATACGCTGCTCCGAGAGCCCGGGCGTGATCTTGCCCGGCCACTTCACAATAAAGGGCACTTTCATACCCGCCTCGAAGGGGAAGGATTTGCCACCCATCAGCGGATAGTTCGAGGTGTACTTCGGCGTGAGCCCCCCGTTATCCGACGTGAAAATCACCAGCGTGTTTTTTTCGAGGTTCAACTCCTTGAGGGTCTGAAGCACCCGCCCGACACTATCGTCCACGGATCCCACCATCGATGCGTAGCCGGGATTATCCTGATCCGTTGACGGCTTCATCTCGAAATACGCCAACTTGTCCGGCTCTGGCTGAATCGGCGTGTGCACCAGGTAGTGTGATAGTACGACCACCCACGGTTTGTCTTTTCCTGCTTTGATGAAATCGATGCATGCCTCGGTCAGCAGGTCGGACACGTAGGCGTCCCGGTCGGCCCCTTCGAGATTCGCGCCATATTCATGGAAGGTCTTCATCCAGTGCCCCGACTTGGAGGTTCCCACCTTCGTCAGCCGGTACCCTTTAGCCACATCGAAGCCCCGGTCATCCGGAAAATAATCTTCGCATTCACCCACATGCCACTTCCCGAAAAACCCGGTCGAGTAACCGCCCTCCGCCAGGGCTTGCGGCAAGAGGAATTCATCTTTTGGCAAGGCATGTCGATGGCGCGCTTCAAACATCTGGTCCTTTCCGCCGCGGTATTTGCTCGTTTCATGAAGACGGTCGTCCGGACCAGCCTCGCTACCATAAACTGCCGTGAATTGCGTTCGCGCCGGAAACTTTCCGGTGTAGATAGCTCCCCGTGACGGAGAACAGGTGGGAGCCGCCGAATACGCATTCACGAAATGCAGGCCTTCGGAGGCCAGTTGATCAATATGAGGGGTTTCGTAATAGGTGCTGCCGGCACAGCCGATATCCTTCCAACCCATATCATCCACCAGAATGAATAGAATATTCGGCCGATCCGCTCCGCTGGCGCTAGAGGCAAAGGAAAGAAGCAGTGACAGGGATAGCAGACCGCACGCTAGAGTCGGTGTTGCGATATTTTGGTATTTCATTTCTTAATGCCGAGGGTCACTTCAGTTTCCTTTGCTTCACGAAGTCAGTGAAGACACGATGTAGTTGCTTAACCTTCTCAGGATGATTTTTCGATAGATCGTTTTGTTCGGCCAAGTCTTCATCCAGCTTGAACAGTTGAAAGTCCGATGGCTTCACGTTGGCGGCATCTTTGTTCCTGACGGGCGCGACCATTTTCCAGTCACCGAGGCGAACGCTGTGCCTGCCCTGGACCATAGCGGGACGTGAATGAGGTTCCTTCGGGTCACGCAACACGGACAAAAAGCTGTGACTGTCCACCGCGCCTTCGGGCAGATCAGCCTCCAACATCTCGGTGAGGGTCGCGAAAATGTCCGTCAGGTTCACGGTGGCAGAAGTGGTTTGGTCAGGGCGCGTCTCGGCGGGCCATTTCACGATCAAGGGAACACGGTGGCCACCTTCCCAGGCGTCGGCTTTGCTGCCTCTCAGGCCACCTGCCGAAGCGTGTCCACCGGCAGCCATGGATTTCACGGAAGGTGGCCCGGGACCGTTGTCGCTGGTGAATATGACCATCGTGTTTTGATCGAGCCCGGTCTCTTTCAATGCGCGGTTGATTTGACCGACAACATCATCGAGTTGCATCACCAAGTCACCGTAGGGACCAAGCTTACTTTTGCCCCGGAAGGCTTCGGTCGGCACCCAGGGTTTGTGCGGAATGGTCGAGGAGTAGTACAGAAAGAACGGTTTATCCTGCCCTGACGCCGCCTGTCTTTTGATCGTTTCGATCGCCTTCTTACAAAACAAGGGGCTGGTGCCTTCCAGCGAAAAGCCCGGCGATGCGAGCGCATTAATGGTCATCTGTTCATCCTGGTAGGAAAGTTTTTCGGTTGGTTCGCTAACCACTCCCCTCCCCTCGAAGTAGCACAAGGGTTGAGCACCGGCGGATGAGTGGATGCCGAAAAAACGATCAAAACCGCGATCGATGGGGCCTGATGTCTGCGGTTGAGAGAAATCAAACGCAGGCCTCTTTTTGCCGGTATCCATGTCGAACCCAAGGTGCCACTTGCCGATCATTTCCGTGAAATAGCCGTGTTTCTTCAGCACCTGGGCAATCGTGGTCTCGGTCTCATCAATGACCGGCAAGCCTTTCGCAAGAAGAGTGTTTCGGACTCCGGTTCTCTGCGGATTGATACCGGTCAGTAGTCCATACCGGGAGGGAGTGCAGGTGCTTGCCGGAGCATGCGCGTCAGTAAATCGGAGCCCCTCTTTTGCTAATTGATCCAGATGCGGGGTTGGGATCCTGGAGTCCGGATTGAAAGCACTGCAATCGCCGTATCCCATATCATCGGCAAGGATGATGACGATGTTCGGCTGACGGGCCAGAGCCTCATTCAGCCCGGCAGCGAGCAGAAAAAAGACGGGGAGAAGCGAGCCGCAAACCTTGGATCGAAACGTCATACTATGAACACTCCGCCACCCGGGCGCATTTGCCAAAAAAAGTGGACGAGCAGGGCAACTAAAGATCAACCAAATCTACGGAGAATCGGACTGGAAAGGAAAATTCGATTCCTCCTGTTCGAATCCGACCAGTTCGACTTCTTCATTTTCTTCAAGACCCTCCTGAAGCGGTGCGAACCGTTCCGACCGAAACCCGAGTTCCTGTTGAATACTCGAATGAGGATCATCGCCATTCAAACACTCTTCGAGCAGGATAAGAATATCATAGTCAGCCGCCCCGATCGAGAGATTGGCATCATCATCCACCACGAATTGGGGATTGGACCGTCCCGACTTCACTGAACGAACTGTGTAGACACTGTTCTTCTTCGGAAGGGATTGATAGAGATCAAATACCCAAGGCTCGAAAGAGTCGTCGATGCAGACAACGCGCTGACCGTTTTTAAACATGCCGAAGATTGGGCGAATGTATCGGAGAATCAAGTCCGGATCGGCGCAGGACGCCCAGTTAAAATAGTTATACGATAGCTCAACGGCACCCTGTCGGCACCCGGGGCGACTCGAGGTGATAGAGCAACAGAGAGTTGAAGCGAAGATAGATTCCCCCTCGCTTCGCTCCCAGGATCCGCGGCGGCCCTCCACTGCGCTTCGGATTGGCTCAAATCCGTCTTCGGCGGATCGTAGCGAGGCCGCAAGGCAACCCGAAGGGTGGAGCGAATACGACATCAAAGAGCAAACTCCTGGCAGCCTCCTTCGAAATCCCTGCGGATGCTTGACCGGAGGGGAGGTTTGCGGTCAGCTGCTCGACGATAGAGCCTTTTCACCCCTTCCTCCCTCAGCACAGCATTGGTCCCTGCCATTCCCGTGCAAAAACGCCATCAACAATCAGGTAGGGACAAGTTGCCCGCTCACCCTCTTTTTCCTTTTGTTCTACTAGCCAAGCCTTGCACAACCTACTATCTGAGAGTCGCTTTGCTCTTCGACCTTTCCAGTCCCACTACCGCAGGGTCAATGCAGTCTTAATTCTTTTCATTTTCTTCCAAAAAAAGTCATGCTCCTTTGTCTTCTCAATTCACACTCAATCCCCCAAATGAAGTCTCTCCTCCTCCCCCTTCTCGCAACAGCACTCGTCTCGTTCGCCCACGCCACCGACCGCCCCAACGTCCTCGTCGTCATGGTCGACGATCTCGGCTACTCCGACATCGGTTGCTACGGCAGCGAGATCGACACCCCCACCCTCGACCGTCTCGCCGCCAACGGACTGCGATTTTCCCAGTTCTACAACACTGCCAAGTGCCACTCCTCCCGCATCAGCCTGTTGAGCGGCATGTACCCCTACCAGGCCGGCAACCTCGACCTCACCAAGTGCGTCACCTCCGCCGAAGTCATGAGTCAGGCTGGCTACTTCACTGCCATGACTGGCAAATGGCACCTCAAGGAGCAGCCCACCGACTTCGGCTTTCAGCGCTACTGGGGTCACCTCAGCGGTGCCTGCAACTTCTACAAAGGAGACAAGACTTTCCGCCTCAACGGCGAGCCCTGGACGGTACCTGAATCAGACTTCTACACCACCGTCGCCAACGTCGACTATGCCCTGACATTCCTCGAAGAAGCCCGCCAGACGAAAAAGCCCTGGTATCTCTACGTCGCCTTCAATGCTCCCCACGCCCCGCTGCAACCGCTCGAAGAAGACTACCGCAAGTACGAAGGCCGCTACGCCGACGGCTGGGACATCACCCGCGACGCCCGCATCAAGAAGCAGCAGGAACTCGACATCTTTCACACCAACCTCGCGCCCTCCCCTCGCCCCGATTCCATCTCGGCCTGGAAGGACATGTCCCCCGAACGACAGGACTGGGAATCCAGACGCATGTCCGCCATCGCCGGCATGATCGATCGCGTCGACCAGGAACTCGGACGACTCGTGGCAGACCTCGAAGCAGCCGGTGAACTGGACAACACCTTCATCCTTTTCGTTTCCGACAACGGCGCCTGCCCCTACGACCGCCGCGCTCCCATGCCGGACACCAACCCCTACGATCCCGACGTTACCTGGCCCGACAGCACCGGCTGGGCCTGGGCTCGCAACACCCCCTTTCGTTTCTACAAACAGAATCAGTTCGAAGGCGGCATCTCCACCCCTGCCATCATGCACTGGCCCGCCGGCATCAAGAATCCCGGCACCATCACCCACGAACCCGCCCACCTCATCGATGTCGTGCCCACCCTCGCCGACCTCGCTAACACTGAAATCCCCACTTCATGGCCGGACCGCGAAGTAGGTCCCGTCAGCGGCATTTCTCTGGTGCCCAGCTTGAAAGGCAAATCGATCAAAGAACGCCCCCCCATCTTCCTGCAGTTTGCCTCCGACCGCGGCCTGCGTGACGGCGACTGGAAACTGGTCAGCTTTCAAAGCAGCCCCTGGGAGCTCTATCACATCACCAACGATCGCACCGAACTGAACAACCTCGCTGATCAGCAACCGGAGCGCCTTGAGTCCATGATCCAGCAATGGCACGAACTCGCCGCCGGCCAGGCTTCCCTGCCCAACGGCAACCAACAACCCGCGCATGATTCCGCCGGCCCTCACCAACACCTCGAATGGACCAACTTCGATGCTCCCTTCGGCGGCGCCCCCAACCGCAAGCAATCCAAATCCAACAAGTCCGACCAGGTTCGCGCTCGCAAGGACACCCAAATTAAGAAGAAAGGCAAAACGCTCATCTTCACCAGCACGGGCGAAGACTCCGGTCTCGCGATCGATCAGATCAGCAATCTCACTCAGGCGGGGCCGTATCAACTCACTTTCAAACTCACCTCTGATGTTGCAGGGGAAGGCGAGGTTTACTTCACGACCGACAAGGAGACCAAACTACCCTCAGGTGAACACCTGACCTTCCAGGTCAAAGCGGGTGATACCGTGCAGAAATTCAAGCTCACCCTGCCGACTGAGAAGACGCTTCACGCGCTTCGGTTTGATCCTGGCAATCAGCCTGGTACTGCGAAACTTGAATCGCTTACTTTGCGTGATGGTGAGGGTAAGGCGTTGAAGTCGTGGCCTTGAGGCTGCTAATCACAAAATTAGGTATCGGCATGGAATGACAAAGACCAAATGGCAACCTTTGACGGTGACTTCTTCTCTCAAACACGCCGATCAACGGGGCGCCTTCCATGAGTAATGCAGCGGGATCTCGGGCCATGGCTCCTGGTAGAATGATTTCGGCTCAGGCAGTGGTTTGTCGAAGAGGATAAAATCAGCGAAGTCGGCGAGTGCCTTCCAATCCTGGGCGCCCTGATCGTGACCGCCTTCACGATACCACTGAGCGCAATGTTCCTTCAAGCCGAGCCAGTCATACACCTCACGCGCGGCACGCCAGGTGACCATGCTTCCTTCGATGTTGAGCTTGTCGCCGAGGCCGTTGGAGTTGAACCAGGCCCGCGGCGCGACGGACGCCTTGATGAAGTGCAGATCGAACGGCAGCCGCGTCTCGTGATCGCCGAAGGGAGTCAGGTTGGAATGAAACCAGTAGGCGTTGGAGCCGGCCATCTTGTCCTTGATGCTACGCGCCTTGTTTCCAACCCGGTGGCATCCGGTCGTAATGGAGCCACCAGAGTTCGGAGCGACGATTGCGACCCGCTCGTCCATCATGCCCATGAGCGCCGCGGTCTGGCCACCCCGCGAATGACCTGTGCAGACGACCATCGCCATGTCGACCTCAGGCAGGGTGGAAAGCCAGTTGAGGGTCACGCTGCCGCCCCAGGCCCAGACTCTCAGGCAGCCCCAGTCCTGGTCTGGATAAGCACGTCGCGCATCGCCGCGATCTCGCTTTTCCTTCGCCACCGGATCCTTGGACCAATCCGGGTGGAGATCAGTGCGCTGGTAACTCACGAGCATGTAGCCACGACGCATGAGATCCGCGACGATCGGGTCATCGACCTCGAACGTCGTGGGGCTGTTGTGAACGATGACTGGAAAGGGCCCCTGGCGCCCCTTCGGCGTGTGTATTCCCAAGGAGAGCGAGAGCGCATTGTCAGGACCGAAGCGAAGTCGCACAGCGCGCTTTACCGCGAGCCCGTCCAGTGCGTCAGTTTCGGACAGGATCTCTGCCTTGATCGTGCCTGGCATGGGGAGCGCGGGAGCGTGACCGAACTGATAATGAAGGACAATGGCCTTCATCTCCGCCCGCCGGAGTTTCCAGTCCTCGGGTGTTTTCACCGCCGTGCCATCGACGAAGACAAAGGGATTGGGCAATTCCGCAACCTCTGGCAGTTCGTCCACCAAAGGGAAGGTCAGCTGAGGGTCACCCTCTTGAGCCGTGGCGAGGAGGGGAACAAGCATAAGCCCGAAGGCAACGAGGAATCGGAAAAGCATGAGGCCAGTGTGAGTGAACCGAGCGGTCGATGCACGTGAAAGATTCGATCGCAGAATTGGAATACATTTAAACCCTCTCCAACCCCGGGGCGGTGCGTGGCGATGAATCGGCAAGGTTGAACCGCAGCGAAGCGAAGATAGATACCCACTCGCTTCGCTCGCAGAATCCGCGGAGGCCCTCCGTTGCGCCTCGGACTAACTCAAATCCGTCGCCGGCGGATCGTAGCGAGGCCGCAAAGCAGGCGGAAGGGTGGAGCGATTGCGGCCTCAAAAAGCGAATCCCAAACAGTCAACAATCAGGGCGCTACGAAAACATCGAATTCACCATAGAACGTCCTTTTTCTCGTTTCCCAGAGCAGGTAGCGAAACTTTCCGATGTCGCCCTGAGCAGCGGTGATAGACGAGGCTTGTTGTGCCGGGCGATCAAGCCTTTCGGTCACATTGAAAAAAGTCTCACTGTTCACGCGAGCGATGCGCGTCCATCCCGCCTTTTTCAGTGGGAAATTGGGGTCAAGAGGTTCATCCCCGGCATAGCCATAAATGGTGAAAATCTGCTGCGCCCGCTCCCGATGTTCCTCGAGCCTATTGTTTTGGTGCCAGGAATACGAATTGATCCTGGTGATGGGAACAGCCTCGCCGAGATCGAGGAGAAAGCTTCCAGGAGATTTCCCATTAAAGAACGCAGAGTGGTCAGGAGCGTCCTGGCGAGGCTGACCTTTCCCATCGAGAAGAACCGTCACCTGTTCACTCTGGCTGACTTGAGTCTCGAGATTGCCTGAAGCCACACTAACCCTGGCGTGTCCCTGAGACTGGTCCGCATAGTCCTCGCGGCTGGGTGGTTCGATCGTGGGGAAGCGAAAGGCGGAAGTCCCATCTCCGGATTCGATCCGGGTGATGATCTTCCTGTCGCCCGGTTCAACGAAAAGCGTTTGGCCTTCTTTGAGTCGCTTCGGCCGTTTAACCCCATCCAATACGACGTCTACTTCGCCATCCGTTACCTGGAGGCGGCTGAGTCCGTCTGGAGATACTGCGGTGCTGAACGCGGTGCTGATATCGACAAAGGTTGAAGAAGGAGTCTCCACCGTAAAGCCTTTCGATTCGGGGGTCTCGGCCACGAGGTGTGCTTCGCCGAGAGTCAGAAACACACCGTTCTCAGAGCGGGCTTCGACAATCGCCGGACCAACCAGTTCCAATTGAGCGCCGGTATTGAAGATGAATTGAGCGGTCCCAGCGGACAGCTCAATTCGTTGTCCGCTTCTGAGGGAGTCTCCGGTCTCGATTTTGGTATCGGAAGCCATCCATCGGCAATTTTTCAGTTCACCAAAGCGAGCGACAATCTGCGGCTCGGCAGTAGCACTTGTCGATCCCCTCTCCCCCATCACCAGACTGGTCACGATTGCTCCGATCAGTAAGACGGCGGCAATGGCCGTGGGCACCCAGCGTTTCCATGAGCGCGGCGGGAGAGGCGTCGCCTGAACCTCGACTAGAGCCGGGTTTCCTCCCATGGCCTCGGGTAGAGCTACGTCCAAACGAGCATAGGCGAGGAAATCAGTGCGGAGCTGAGGATCCTCGATCATTCGTGACTCCAGTTGAGCCGTTTCTTTGGGAGTGGCCTGCCCGCTCAAGTAGCGGTCAATCAGCTCCATATGTGAATCGCCAGATTTCATGCGAGCCCCTCCTCTTGTTTTAAAGAATTTTGAATGCAGTCGGCCAGGATCAGACGAATGCGATGCAATGCCTTGTAGAGCGACATGGGCGTGCGGCCGGTTTCTCTCGCCATGTCGTCAATTTTAGTTCCCGACTCGTAGGCACCTGCGATAAGGGCGCGTTGCTTTTGAGGAAGCCTGGTCAGGCAATGCTCCAAGGCGCGTGCTTCTCCTTGAACTTGCTGCCCCTGTGCGGATGCCTCGGCTTCGAGAAGGCTCATCAAATCTTCACTGAAGACATGTCGATCCCGCGCTTTGTCCCGGCGAAAGGCCAGCGTCTCAAATCGCGCGACGCCGAAGGCCCATCGGCGAAAATTGTCCGGAGAATCCAATGTTTCAAATTTCTGCCAAAGGACAACCGCGACTTCCTGCATGACGTCGCGGGCATCGTCCAAGGTCGGGACAAGCGAGCGCACGAACCCACGCAGCGCCTCCTCGTTTTCCACAAAGAGGCGAAGGAACTGGTCGTTCTTCTGGCGGTCAGCAGGATCCATCCACAGAGAACACTCCACTAGACGAGAGTATTTGCCGATGTTTTTTGAAATCAGTAAAATCCCGAAGGAAGTCAGGCCTTCTGATTGAGGCAACTGTCATTTCGATCCGACACTCGGCTCATTTCACCCAAGTAACTCCGGAACGATCCCGGTGCTGTGGCTGAAGTTATCCAAATCCACCCCGGCCTGCTGCATCAGAGTGAGCCAGTAGTTTGCCAAGGGCGTATCTTTTTCAGGAAGCACCAGATGACGTCCGTGTTTGATGTCTTTCGCGCCACCACCGGAAACAATCGCCGGAAGACCTTTCAGTTCGTGACCGGATCGCAGATTGGTCCCGTAACTTACAATGCATTGATCGTAGAGGCGACTTCCATCACTGTCTTTGGCGTCCTTAAGTCGATCGATAAAATGGGCAAATAGAGCGGAACATTTCTGGTCCCGTAGACGCGAGGCTTCGGTCCGGGGCTCAGAGAATCCGTAATGACTGAGGGAGTGAGCTTTCAGTTGAATACCCATTCCACTGAGCAAGGTGCATACCGGCTGCCGGTAAGTCACCACCCGCGTCGAGTCAGTCTGCAATGCCGCGATGATGATGTCATACATGAGGTGGATCTCATCTTCACCCGCCAGGTCCGGAGCAGGAGCTTTGAAGGGAGCCTCTGGTTTTGGAATATCCGCCCATGATGCCTGTCTCTCGAGACCCTGCTCAATCTGACGGACACCTTGAAAATATTCATCGAGCTTTTCTTGATCGAGCTTACTGAGCGTGCGTTTCACCGACACGCCATCCAGCCGAATAACGTCCAGAATGCTCTGCTTCTTTTTGAGCGCCGCGTTCAGTTCTTCACGCGAATCAGCTTTCTGAGCAAAGATACGATGATAGAGCTCCAAAGGGCTCCCTATTCCGGGAATCGGATTCCCCGTGTCATCCCAGGCCAAAGAAAGCCCCTTTCCGTGGCCGGAATTCTGACCTCCGTCAGACTCATTGCTCGTCAGAACCAAAGACGGGAAACGGGTCTCCTGCCCCAGGTACTGAGCAGCCACCTGATCACAGGAAATCGAATTGAAGAATCGCTTTCCAGGCGTTCCCGCCACATTCGCGCCGGTGAGATAGGAGACACTGCCTCCATGGGGATCGGAAGCACCCAAGTTAGTCAGGTTGGCCACCATGGTGATATCATCTTGATGGCGTTTCAAAGGCATCAAACCATCGGTCAACCCGATCTCGGAGAACCGACCCGATTCTGTGGGATAAAAGCTTTCCTTGGTGAAGCCGAAGCCCCCTCCCAAAAACACCATCCGCTTGGGAGGCGTTGCTGCAGTCGCCTCTGCTTTGGCGAAAGTTTCCAGAAATGGAACAGCCAAACAGTAACGTCCCGCCCGAAGAAAAGATCGCCGCGTGGTCGAGTTGGTAGAAAATTGGTTCATCGCATTGGTAGGAGGATTGGAATACTAAACATCCGGTAGCGCCAAAAGAATACTCACGGGGTCACGGGGTCACGGGGTCACGGGGTCACGGGGTCACGGGGTCACGGGGTCACGGCATACGCAGCTTCGGGGAAGAAGGCAACAAAGGGCTGAGAGAATAAGAGCGCGATTTTTCATTTTCTACTTGGATCGAAAGAGATCACTGGCGACCACTTCTTTAATCATCGAACGCACGCGAAATTTGTCATCGGCGAGGCGACCCACTAGTCCATCTACTGCCGACTCATCGGAAAATTCAATTCTTCGGCCCAGACCATAGGCAAGGAGTGATTCAACCATCTCGCGCGCCAACGCTTCTTCTTGTTCCATCAGGACTGATTTCAAACCATCAAGATCTGCAAACTGACCGCCACCAGGGATAGTGCCCCCCGTTTCGATCGGAATCTCACGACGCCCCACCGTCTCGGTATCACGCCACTTGCCTATCGTATCAAAGTTCTCCAACCCAAATCCAATGGCGTCCATCTTCTTGTGACAAGACGAACACTGCGCCTTTTTCTGGTGCGCTTCCACCATCTGTCGATTGGTCATCGGGTTCTTGGACGCCGATCCGAGTTCAGGAACATTAGGCGGCGGAGGTGGCGGCGGATCGTGTAGCAGTTTCTCCATCACGAGAGCACCGCGTATCACCGGAGACGAGCGCTCACCGTTTGACCCTGTTGTCAGAAAGGCCGTCTGCCCGAGCAGACCTCCCCGAGGTGATTCGGCAGGCAGAGCTACTTTCTCAAATAAATCCGAAGCCCCCTCGATACCATAATGCTCACCCAAAACCGAATTGATCACCACAAAGTCAGAATCGATCAAATTCGATACAGGCAAATCTTCTCGCACCAAAACCCCAAAGAACTCTAACACTTCGCGATAGGCCGAATCGCGAACCCCTTTATTGAATCTGATATATTCACTCTCATCAACTGTGATGGCATCAAACCGCTTCAATTCCGCCCACTGACTAGCAAACCCCTGCACAAAGGCATCTGACCTTGAATCACTGAGCAATCGCTCAACCTGTTCTGACAAAATATCGGGTTTCAAAAGAGATCCGCTCTCAGCGCAGTCGTATAATTCGTCATCCGGCGGGCTACTCCACAAGAAATAGGACAATCGAATTGCCAGCTCTCGATCCGTCAGTTCTTTTCTACCACCTTCATGATCGCTTTGCTCTTGGATAAACAGAAAACCCGGCGAGGACAACACCACCGCCATCACTTCCCCCATTGCTTGGTTAAAATTCTGACCTTCTTCGATGCCGTCCCGGAACATCTGTTCTAACGCATCCACATAGGTCACCTCAGGCGATCGCCGCCGAAAGGCTTCGCGAACAAATAGCTCAATAAATCCGCGGGCATTGGAACCGTTCCACTGCATCGGTTTCACCCTCCCTTTTTCATCCAGCTCCTCTTCGGGACGAAGCAAAGTCTCAAAAAAAGCACGGCCAGACTCGTAGAAAGGTCCTTCGACTTCGACCCAATCAACCCAGATGGCGGCCCATTCACCACCCTTGTCCAATTTATTGAGGTAACCATCGATGACGCGTATATCCGCTCGATTCTCCCTCACTGAGAAATTCACCGCTCTCTGCCCAATTTTGCTTTTCGCTTCAAACTCAAGTATTGCCGGCGCATCGATTGTGCCCTGAACTTTTAAAACTCCCAGAGTGCCATCGTTATTTTCCACCCGCAAAAATTTTCGAATCTCTGGCGGAACACCATTAACTCCGGCCCTTACCCGAAGTCGATAACTCGCTCTCGGGTCACCATTGTTCCGATTGATGCCAACTCTTGCTGTTGAATTCCCAATCTCAGCAAGATAGACCCCCTGGTCCACCAGGGGATACTGGAGATAGAGGCGCGGCTTACCCGCCCGGCTCTTAAATTGACTGAAGATAATCCCCATCTCGCCTTCATCTTTAAAACCCATTTCCTGCCAACTTGCCCCGGCCTGTTTCAGCCGCATTTTGTTGTCGAGGTCGGCTAGATTTTCCCGAAGGGTTTCCGTCACTCGCTCCTCTGCCTCACTGCGACTCACGCTCACTTCCACGCGGGGCCTCGAGGCCCATTCGAATCCGCGGGCGGCAATCTCACGTCCCACCTCAAGATACTTCTCCAGATCCGAAGAAGTGAAAAATTGCTCTGATCCCACGGTATCAAATAGCTCAGCTTCAGCATCTTCCGGCAACCAGTCTTCCGGGAGGCTGAATCCAAAGATCGCCTCAATCGAATTCACATACTCACGACGGTTGAGCCGGCGCATCGCAATTTCGCCCCCCTGATCAGTAAGCCGATTGCGGGCCGTCAATAGGGTCCCTGTCAACAGGTCCAAGGCCGCGCTCAAATCCTCCGTCGAAGGCTGCTCTTCATCCTCCGGAGGCATGTCCCCCCCATTCAAAACATCGAGTACATCCTGCCAACGCTGCGCGGAGTCATTATTAGTGATCACCCATTCCGCTTTATCAAACCGCACCTGCCCCTTTTGCTTTTTGGGCCCATGACAGCGAATGCAGTGCGTCTCCAGGAACGGAGCCAAAGCCTTCTTCGACACCGACGTCGTGTGAGCCGACTCAGCTTGACCGACTCCTGTCGAAACAAGTCCGCCGATCACGGTAACCGCCGATATGATCAATCTCTTCTTCATGAGGCTTCAAACCTGTATCGTAGTCGCCACGCAATGCCAATAGGGATCATCCGCAATCACGCCGACTAAAGATGGCTTAACAGGGTTGCCTGCTGATACCAACCCTGTTGCCTTGGCTCACGGGGCAAATGTATCCGTCCGAAACGGATAGGCTGGCAGTCCCGCGTCATTCACTAGATTGACCGCCGGCTTGCCGGCAAAGGCATAGCGCACATGAAGCGGGGCTTCAATCTCGACGGAGTTCAGAACTACGGTATTCCCTTCAATGCGTCCCACCGCCCGACTCCAGCCAGCCGACTCGGCTGCCACCCAAAATGCACCAGGCGATTCCCCATCAACGGTTTTCAATCCATCGGCGTGATCGAAGTGAACAACTATCTCTGCACCATTTCGCTCGACCTTCTTAAACACGGGTCCTTCTGCCACCACCTTGTGCCCAAGAGTGTCCCGCTCCGCCAGCAATGCGAGTCGCTCACCAATCGGCAATTTGTCCTTGGGGTGTATATTCTTCACATCTCCCAAATCGATGGTGTTGGCGACTCCCGTATGAGACAACTCCAGCGCCTTCATCTGCGACTCCCGCATCCACGCCCATGAGTGCGTATCGGGGCTCTCTTCATCCCCGTCGGGGCCGGAATTAAGAATCTGCCCATAGCCCGGTAGCATCACGACGAGAAAGTGAAAATCCTTACGCTGCCATTCCCGGCGATACCGCTCCATCCAGGCGAGCATGGTTTCATCATATTCCAGAATGCCAGCCACCCGCATGTATTGAGGTTCCTCCGGCATGCCTGTGATAAATCGCGTATTCCGTTCTCCCTGATACCAGACCAATCCCCGGCAGGCATAGGGTGCCAGTGGCTTCATCATTGCGTTGTAGACAATGTTCGACTGGCGACGCATAAAGATATCGTCTTCCTTATTCCACTCTCCTGCGGCGAGAACGCCCTCGATGCGCTCGTGCCCCTCCGTATCGGCATCCCACTCCTCCATAATCGTTTTGAAGTGAGGCAAGCGCTCCGTCATGTCGCGAGGCATCCACGCTTCGATGGACGAACTGCCCCAGGCCGTCAGGATAATTCCCACGGGCACGTCGACAGACTGCCGCAGAAAATGGGCAAAGGAACAGGCCACGGCACTGTCGGGAGCCACCACCGCCCACTCGCCCTCGAGGGAATCCTGCTCAGTGAAGGCCACGGTCCGCTTCACGGTGAAAGACCTGATCCCCTCGGCTTCTTCAAACAGCTTCTTCAGCTCAGGGGACGCATTCACACCCATCTGCATGTTTGATTGCCCGGAGCAAATCCAGACCTCACCGACGACCACATCGAAAAAAGCTACTTTTTCTCCGTCGTCGTTCGAAAGGATTTCAAACGTAATAGGATCACTACTCCCTGAGAGAGGATCAAGCGTCACCCGCCACTGCCCCTTCGCATCCGCCTTAGTCGACTTGATCTGGCCAGCACAGGAGACTTGAACCTCTTCATGGGGCTCAGCCTTCCCCCAGATTGGCACAGGCAAATCGCGCTGCAGCACCATGTGATCCGTAAATGGTGACGCAGGCTGAATGTCAGCATAAACAGCAAAGCTGAACAGCCAGCCAACAGACAATACGCAAAGGGATTCCAAACTAAGTTTCATGACTGAAGCGATCTAGTAGATCGAAGCAAGTTTCGCACTGCACTACTTGCCGATACAGAACAAGTGATCCACCCCCCTCACCAGCAACTTGCCATTGATCGGAACCGGAGCCGCAGCGAGGCGCTCTCCCATGTCATTCTGAGCCAGCACTTTCATGCCAGAATCGCTCACTTGAACTGTCGTCAGCATTCCGTCCTCACGCGCGCAGTAGAGTTGGTCGCCCGCCAGAATCGGCGATGAGTAATACTTCGCTGCCGCCCGGGGAATCGCATCCATCCAGATATCCTTGCCCGTCGCCGCCTCGATGCAGTTGATCTGCCCCCGGTCTGACAAGACATATACTTTGCCATCACGGCCGACAGGAGTTGGACAATCCGCCCCAAGGTCGTCACGCTCCCAGAGACGGCCAGTTTCGGTGATATTTCCGTTGCCGCCCAATTTCACTCCTGCACAGAACTTGGTTCGCCCAAATGGAACAACAGCAATCCCAGCAGTGCCTGCCGGCGAAGCGATCCCCCGCCACATCGCATTGTCTTCCGGATTAAACCCCTCACAGATCCATAGTTCTTTCCCGTCTTTTGGATCGTGCCCCGTGAGGCGATCGGCTCCCCATATGACGATAGACTCCTGCCCATCGATTTCAGCAACGTAGGGAGTCGTGTAGGATTGTCCGCTTTCTTCTTTCACCGGAAAAGTCCGATCGACTTTCCAAGCTACGCTACCATCGACCGGGTTCAGAGCGACCACGTATGACTCCCCTTCCTGCATGACTGCGATGACGATATGACCTCCTGCAAATACGGGCGAAGTTCCGAGATCCCACCAGAGGGTGTCTTCGCCGTATTTCTCCTGAAGATTCATTTTCCAGTTCACCTTTCCATCGAGCGTCAATGAAGCCACCGTCCCGCTCTTGAAATAGACATAGAGGTTTTCTCCGTCAGTGATCGGGGAAGAATTCGCACCGCTGCCATTCTTATGTTTTCCCGGGCGCTCTTCTCCAAGCGTCTCCTGCCATTGGACCTCACCTTTCCAATCGTAAGCCGTCACACAATCCTGGCCCTCTTTCCCGCTAGTCACAAAAATCTGATTTTCCCAAACGATCGGAGTGCTGCTCCCCACACCCGGAAGCGTAGCCTTCCATAACACATTCTCGGTGCTCGAGAATTCGGAGGGGAATGAACCTGCTCCGGCGATGCTGTTTCCATCCGGGCCCCGCCACTGAGGCCAGTTATCAGCCACGGCAGGAAGGCTCAGTGATAGGATGATGGAAGAAATGAGTAAATTGAGGTTCATAGTCGAGTAGATTTGTTACACTTTGATCTAGCACAGCGGTGATTCCAATCGAACCGACTACCTTCTTTGCGCCAGAGAGATTACGATGGCTGACGCGTTCGAGCCTGTCGAACGGTCACTCTTTCAGGTCATCCGAGTCATCGCTTGGACCACATTCTCCCGGACCGCAGCTGCCGCAGCCACCACTCTTCTTCCTCCGGGACTGAACAACGAAGACCACCACAGTGATCACGACCACTGCCAGCGCCGCCCATGTTTGCCAGTCCTTCATCTAGCTCCAATTAAAGAGCGATGCGATCTGAAACACAATCAAAGACGCGACCCCTGCGAAAATCGTCATGAAAAGAAACTGACCAACGGCCCATTTCCACGAACCCGCCTCGCGAGCCACGACGGCAGAAGTAGGCAAGCATTGCAGAGCGTAGATGTAAAAGATCAGCAATGAAATGACGGCTGCCGGGCTGAACATTTTGCTGCCGTCAGCCCAAGTCTCGTTGGCAAGCCGCTCCCGAATGCGCCCTCGCGTCTCGCCCTCGTCGTCGCTCTCTTCGATCTGAAAGAGCTGCGCCATGGATCCGACAAACACTTCGCGTGCCGCAAACGATGTAAGAATGGCGGTCCCGGTGCGGCCGTCGAAGCCCAAAGGTTTCACGATGGGTTCGATAGTTTCACTGATCCGACCAACAATGGTGTGATCGAGCACTTCACCGGGATCATCACTATCCAGTTTGGGATAGGTGGTCGCCGCCCAGAGAATGATCATGATCCCGAGGATGACGGTTCCGGCTTTGCGGAGGAATGCCCAACCTCGCTCAATAACATGACGGAAAATATAGCCCCATTGCGGCAGTCGGTATGGCGGAAGCTCCAGCAGAAAATGACTCTCCACATCATCGGGTCCGAGACGCCCACGGAGAATTCTCGCTGCCAGAAAGGCGGTCAATGTCCCCAACACATAGATACCGAGAAACACGAGTGCCTGAAGCACGCCTCCTTCACTGCCGCCCAGTAGCATGGGCACGAGAAGGAGATAAACAGGAAGCCGCGCCGAACAACTCATCCAGGGCGCGACAAAAATCGTGACGAGTCGCTCTTTCGAAGAGTCGATCGTCCGCGTTGCCATAATGCCAGGAATAGCACAGGCGAAAGAGCTGAGCAGTGGTAGGAAGGCCTTCCCGCTCAAGCCCACCTTAGCCATGAAACCATCCATCAGAAATGCGGCACGAGCCATGTAACCGGAGCTCTCCAGCAATCCAATAAAGAAGAACAACATCAAAATCTGTGGAAGAAATATCACCACCGCGCCAACTCCCTCGATCACACCGTGTGTGATGAGATCGCGAAAATCGCCTTCCCCCATGGCCCCCTCAACTTGTCCCACCAAAAACTCCTGAAGGCTTTCGATCCACCCCATCGGAATCCCCGAGAAAGAGAAGATCGACCAGAAGAGGGCAAACATGATGCCAATAAAAAACACCCAGCCAAAAATCGGATGCAACAGCACTCGATCCAGCTTGTCTGATACGGTGCCAGTGTGAGACGTCGCTCGACGAGCGGCCAACTCCGCGGTTGCAAGGCCATAGGCGCGGCGCGACTCCTCATCCCCTTTTTCCCAGTTCACTTCCGGAGGTGAAGGGAAAGGATGGCGAATCGCCTGCTTCAATTCGACGACTCCTTTCCCACGATCAGCCTGCATCGGCACAACGGGAACACCCAGTTCTTCCGACAGCTTGACTGGATCCAGCCGAAGACCCGCTTTCTCCGCTTGATCGACCATGTTGAGGGCGATCACGATGGGAATTCCCAGCTCGAGTATTTCGAGTGCCAACTGAAGGTGACGCTCCAGATTCGAAGCATCGAGAACACAAATGACGAGATTAGGACGGGCCAAGTCCTTCTGATTTCCAAGAAGAACGTTTCGCGCCAATTCCTGATCCGGAGAACCTCCATCCAGAGAATAGCATCCAGGAATATCGATCACCTCCAGCTTGTGACCATGAGGCGTATGCGTGTGGCCATGCTTAACCTCGACCGTGACGCCAGCATAATTACCAACCTTGGCGGTGGACCCGGTCAGGGCATTGAAGAGAGTTGTTTTGCCGGAATTGGGATTTCCGGCCAGAGCGACCATCTCAGCTGGCTCCTCCATAGCTTGAATCAATCAGGCCGCGACGGGGGAAACTTTGACCTGTTTCGCCAGATCGTTGCTCAGGGCAATGCGTGTGCCGCAGACTGAACAGATCAAGTTGCGCCCATTTGCGAGCTTTCGCACCTGAAGCGACTCACAGAAGCCCAGATTCCGCAATTGATCGCAGGCTGGGCCCTCCACATACTTGATCTGAAAATCACACCCCACCTGCGCCTGAGACAAGCTCTGCAGGCTATCGGATTCTAGATCTTTGACCGATGGGTGGGACATCTGGAGCAAACTGTTCTAATTGAGACGGAGTTGCAACAAGAAAAAGGATAATAATCTGGCGCGTTCAGGGGCTTTTTCCTGCAACACCGGCGCTATCCCGGATGCAAGCCCCATGCCGCTGTGCCTCAGCAGGCTCTTTTCGTACCCAGCCGCACCATCAACCCGTATCCCGATTGCCTTGTGATCATCCGGCTTGTAAAGCTTTGTTCGTCTCTCCAAAGCCCCAACTCAGCACGATCACCTATGCTCCCCTTTCGAACCATTCTCTTCCTGCTTCTGGTGACACTTTCGGCGGCCATTTCTTCTGAGAAGCCCAATGTCATCTTGATCTATACCGACGATCACGGTTGGCCCGACATCGGCGCAGCAGGAATCTATGACGATCTCAAGACGCCTCACATAGATGCTCTCGCTGCATCCGGGGTGCGGGCCACGAACGGATACTCATCAGCCCCCCAGTGCGTTCCCTCACGTGCCGGCCTACTTTCAGGAAAGTCGCAAAATCGCTTCGGCGTCGAGAGCAATGGAATGACGCTCGAAGGCTTTGATGCCGAAGAGACCATCGCAGAACGTTTGAAAACGGCAGGCTACGCCACGGGGCAAATCGGCAAGTGGCATCTCGGACTCAACCAAAACATCACCGATCACGGATTCGATGATGTCTATTCCAAGAACTCGAACCGCCCCTGCTTTGCCAACTACACACTCGAGGGCAAGACCATTGAGATGCAGATGGTGGATGACGGCCTCTTCCACCTTGATGCCTGCAGCCAGGCAGCCCTTACCTTTATCCGCCGCCACGAGCAGGATCCCTTTTTCCTCTACCTCGCCTACCGGGCACCTCACGTGCCTCTCGATGCGCCAAAGAAATACCTCGATCGCTTTCCCGGCATCATGGCCGAGCGAAGACGCCAGGCACTCGCCATGATCTCAGCAATGGATGACGGCGTAGGTGCCATCGTTCAGGAACTGAAGAAACGGGATCTCACCGAGAATACCCTCATCTTCTACATCGGTGACAACGGCGCTCCACTAAAGATACACAAACTGGATGCTCCCGGCGGCGGACCGGGATGGGATGGCTCACTGAACGAACCTATGAACGGAGAGAAGGGCATGCTTTCCGAAGGCGGGATTCGCGTTCCTTTTGTTGTGAACTGGCCAGGAACCATCCCTGAAGGGCAAGTCTACGAACACCCTGTCATTTCACTCGATGTGGCAGCAACAACCGTATCGATCGCTGGCTTGCCTCATGATAAAAAGCTCGATGGCGTCAATCTTATCCCCTACCTGAGCGGGAAGGATGCCGGGGCTCCACACGAAACCCTCACTTGGCGTTGGATTTCTCAATCTGCCATCCGCGAAGGAAAATGGAAATTACTGCTCGGAGGTGACCGTGAGTATCTCTACGACATCATCGCTGATCCCGGTGAAGAGAATAATCTATTGGCGACCAACCCTGAAGTGGCTAATAGCCTGCGCTCGAACTTGCAGAGTTGGACCGATGAGCTGCAACCTCCCGGACTATCCACTGGCCCCATGTCGACTACCTGGAGTGACTACTTCGACTTCTACCTTGAGGGCAAAAACCCGGCGCCCCTGCGTGAAAAATCTACCCTAACCGCTCAGTCTGACGCAAAGGGCTGGATCGTCCGAAACGGGAAGTCTGAAGTCACGCAGGGCAGCCTGCTGGTCACCCCTGAAGGAAAAAATAGTGACATTCCTTTCCTTGTTCAAAATGGGCTCAATTTGAACAACTCGATCGCAGCTCGTGTTCGATTCCGTTCCGAGGCGGATGGAAATTTCAGTTTTGCGTGGCGACTCGATAACCAGAAGGACTTTCCAGCCGGTCAGTCCGTTTCCGTTCCGGTATCAGCCTCAGAAGAGTGGCAGGAGGTTTCCCAAGAGATACCGGCCTCGGGCAAGGTGATCCATCTTCGGGTTCGTTTACCTAGTGGCATCACCCGAATTCAATCCATTTCCCTACAGGGAGCTGGAAACAAGAAACCTCAAATCTGGGACTTCTCCAAATGACATGATCCGACTGCTGACCTCTATCACACTTCTGTTCGCCTCCATTTCAACAATGGCAGAGGAGAGGCCCAACATCATCTTCATCCTCGCCGATGATCTGGGATGGGCCGACACCACACTTTACGGCCATACAGAGCTCTATCAGACCCCCAATCTTGAAAGACTGGCCGCTCGGGGGATGACCTTCGATCGCGCTTACACCGCCAGTCCTTTGTGCTCCCCTACTCGTTCGAGTATTCTCACGGGCCTTCACCCGGCGCGCACAGGCCTGACCTCACCGAACTGTCACAAACCAGAGGTCATCCTCCAAGCCGTCGCCGCCGACTCCGCCACGCCTGACAGAAAGCTCACTGGCTACTCATCAGTCACTCGACTTGATCCCAAGCATGAGACACTGAGCGAGCGATTTCAGGCCGAGGGCTATACGACTGCTCATTTCGGGAAATGGCATCTTGGTGCCGAACCATATTCTCCATTGGAACACGGTTTCGACATCGACATCCCCCATTGGCATGGCCCCGGACCTGCTGGCAGTTTCGTCGCACCCTGGAAGTTTCCCACGTTCAAAGAGAAATACCCGCAGGAACACATCGAAGACCGTATGGCCGACGAAGCCATCGCCTTCATGGAGGCCCACGCCGACGAACCCATCTTCCTCAACTATTGGCAGTTTTCCGTGCACGCTCCATTCGATGCCAAAGCCAGCTTGATTGAAAAATACGGGAAGCTGATTGATTCCGAAGATGCCCAGCGCAGCCCAACCTACGCCGCGATGGTTCAGTCGCTCGACGACAACGTGGGCAAACTGCTCGACGCGATCGACCGACTTGGAATGGCCGAAAACACCATCATCGTCTTCTACTCCGACAACGGTGGCAATATGTACAATGAGATCGATGGCACCACCCCGACCTCAAACCGGCCGCTCCGGGGAGGCAAAGGGAACAACTGGGACGGCGGAGTCCGCGTGCCGGCCGTGATCGTCTGGCCCGGTCAAGTTGAAGCAGGATCTCGAAGCAATGCCCTGATCACCAGCACTGACTTTTTCCCCACCCTGCTAGAAATGGCGAAACTGTCTCCTTCGCCGAATCAAACCTTCGACGGCGTCAGCATTGTCCCGGCCCTCCGTGGAGAAGCCCTTGAGCGCGAGTCAATTTTTACCTTCTTCCCTCATTCAACCTTGGTGCCTGACACACTGCCACCCAGTGCAGCGATCTATCAGGGCGACTGGAAGCTGCTCCGCATTTTCCACAACGAGGACGACGGCACTCACGAGCACCGCCTCTTTGATTTGAACGGAGACATCGGCGAACAAGACGACCGATCAGCTAACGAGCCCGAGAGAGTCACTTCCATGGCCGCGGCACTGGATGAATTTCTCAAAGACACCGGTGCCGTATACCCAAAATACAATCCTAACTACGACCCGACCACTTCTGAGCTTCGAAAGAAGGGCTGGAAATCGACCAAAGACTGCTCGCTGCAAGTGGCAGACGATCAGGTTGAAATCACCCTGTCCGGCAACCGCTCAAACATCACATTGACCGTGAATCCACCCATCGATTCGGGGGATCTCGTATTGCGCCTTCGCCTGAAATCCGACAACAAAACAAGTATCGATCTGAGATGGTCAGAGAGCGGGGTGAAACCAATCTTCTTCAATGACCGGCTCAAAAAATCGCCTCCATTTCCTGCCGATGACTGGCACGACATTGAAATACCATTCACTGCAGCGAACGCCGTCACTTCGATGCGAATCGATTTCATCCGCCCGCCTGGGCGCATTGATATCGACTCAATCGAGCTCCTCAATATAGCGACCCCGGGCACTGCTCAGAGATTCGTGAGGGATTGAGCGATACACCTGACCAATTTTAAGCGGTCACGCCACCAACAACCTCACTTTGGCCGTTCAAACATGGCCCGCTCGGCTTCGACGGCGTCGCGGTGGATGCAGCCTTCGATGTGGTCATTAACCAATCCCATCGCCTGCATGAAGGCGTAGGCAGTAGTCGGGCCGACGAACTTCCAGCCCCGCTTCTTCAGATCTTTACTGAGAGCCTTGGACTCATCCGTCAGGTTGAGCGTCTGCAGCGCCTCCCAATCCAGTTTTTCTGGTCGCGCCTTCGGATCGGGTTCCCACCCCCAGAAGTAGGCCGCCAGTGATCCGAACTCTTCCTCCATTTCACAAGCTCGCGCCGCATTGTTGATGGTGGCCTCGATCTTTCCGCGATGACGCACGATACCGGCATCACCCAGCAATCGCGCAACATCAGGTGCTCGAAACTCTGCCACTTTTCTGAAATCGAATCCCTCAAATGCCTTTCGAAAGTTCTCCCGTTTCCGCAGAATGGTAAGCCAACTCAATCCTGACTGAAACCCTTCCAGACAAATCTTCTCAAAGAGTCGCTGATCATTCGTCACCGGATATCCCCACTCACTATCGTGATAGGCCGCATAGTCAGCGGGGCTGACTCCCCAAAAGCACCGGGTTTGACCATCATCGCCGCGTGCAAGTCCATCAGTGGAAATTTTATCTACCATTTCAACAGAGATTCGGTTGTATGGGACACTGACGCACTCATACCGGAACTCCTTTCATGGTTTGCAGAACTATTCAAATTTCTAAACGCAATATTCGGCTCGCATATTTAGCCTGAATTGAGTAGAAGGCGTGGAATGAGTCTACTGAGGATATCGCTGTGGCTGACTTTCTGGGCAGCATTCAGTTTGGAGGGATTCCAATCGGAGTCCAAGGCCGAGGAGAAACCCACCTCAACATCGCAGGAGTTGGTCAAGATTTCAGCAATCATTGAATCAGTCTCTACCGATGGCACCAGCACGGTATTGGCAAAGCCCGTCTATGCGGTCCCGGTGGGTCACTGGTCTACATTCGAAGACATGAGAGAGATCACCTACCCCACTGCGTATGACTTACCCAGTATCCCCCGAAAGTTTGAAAAAGATGCCACGGGTGGCGGGACGAATGATCGCCAAAGCAGTGAACCCAACTGGACCACCAACACAAAAAATATGGTGATTCCTTCGCATCCTACAAAATTTGAAAAGCGGGATCACGGACTCAAACTCAAGTTCCGGCCGCGAATCAATAGCACCGGCGGGGTGATCGTCGACTGCATTGTGGATCAAACAGTCTTCGGAGGATTCTCCCACGAAGGAATCCCCATTGTGATGAAGACGCAGAGAACCCATGGTGGAAAACCCAAGGAGATCCCGCTATTAAAAAATGATCAACGCAAGGCTGTCTTCCATAGCCGCCGACAGGAGTTGGTCTTTCTCCCCACCAAAGCGGGTCACGTTTCCAAGATCCTATCGGATCAAGTGGTATCCGGATCAGACAGCAAAGAAGGAAATGCAAAATACCCACAGCTCAAAGTCTCTCTCTCTGCCGAGCGCCTGACAAAGCAAGATCGCCCCGAGAGGAAGACCCCCATTCCGGAGAACATCGCTATTTTCGTCAGCATCAAAGCCATTGAATGCCCTGACTTGATTGCCCCCGATTCGATGGTTCTCTCCGATTCAGAATTGCAGATTTTGATTCGAAAATTGAGTCAGCAAAAAGGTGTCGACCTCATGACCGCGCCCGCGATCCTATTACCCAAGGGCCAAAGCGGAAAAGTGGAGGTCGTCAGAGAATTTATTTATCCCACCCACTATACAGCACCTGAGTTGCTCTCCGAAAATTCAGAGGGAACAGAAAGTGAAGAAGGCGATATTTATCCTGTCACGCCGGCAACCCCGGACCAGTTCGAGACCTACAATACCGGAGTTAGCATAGAGGTAATCGCCCGCGTGCTTCGTGACAAAAGGATTGAACTCGAGCTGAATCCTAAGGTCACGGAATTTGAAGAATTCGTCAATTTCGGTGCCCCGATCATCAATTTTGACAAAAATAAATTCGGCAAACATCGCCAGACCGTCATGTCAGAGAACAGGATCGAAATGCCCCGATTCCAGCGCCATGAGATCAGCACAATCGTTCAAATTCCGGATGGTGGATCGACCATTTTGGGAGGCTTCATCCGAGAGGATATTCAGACCGTTGAAGATAAAATACCCATTCTCGGAGATCTGCCTTTGATTGGCCATCTCGGTCGATCGGAAGTCGAACATCACATCAAACGCTATCTCTACTTTGTGGTGACGGCCCATCTAGTCGACAACGAGGGAAATCCGATCGAATGAATTCCACCGTATTCGGCCGGCTTACTGAGAATTAGAAAGCCGATTCACTTCCTTGACCACCAACGGGATTGCCGGCTCTGAAATCCCGTGCCCGTAACCCTGGAGCTCCAGAAGCCGGGTATCTTTGTGGCCGGTGACTTTCATCATCCTCATCAAATAGGCGTTCTCCTCGTAGCGCCCCAGCATCTCCAATTCGCGATCGCCAGTAATGAGCAACAACGGCGGAGCATCCGACCGGACATGGAAGAGTGGGGCGAGGTCGTCAACGACAGGTTGCTTGCCGTCAATTCCCCGCTCCGCTCGCACAGTGAAATGCGTAATGGCGTGTCCACTCAGGGGGATCAGTCCGGCAACTTCATCAGCATCGATACCGTGCTCCCCCAACCATCGCTTATCGAGCCCAATCATGCTGGCCAGATAGCCACCGGCAGAATGACCTGAGATAAATATTTTCGACCGATCCCCTCCATAATCTTCGATATTCTCAAACACCCAGGCCACCGCCGCAGCGGCATCCTGAATATAAACCGGAGCTTTCACTCTGGGGTGAAGGCGGTAGTTGGGAGCCACCACGGCGACCCCCTGATCCATCAATTGTTTGGGAATCGACTTATCCCCTCCTTTGAGCCCCCCGCCGTGAAACCAAATCACAGTCGAATAGCCTTTTGGATTTTTAGGATAATATAGATCGAGGACACATCGCTCAGCGATGTAGGGGTCGCTGGCACGTTGCGATTCGGACCGGTATCTTAAATCGGTCAACGAAATATAGTCAGGGTTCTCTGCTTCTACTTCACAGGCAGCCAGAGTTAAAATCAGGCAGAAAAAGTTCCTCATCATAGTATCAAGGATTCAATAGAGCGCAGTTTCCGACTCACTGCCAACACATCCAAGCCCAACAAGCCTACCGCAATTCTGCCCCGCAGCAGAATTGACACTCTTCCTACGAATAGATCATTCTGGTGGTGTCATGAGCAGTTTCCACGTCCGTCCACGCTTCCGGCAAGTCATCGACATGCCTATAGAAGAAGTTCAGGGAAAACTGGTCAGCCAAATCGATGAAGAAAACGACCGCTGTGCAGTCAAAGCATTCCCCGGATTCGTGCGACTCCGTATTCCGGAAGAGGAACAACATTTCTGGTCCCCGCGCCTAACATTGAGCCTTGATCCGGAGGAGGAAGGAAAAACCGCCATCAACGGTATCTATGGCCCCAATGCCAATGTCTGGGCCCTGTTTCTCTACTCCTATTTTATTGTCGGATTTCTTGGCATGATCTCCGGAGTGCTCGCCATATCGCAATGGTTCATCGGAAGTGATCCATGGGCTTTCTGGCTTTTGGGGGGTGCTCTGGCGGGATTAACGGCGCTCTATATCACCGCCCAAATGGGGCAAAAACTGGGAGCAATGCAAACATTCCAGCTCCACCAGGCCTACGAAGCGGCCATAGGAAAACACGCTCAGATTCGTTAACTGCAGAATCTCCCCGCCGCTCCCCTCAAGATTCAACAATGGGTGTGCCCTTCTCAAATCCCAAACCCGGGTCTCGAAGGAAACAGGCGGCCCCCTTCAACTTATCCCAGCTCTGCCATCACGGTGTTGATAAGGTCTTTTGTCAGGTTAATCCCCGTAATCGGATCCACCTCATGCCCCTCGAACTCAATGCCGATGTAACCAGTGAAGCCACTGTCCTTCACAATCTTCAGCATACGCCGGAAGTCGACATTGATCTCATTCCCCGCTTCATCAAATTCCTTGGCTTTGGCGCAGACAATCTTGGCCCAGGGCATCATCTCCTCCACACCCAGGTAGGGATCGTATTCTTTGAAATTCTGAAAATCAGGCAGCGTGCCGCAGTTCTCCAGATCGACAGCCTCCATCACCTCTGCGAGCCACTTCCCGTTGCCCGAGTGTCCTCCGTGGTTCTCGACCACAATTGAGAGTCCAAATTCGTCACCTGCTACCGCGCACAACGCACGCAATCCGTCGACCGCGTGCTTCTTCTGCTCATCAGGATCACCTGCTGAACGCGTATCGACGCGAATGCACTGCCCACCAAGAATTTTTGTCGCTTCAAGCCAGGGGCGATAGCCGTCGATTGCGGCTGATCGAACAGCCAACTCAGGTGAGTCGAGCGCTGACTTACTGCGGCAAAGCATCATCGTGTTAACGGCACCCAAGTCATCACAACGCTTCCTGATGTCCTTAAAGAACGCCTTCTTGCCCGCCATTTCCTCCATGTGACCATTGTAGTATTCCAGCGCCTTGATTCCCGTGCCCTCGACGACCGTCTTCGGGTAGTTCGTCATCGTAAGTTCTCCTGACCTCAACTCTCTATTGAAGCTGTACTGCTGAACCGCCAATTCTAGCCAGGGCTTCGCCCCTCTCTCAGCCAGAAGTTCAGATGAAGGGTTGGAAAGAGAGGTGGCTCCAACCCCGAGGGCAAGGTGTCTGATAGCGTGACGTCGATTCATAGGATATAGGCTAGAAGGGAAAAGAAATCTGAGGCGATTGCGAAGAATAATTCAGGGGATTTTCTACTTATCCGTTCCGCCTGAAGCTTCCTTCAGCTTAGCGTCCGCTGCGGCTTTCTTCGCAAGACCCCTCTCACGAATACTGTCTGAGTGATAGTGCATATCAACATCAGTCAGATCCCGGACCTCATTCTCCGGCACGTCGTGCTGCTCACGAAGTGCCGCCAGGTCAGCATGCATCTTCGTCGCGATCTCAGCATATTCGACATTGCTATATTGATTGGTCATCTCACTAGGATCGGTCTCCAGATCGTAGAGTTCCCATTCGTCGATGTCATAATAGTGCATCAACTTATAGCGCCCGTCGTAGACGCCCTCGTGACGCTGAACCATGTGCCAACCAGGGTATTCGTAGTAGTGATAGTAATGCGTCGTCCGCCAGTCATCCGGCTTCTTACCTTCCAGAATGGGCACGAGACTCCCCCCCTGCATTTCCCCCGGAATCTCAACACCTGCTATATCCAGAAAGGTCTCCGCAAAATCAAGATTGGAGACTAGATCGCCATTGACGCTACCCGGCTTAACTTTCCCAGGCCAGCTCACCAGCAATGGCGTACGATAGGACTCGTCGAACATGAAGCGCTTGTCGAACCAGCCATGTTCCCCGAGATAAAAGCCCTGATCGCTCGAATAAATGAAGACCGTGTTATCCGCGAGTCCATTCTCTTCAAGGTAGTCCTGAAGCTCGCCAATACTGTCATCCACTGACTTCACGCAGCGAAGATAGTCTTTCAGATAACGCTGATACTTCCACTGAACCAGTTCTCTCCCCTCCAGATTGGCGGCCACGAATGCATCGTTCTTGGGCTGATAAGCAGCGTCCCACTGCGCCTGCTGGTCAGGGGTCATCCGATTATACGCCTGCATGACGAACTGCCCCGTATCATCCCCTTCCTTCACCTTCAAATCCCGCCCCATCGTCATTGTATTTTCGATGTTCATATCCTGATCCCTCGCCGCAGAACCCCGGTTCGAGTAGTCGTCGAACAAGGAATCCGGTTCAGGAATCTCGACATCATCAAACAGTGTCAAATACCGGGGAGCTGGATCCCAGGCCCGGTGAGGAGCTTTGTGCTGAACCATCAGAATGAATGGCTTTTCTTGATCGCGTTGCTCCGAAAGCCAGGTCTTTGCCTTCTCCGTGATAATCTCGGTGCAGTAACCTGTTTCACGATGCTTTCCCTCAGCAGTCATGAAGTCTGGATTGTAGTAGCTGCCCTGCCCGGGGAGAATCTCCCAATGATCAAATCCAGTCGGATCGCTGGCGAGGTGCCACTTCCCGATAATAGCGGTTTGATAGCCAGCCCCTTGAAGCAACTTGGGAAAGGTCTGCTGCGATCCGTCAAAGCGAGTCGCTTCATTTTGAAAGAACCCGTTCAGGTGACTGTATTTGCCCGTCAGAATTGTCGCCCGGCTCGGCCCGCAGATAGAATTGGTAACGAGACAACGAGTGAACATCATTCCCTCGGCCGCAATGCGATCGAGATTGGGAGTCGGCGCAACTTCGGCAAGGCGCCCACCATAGGCACTGATCGCCTGAGTCGCGTGATCATCCGAAAAAACAAATACGATATTGGGTCGGGATTGGCTGAATCCATGCATCGCTCCGAGGGCGATACATCCGACAAGAGTAGCGAGAGATTTGAATCGATTGGTATTCATGGGGAATTCTCTGCTAATTCCACCATCCCGAGGAAAATCTTCAATCGTTTTCTCTCGTAAAGGCCAATCTGTTTCTCAGTCACCGGCGACGACCCCGAAATTTGACGACTCAGGGATTGATTGAATTTTTATAACAAGCCCCCCAATTCACCGCTCGACAGAATTAGCTCTCAACCTCAAAACCGAGCTCCTCAAGAATCGTCTGTGGAGTTGGCCGCACCCGCCAATTATCAGGCAGCATCTTCTCCAGAATCAAGCCCGTGGGACCCACCACAATAATTGCAGGTCGGGAAATATCGCCCCCCATCGGGTAACCAGCTACATGGCGCAGGCCATAAGCATCAATCACGGTGAGCTCCGGATCGGCCAGCAATGGAAACGTAAAACCCATCGGCAGCATCTTTTCTTTCAACTCCCCCACCGTGCTCGTGCTAATTCCAATGACGGCAACATTTCGAGATTCAAACTCTTTGATATGCGTCTGCAAACCTTGCAGCTCTGAAATACAAAAGGGTCACCAGAATCCCCGGTAAAATGAAATCACCACCGTTCTTCCCCGGTAATCCGACAGGGCAACTTCATTTCCATTGGCATCAGTGAGAGTGAAATCTGGCGCAATCTCTAAAGACGCAGTGTTTTCTGAGAGCGTTGGCAAATCGTAGGACAGGGAGAACACGTAGTAGAAAAGCAACCCAGCCACCGCCAGGGAGAAGAGAGTGCCTATACTCAGAACGCTTTTCCTGATCCAACGGGAATTTGCCCATCCGCGAACCAAGCCGGCAATTGCCAAAACTGCACCGAAAGTCACTATCGGAAGATTTACCCAGGGCGTGTCTCGAAGGACCGGAAACCGGGCAAAATAGAGGTAGTAGCTCACAAATCCCACGAAAGTAATCAGTGGAGCCAACCAGAGGGAGTGTTTGAGAAGGAACTTCATTTCGAGATCAAGATGCCCTGTTTGAGCGCCGTATCAGCGCAACCTTACAAAAAACACAATTCAATCATGAATGGCGCGTTTCGGTGCCGCTTATCATTGAGCCCATAAGATCAATTCCCTACATTGCCTCAGATGCGCCTTTTGAAACTTGCTCTGTTTGCCGCCTCAGTGCTAGCCCTTTCCACCATGGCTGACGATTTTGTATTTGAAGCCAACTACGATGAGGCCAGGATTCCTGCCTACACCCTGCCTGATCCACTCGAGGGCGTCGCGACTTTAGAGGACTGGCCAGGCAAACGCGCCGAATGGCATGCTCTCATCGCCCGGGAAATGTTCGGTGCCACCCCGGAATCCGCGAAGGCACTAAAAGCGTCCTTCCGGGAGGCGGCGCCAGACAAAATCATTCTCGGGGGAAAAGGAATTCTGAAGCAACTCGTCGTGGAATTGGCCGGCCAGGAACTCAACCTCGCACTCTTCCTCCCCAAGACGGCATCCACGGCTCCAGCCCCCGTCTTTCTCGGCTACAATTTTTCGGGCAACCACACTGTTTTTGATGATCCTGACATCATTCTCCCGTCAAGTTGGATGCGAAAGACCAAAGACAACCAGGCCAAGGAAGAAGACAGAGGAAAAAGCGCGAGCCGTTGGGCGGTCGAGCGCATCATCGATGGCGGCTTTGGACTGGTCACCCTCTACTATGGTGATGTAGACCCCGACACTGACGACGGATTCCAGAATGGAGTGCACCAACAGATCGGTGTCCCTGCGGCCAATGAAGCTGCCTCTATCGCCACCTGGTCCTGGGCACTCAGCCGTGTCCTCGATGTCCTGGACGACTCCGTCGAAGAGGTTGACGGCGAAAGGGTCGCCGTGATCGGCCATTCGCGGCTCGGCAAGACGTCCATTTGGGCCGGCGCCTCAGATGAGCGATTCGCTCTGGTCATATCGAACGATTCCGGTTGCGGCGGAGCAGCGCTTTCGCGACGAGCCATCGGCGAAACGGTCTGGCGAATCAATGATTCATTCCCGCACTGGTTTTGCGGCAACTTCAAAAAATACAGCAACAACGAGAAGGCCTTGCCTTTCGACAATCACACCCTCCTTTCACTTGTCGCGCCGAGACCTCTTTATGTTGCCAGCGCAGAAGGAGACAAGTGGGCCGATCCAAAAGGCGAATTTCTTTCCTGTTTGAACGCAGATCCCGTCTATCGGCTACTCGGGACTGAGGGACTACCCGCCACTGAAATGCCTGCAGTTCACTCTCCCGCTCATGGCCAGATTGGCTACCATATCCGGGCAGGAAAACACGATGTGACAGACTATGACTGGGAGCAGTATATGAAATTCGCCACCCGGCATCTCTCACCATAATTTCTTCGTGGAGACGCTTTTTTAGCGGGATGAAAGCTCAAGACGTCAGGCACCCGCTAATCGTTTCTTTCCGGTCAAAAGTCCGAGATCGGCAAAGGGCAATTGGATTCACCCTCCAGCCTGACGCAAACACGGCAGCCCACTTATTGCCCTCCCATACCGGAACATGACAAGCTTCCGCATGTGCTTGCTTCGTCTGAAGACTCTATTCGCCGGGACCTTGGGACTCATGATTCCCTTACTCTCATTTTCTTCCGCCACGTCAGCCCAACAATCGATCATCGAGGTAGCCGACTATGAATCTATTCAGGACGCCCTCGATGCCGCCCCTGAAAGTGGAGGGGTCGTCCAACTCGCCCCGGGGAGCTACACCATAACCAGTCCCCTCGTCGTACGAACGAGCGACCTGACGCTCAGGGGAGTTGGCCCCGCCTCCGTTATCATCAACGCGAACAACACCGGAGAACCGGCCTTCATCATTCGTTCAGGCAAGCCCAACCCTAAACGCAAGGAGCGGGACGAAGCTCTCTGGCGAATTTTGCTGACTGACTTCAGGCTACTCGGAAACGAAAAGAGCGGTCATGGGGTCCATGCCGTTGACTGCAACGAACTCCAGTTGCGTTCTCTTACGATCAGCGAACATGGTCGGGACGGTATTCTGATGGAACGCTGCTTCGAAAATGCACGAATTCACGACTGCATGATCACCTATAACAAGGGAACTGGCCTGAACCTCAACATCAACAACCATGACACCATTGTTTCGGCCAATCACTTCGAGGAGAACTACGATGGAATTCGCAGCGCGGAGGGATTCAATCTCACCATGACTGGTAACAACCTCGACGACCACCTGGGATCCGCCCTGATCATCGAGAAAATGATGGGGTCAGTTGTCACTGGAAATATGCTGGAGCAATCAACGGGTTGGGGAATCGTGGTGGATCGCGATACCTACGCCACCACCTTCACCGGCAACACATTAACTAATAATGCGGCAGGCGGCATTGATCTCCGGGATGCCCACGGTTGCTCCATCAGCGCCAACACCTTCTCAAGAACTGCGCAGAACGCCCTCGTCATTCGAAAAAATAGTGGTCGCCTGACGGTCTCTGGAAATACCTTCACCAATGGCTTTGTGGGTGGCGAAACCATCCTCGGAAATCCGGGCGAAAGCCCCTATGGATCGGGCATCACCCTAGAAGACACCCGGGGAATCAACATCGCAGGAAACACATTCACTGCTGTCCGCCCCAAGGCACTTTCGATTGTTGGAACAGTTTCCCATTGCGTATTCTCAAACAACCTTCTCGTCGACTGCGAATCCGAAGCGGATCAACTACTGGAGTCCGAAGTCGGGATGAATGTATCGATGCCCGGAGAGTAACCCGATCGGTTGCAGCTCACTGTTGCAGCCTGGAACGAAAGCTTTAAATTCGTAACATCTAAGGATTAAACCAGTCAAACTCCTGAGTGTACCGCCGGCGCGGCAGCCGGGGAGCATAAGGAAGTGATTCCTTCGGCAAATGCGCAGCCAGCTTCTCTTTGACCCCGGCATGCTCCGGGTTAGCCGCTAGGTTATCGAATTCATGCGGGTCCACCCGGTGATCGTAGAGTTCCTCCTCTCCATTGGCGTATCGAATGTAACGCCAATGCTCCGACCGAATGGCATGATTTCCAGGATGGTGCGTCGTCAGCACTGGATGATCCCATTCCGTCTCAGGATTACCTAACAGGGGAACCAAGCTGCGCCCCTGAAGATCATCCTTCTCTGGCAGGCCACACAATTCCACTAGTGTTGGATAGATATCGATCAGCCCGACTGGGCGGTGGCATACTGACGTTTCCGCAGAGCTCTCCCCCGGCACGGAAAACATCAACGGCACCCGCGTCGATTCCTCCCACAAGGACCGCTTCTCCCAATGCATTTTCTCCCCAAGATGAAATCCATGATCCGACCACAGCACCACGATTGTGTTGTCCGCATGCTTACTGGAGTCTAACGCCTCGATCAAACGGCCCACACAATGATCCGTAAAGGTTGCCGTCGCCAGATAGGATGCGACGGCTTTATGCCACAAGCCGTGCCGCGTGATATTGTGATGACTCATCGGAGTGGAATCAAAATAGCGAGTGAATTTTCGTCCGATCGGCGTCAGATCATCCAGATCTCCCGGAAGAGTCTCCGGTAGCATCACTTCGTCCAGCGGGCACCTCTCGTAAAATTCCGGCGGCGTGAACAGAGGCAGGTGCGGCGTGATCAAACCCACTGCCAGAAAAAACGGTTCATCTTTGTCAAGACGACCTAGCTGATCAACTGCCCAGGCAGTCACCTTAGAATCATTCATTTCCTCGACCTCGACCGGAAGTGGTCCAAAATCGAAAATGCTGGGTTCCGGCAAACCGCTCACTCCGTCAGGCTCAACCAACCTCCCCATCCAGGCCCACCCCGGGCGATCGCCAGTCTCATCCCAGGCATCGGCTTCCCCATGCTCCGGCCGATGATATATCTTTCCAGCTCTTAAGGTGTGATAGCCATGATCTTTGAAGTAGCGGGGCAGGGTCACCGCATCCTTCAGCAGCTCCCCGTCCCGCATGTCCTGCTCAATCACATAGACCCCATTGCGATGTGGAAAGGTCCCCGTCAGCAGACTCGTTCGCGAGGGCATGCAGATGGGAGCCTGACAATGCGCGTTCGTAAAGTTCACCCCCCGCTCCGCCAACCGGTCCATGAACGGCGTCTGCGCCTGCGGGTGCCCGCCAAGATTACCCACCCAGTCGTTGAGATCGTCGATCGAGATGAAGAGGACATTGGGCCGAGTCTCTGCCCTACTCTCCCCGGGAACAACTATCGCCCAACTCAAAGTCAAAGCGATCCAAATACTTTTCCGCCAATGCATGGAAGTAACTATGGCCACATTGCCAAGACATGACCATGGCTTCATGAAGGAAACCCCCTAGGCGCAAACACGGCACCGTCCGCATTGAAAGATCACCCCCTCATGTGAAATGCTGTGACCGTGAAAACGATCCCCACCTGGCTCTTCGCCCTACCCTTCGCCTGCACACATTTTCTGTGCTCGGCCGACGATCCGCCCTCAGCCGATGAGGTTATCGACCTCACCTTTTCCCTGACGTCCGACTACTTCGAAGAGTTCCAACACCCTGAAACCGGCATCCTTTACGGTTACCGGCTAGCCAGCAAAGACAGTTGGACTTCGCCCGAAGATGTCCTCAAGGGATTGCCCAAACCCTGGGGATACGGATCTCGAATCGCCGACACCGTCCTCCACACAGGACACATGTTAGTTGCCCTGATCGACGCATGGGAAGCACGCCCCAACCCTTCTCTAGAGGAGCAGATCAAAAAGCACTTCCGAGCCCTACAGCTAATTGGGGCTCTCCCCGAGACCCACCCGAAAGCGGGTAAGTCTGATCTCATCGGACTCGTCCCGAGAGGCCCCCACCCCAACGATCTCGCTGCCTACTTCGATGATTCCTCGATGGATCAGCATACCACTTACATCATCAGCCTGGCCATCTATGCTAATTCACCGCTCGCCAGCGAGGATGACAGAGCCTGGATTCGTCAGTCACTCGGAAAAGTCGGCCGAAGGCTCGAAAAACACGACTGGTCCATCAAACGAGCCGATGGAGTCACCGAAGCTCATGTTGGATTCTCCTGGAAGGGCCACAACTCTAGCCACGCATCCATCCTGCTGCCTTCCGTTCTCGCCCTCTACCACGGCACGGGAGACGACCATTGGCTCACACTCTATGAACAATTCATGGCCGAAGCCGACGGCAAACGATGGGAGCAGGTTCATCCCGGCCCTCACATACGCATCAACGGTCACCCTATCTACGCAAATCAGAATGCGTTTCGAGTCAACGCCTGGCATCGCTTCGAGTCCGACACGGATCGTCGCAATGTCATCGGCGGACTGCTCCGACAGTCCGTCGAAATGCAACTCGCCCGGGATTTCCCCGGGGAAATGTATCGTAAGCTCCAACCCGGCAACATATGGGAGCACCTCAGCGGGGAATTTAATTGGGGCGATACAGAGCTTCGCGGTTGCCATGACGCGTGGTCTAAGTTCAAGCCTTCCATGTTGGACCACAAAGACAGTGGGACCGCGGCGCTTTCTCACGTCCGGTTTCCTTTAGGTGGCTTTCACATGGTACTGCTCAGCAAACAATCTGACCTCATTCGAGAGACGCTTCCCGATGTCTGGAATATGCTCAGCACTGTCGAACTGGAGAAAATAGGAGCCGGCGAAACCCACTACCTCTTCACCGTCGTTGCGCTACATCTTTACGCCCTCTACTTCGACCAACCCGAGCTGTTTGAATCGACGTCTGCTGGCTCCGCAGTCGCCGCTGAAAATCGCTATGGCCCGAAACTGCCCATCGTGGCCAACGCAGGTATCGGTCCGACCCATGATGTTGTCATCGAGGGGCACCTTGCCTACACCATTGGTAAGAGCCAACTCAAGGTGATCGATGTCTCGAATCCCAAATCCCCTAAAGTGCTTGGCAGTCTCGGAGGACTGGGCAGCGAACGGCAAATTGTGGTGAGAGATAGCATTGCCTACATCACTGCCCGACAGGACGGACTCTTTATCGTTGATGCCACCAATCCGGAGAATCCTAAACTGATCGCTCACTACGACACCATTGAGTTTGCCACCGGCATCGCTCTCACCGGTGACATCCTCCTGGTTGCCTGTCGCCACTATGGCGTCGAGCTGGTCGATGTATCCGATCCCACCAACCCACACCACATGAGCACGTCTCGCACCGGCGAAGCCCAGTCCCTCACTGCTCGGGACGGCTACGTCTATGCCGGCGTCTGGGCCTCATCGGAAGTCGTTACGATCGATATTCGCGACCCCTGGAATCCCAATATCACCTCACGTGCCCCGCTTGATGGATTCGGCGACGGCGTCGCAATAGATGGAAACTACCTCTATGCCGCCACCGGGCACCACTCTAAGGAACAGCCCCGCAAAATCCCGGGTGATCCCGGGTTCGGTAAAGGTCACGGACTCGAAGTTTTTGACCTTTCCGATCCAGCCCATCCCGACTGGGTCTCCCGTATCAAATTTCCCCCACTTTACGAGATTGGGAACGATACCTGGCGCGTCACGGTCAATCAGGGTTACGCCTTCGCTGCCGACACCTACAACGGACTCTTCGTCCTCGACGTCTCCGATCCTGCGAACCTTCGATTTGTGGGAAGTCACCAATTGCCCCAAGGGGATGGAGAAAAACCCTTCGGATTTGTAGGCGGACTCGCCCTGACAAAGGGGCACGTTCTTATGGCGGGTGGGGACACCGACTTGCACATCGTCGCTACGGAGCTCGCTCAGCCACTTGCCCCGGCCCCCAGCTCCCCCCCTGAAATCGGCGAAGCCCCCAACCGCTCACCCAACATTGACTATCGACTCTACCAACCCGGTGAACAGGTCTACGGTATCGACTTCCTCAGCGACGAGCGTGCTGTCATCGCCTGCGGTGATGGAGGCGTCCATGTTGTTAAACTGTGGCCCGAGATCATCCCTCTTTCAGTATTCGATACGGACGGCTTCGCCACTGACATCGCCGTTCACGGCAGTTTGGTTTACATTGCTCAAAGCTCCGGCGGTCTCAGCATTTGTAAAATGAATGACGAGTCTGACCAACTCATTCAGATCGGCCACTTCGAGCTTCCACCCCAAGCCATACGCCAGGTCGAAGTCCCCGGCGATGGCCGCTATGTATTAGTTCAGGCCGGAGCCAGCAAGTTTCTCATCCTCGACGCAATCGACCCCACTCAGCCCAAGCTGGTCCTTGAGGATTCCCGCCACGGGCTGCTCTATGGCGATCAGATGATGCGCGGCCTCGTAGAAGACCGATACACCACCGTCTTCTGGCATGTGTCAGGCACTCACTGGTATGACCTCAAAAGCGACCCGCCATCCTTCACCGGCAATATCTTCCCTGAGCGCCTCGGCTCACCCAATGGACAAATGGCACTCGACAATCAATCACTGGCCACGACACGAGGCGGGTATGTCCTTCTAGACAGAACGGAAGACCGCTCCATCGACGAAGTTGGAGTCATCAAATACGTTTCCAGAAGTCCGCATCTTGGTGTCCCGTTCATCCACGACGACCGACTCTATACCGCCCGACGCTCCGATGGAATCGTCACCGTCACGGATATTTCAGCCCCCAAGGAGCCACAACTGTTGGAGCAATTCACCACAGCCGGAAATCCCTGCCGCCCTCTCATTCGGAACGGATGCCTCATTATTCCAGACGGCTACCACGGTCTCATGATCAAACAGATCTCGCCCTGATCACACGGCGCAGATATCGAAAGCGTCTTTCACCGCGGCAATAGGATCCCCCTTAGGCCAGAACTCGTGGGCGACGTAGCCACTATAATCCGTCGCTGCAATCGCTCGACAGATCGCGCCATAGTTCAATTCCTGGTCCTCCCCCAGGTCATGTCGCCCTGGAACACCAGCGGTGTGGAAATGTCCAATCCACTGAATATTCTCCTGAATCGTCCGAATGACGTCCCCCTCCATGATCTGCATATGGTAGATGTCATACAACAACCGCAACTGTGAATGATTAGCTAATTCACAGACCTTCACCCCCCAAGCCGTATTGTCTGCCTGATAGTCAGGATGATCCACTTTGGAATTAAGCAGTTCTAAATTCAACATCACTCCTTTCTCCTCAGCGTATGGAAGAACAGCCTCCAGCCCTTGAACGGTGATCTCAACGGCCTCCTCCTCCGACACACCGGGACGACGGTTGCCGCTAAGGCAGATGACGCCATGAATCCCGCACTTCACTGCGATATCAATGGATTCGATTAACTCGCTTTCGATCCGACCGTGATTGGCCGCATCGTTAAGCCCCTGCTCGTGAGTCCAGTGGCCAACCATGCTGGCGACAACCAGATTCCTTTCATGGGCAGCCGCCACGACTTCTTCGAAATCTTCTTCTCTTCCCCACACTTCAATAGCCTCGTAGCCTGATTCTGCAGCCGCATTGATCAATTCCAGATTCGACGCCCCTTCTAAATTGAAGGGGGGAATCACGAGAGATTGGCGAACAGCAGAGCTCATAGGAGAGTGATATACCCTAGATCGAGGAAGGGCAATCTCACCCTGTTCAAAATTCCAGCCTCTGCTCAACCCAACGAAGAAGAATCCCCGTCAGTCGAACTTCAAGCGCATCCCCGGCAGGAGCCACACATCGCCCTGAAGAATAGCCCCACTCAGATCAGCGCCATCCTTGTCTTGAGAACCGACTCGATCGCATGCAATAATTTTTTAAATCGAATGGGCTTTGCCATCATAATCCGCCCTCCGGAATTGATGCCATCATCAATGCCCACCTCATTGTTAGACACCAGAGCGGTCACCAAAATCACTGGAATATCTCGTAGCTCGGGTTCACCCGCCAATTGATCACACACATCACCGCCATCAAGTCCAGGCATCACGACGTCGAGCAGAATCACATCCGGACCAAACTCCCGAGCCACCTGCATGGCATTCTTCGATTGGCATTCTACTGCGACTTCGAAATTCCCGGTGTCCTCAAGATTTATCTTCAGGCTCTCCGCCAAAGGCACATCATCATCCACTACAAGTACGCGCTTCTTCTTCATCTCAGCTCCCCTCCAGATTGTTTTTTCACCATTAAATGTTCACGAGGCCCGAGCCTACGCTGCATCCGTGCACTTTAACAGAATTCGAGCTCTCACCCCAGCCCCATTTTCCACATTATTGATCTGAATATAGCCTCGATGCAAATCTATAATGTTCTTCGCAATAGATAGCCCCAGGCCAGTCCCCTCCCCGGTAGGCTTGGTTGTATAGAAAGGCTCAAAAATCCGGGTTGATTTCTCGTCCGGAATTCCAGCTCCATGATCCCGTATCTCTATCACAACTACCGAATCATGAGCACGAATTCGCTCAAAGTGCCGGATACCCTCATCCCGCTCAATCTGTTGAACCTCTCCATGATAAGTCCTGACATGCATTTCACACTCTTCCCCTGACTCCCCCGGGTCCCTATCCGCACAGTCCGCCATCGCTTGAACAGCATTCACCATCAAGTTAATCAGAACTTGCTCCATCTTTCCCTGGTCCACCTTCACCAACGGTAAAGAATCTCCTAATTCGGCGACGACCTTAATATTGTTTCGAACCACCTCGTGCTGGACCAATTGAAGAGCACTCTCGATCACATCATTAATATCGCTCTCCTTCAAATTAAGGGTATCTGACCGGGAGTAGTCAACCATGCCGCTGATGATACGATCCGCCCGGGAGATAGCATCCTGCATGTGCCTCACCATCATCACCCCGGATTCGCCCAACTCATCGGTTCTACGATCAAAATAGTTCACCCCGAGCTGAATTGTCGCGAGAGGGTTCTTAACTTCGTGAGCCACTCCCGCAGCCAAGCGCCCTAACGAATCCATCTTCTCCGCCTGAATCAACTGCATCTGCGCTGTCTTCAGATCGTCAGTGGCTTTGCGGAGGCGCTCGTTCAATTTAGCCATTTTCGTCCGACTTCGTTGACGCTCAACCGCGTAGAGAATCGACCGGGTCAGCAACTCGGAATTCAACGAGTCTTTGGGGAGGTAGTCTTGCGCACCCTCCTTAACCATTCTCACCGCAAGATCACGATCAGCGTTGCCGCTTAGAATCGTAATAGGAGTCCTCGGCAGCAACTCGGTCAAGCAGGCCAGCGTTGCTTCGCCCTGCGAATCCGGCAAAGACAAGTCCAACAGAACCATGTCAAAGGAAGCCTCGCCCCCCCCCTTGGAAAGTAATTGCTTTGCCGCCCCCAAAGTAGCTACTCGAACCAATTCAGGAGGCGGCTCAAAATTAGCATCATTCAGGTACTCACGCAGCAGAATGTAATCGCCCTCGTTGTCCTCAAGACAAAGAATCCGCAACACCTTCTCTGTCGCCACTTCCATACCGACATTATTCATTATTATTGCTTCGGTAGAAGCATTTTTTTTATTTCCTCAAGGCTCTAACGATCAGCGCAACTAAACAGCCACAACCTACCCTGAAAGCCTAGGTTGAACACCTACCTCGAATTGAATCAGTAGCCGCCCGGATAGCGAAAAGGACCAGACTTGAATCGCTAACAAACCTACTTCGGAAGTCTGGCCTCTATCTCCTTCACTAACTCCGCGACCAGTTTTGGATGCGCCTCAGCAAAGTTTTGGGATACACCACCTGGAGAATTCTGATCGTAGAGCTCGCTGTAGCCACTTCCGTGAAGAATCAAACGATGCGTCTCGCTGCGAACGGTGCGGGCACCTTTACCGTAGGAGAACGCCAACCGGCCAGGCGACTCCGGGTTTTCAAGAATCGGCAACAGTGAAGATCCATCGACATAGTCAGGAGTCCCCAACCCCGCCACTTCGACCAGAGTCGGAAAAATATCGATCGTCTCAACCACCGAATAACTTGGCTCCCCCCTCTTCTTAATGCCCGGATAGCTGACAATGAGAGGCGAACGAAGAGACTCTTCAAACAGTGCATGCTTTCCCCAAAGCGCATGTTCTCCAAGATGCCAACCGTGGTCGCCCCACAACACGATAATCGTGTTATCACGAAGCTTATGCTCATCTAGACGGGCAAGCATTCTTCCGACTAACTCATCAGCATAAGTAACGCAGGCTGCGTAGTGCCGACGCACATCTTCAGAGAACTCAGCATCAGCGTTAGGGTTTCGTCCCCATCGATTGTACTTCATGAACTCGCCTGACTTGTGCCACGTGCTTTCCCATGATGGCTTCTCCGGATGTGGCACCTGCGGTAATTTCACGCCTTCATACGACTCCATATATCGAGCAGGAGCCCCGAAAGGCAGGTGAGGGCGAATGATACCTACAGCCAGAAAGAATGGCTTTGAGTCATCCGCAGCCAGATCATCGAGTTGGCTGATCGCCTCGTCTACAATGAGACCGTCCGGATAGATCTCATCGCCACCCTCTTCGGACTGAAACACATCCATCTCCTTGGCATTTTCACGAATCTCTCCGTGCGCGAGACCATGCATCGATCCTCTTGGGTGCTGCCATTCGCCGGCTGGCAGTAGATGCCGGTCCCAGGAAAGAGGCATTTCGGGCACGGCCTCGTCATCCCAATCGGGGCCTCCCCTGCCACCGGGATGATGGGAAACCTTTCCCACAGATACCGTGGTGTATCCATTCTGACGAAAATAGGCAGGCATACTTGGATCCACACTATCAGGATCCTTTTTAATCATTCCCGCTCGGCTGAACAGCGCCTCATTACCGTAGCTCCCGTAGAGCCCGGTCAACAGGGTGTAGCGAGAGGCTCCGCAAGTCGGAGCCTGCACATAATGTCGGTGAAAGGCTCGCCCATTGGCCGCCAACCCATCAATGTGGGGTGATTTGATATAGTCAGCTCCAAAGCAATTCAGCTCGGGCCGTAGATCATCGACACAAATCAGGAGCACATTGGGACGATCCAGTTCAGCAAAGGCACTCAGGACAGGGACAACAGAAAGAAGAGCAATAATAAGGCGGTACATAGAATGGCTTGGGTCGGAATGTGACATACCCTAGAGCAGTTCGATTACGCTGGAAAACGCAGAAACACGCCAAGCCCCTTCGCGCAAAAAGGGAGGCATACGATAGCGAGCAATCTCACCCTTTCTCAACCAGGACACCGAGCTCCCAAAGCACGACAGGGTATACGGAATAGCCCCGACTCCCGGCCGCCCGCAACTCTTCCAGTACGATCTCCCACCGGGTCACATGCTTCTCCCTTCGTGCCATCCAGCATTCGATACGCTCGTCAGGACTCCCATCGCCCTCCTGCTGTAGAATCTGAATCGCTAATTGCCGCTGCTGAATATGCAACTCATCCCGAAACGACTCACGAGCTCGGGCCTGCCAATGATCAGCCACCACAAGATCGCGAATCTGATAAGACAACCAATGCAGCTTGAGGTCGTTGCTCGCAGAAAAATAGACCTGAGCCGCCAGATCAACCGAAACGCCGGTTTGCTCACTTGCATAGATAGCCCCCAAACTGGAATACAGCCCACTGGAGCCCGCCACGACCCCGGCGAGATCGGGATGGACTCCCGCATCGACAAAGCGATCCCGTCTGTTTTCCCAATGATCCAGAGCGGCATCTTGAAGGCGATCTCGCAACCCATACCCCACCTGCTGAACACCGGGCCGAAATCGCCCCACCAAGGCGGGAAGATCGCTCAATTCATCACGACAGCTCCGAAGTAGCCAGCGACTTCCCCGTCGTACCAGCCGACTGAGATCGTACATCATTTCATGCTGGATCTCAGGCCTCACCTGGTTATCCAGCCTCTCAATTTTCTTCCAAAGCTCCGGCAGTGAAAAGATCTCCCGCGCCGCCGCGTAGGCTCGGGCGATCTCAGCCGCCGAGGCACCCGTCGCCTCCTCAAGCCGATAGTGGTAACTCGGCCCCATGTGATTGACCATATCGTTGGCCCACTGGGTCGCGACGATTTCGCGGCGCAGTTGATGTTGCAGTAATTCATCCCGAAAACGATCCACAAATTCGGGAGGGAAGGCATCGTCGAGGAACTTCGACATCAGCGGGTCATTCGGCACATCCGACTCCACCAAGGTGCGCTTGAGTATGGCTTTAGAATAGGCAATAAGGATGGAAATCTCAGGACGAGTCAGTCCCTTTCCCCGCGAAGCTCGCTCGATGAGCGTCTCATCATCCGGCAGGGCCTCCAGATTCCGGTCAATCAATCCCGTCCGCGACCAATGGTCCATTAGTCGCAAATATTCAACAGTCCGCTTGTGTGACTGGGTCTGAGTCAGACTGATAATGCGGGCCTGCCGGTAGTTGTTACTCAGCACCAGATCCGCCACCGCATCAGTCATGCCAACCAGCAATTCGTTGCGAGCCTTCCGAGTCAACGAGCCTCGCTTCTCCAGCGAGTTCAGCAGAATCTTGAGGTTCACTTCATGATCAGAGCAGTCCACCCCGGCCGAGTTGTCGATGAAATCCGTGTTACATGCCCCTCCCTTGAGACAGAACTCTACTCGTGCCAGTTGGGTCATCCCTAGATTCCCGCCTTCACCCACCACGCGACAACCCAACTCATCCGCATCGACTCGCAATCCATCATTGGCACGATCATCCGCATCATCATCCGACTCGGTAGAGGCTTTAACAAAAGTGCCAACTCCCCCATTCCAGAGCAAATCAACTGGGGCCCTCAACAACGCTGAAATGAGCTCTGCCGGCGTCAGAGACGCTTCTTCGATTTGGAAACGCTCCCTGATCTGAGGCGTCAACTGAACCTCTTTCTGCTCCCGTGAGAAGATACAACCACCGGATGAAATGAGTGATGTGTCATATTGACCCCAGCCGGCCGCTGCCTCAAAGAGCCGTTTCCGCTCAGCAAAGCTCAATTTCGGATCAGGGTCCGGGTCGACAAAAATGTGCAAATGGTTGAACGCCGCTACGAGGCAGATGTGCTCCGAACAGAGCATCCCGTTGCCGAATACGTCGCCCGCCATATCACCGATTCCCACCACAGAAATATCCTCATTCTGCACGTCGATCCCCTGCTCGGAGAAGTGCCTCTGCACCGAAACCCAGGCTCCTCGCGCCGTGATCCCCATTTTCTTGTGGTCATAGCCTTCACTGCCACCGGACGCAAAGGCATCCCCCAACCAGAAACCATACTCCGCCGACACCCCGTTACCGATATCGGAAAAGGACGCAGTCCCCTTGTCCGCCGCCACAACCAGGTAGGGATCATCACCATCATGACGCACCAACTGCCGGGGAGGCAGGATCGCCCCATCCACGATGTTATCAGTCAAATCCAACATCCCCCGCAACAGGGTTTTGTAGCAGGATTGCCCCTCTTCCAGTATTCCTTTTCGATCCCCAGCCGGAAGCCGATGAGCGACAAATCCACCCTTTGCGCCCACCGGAACAATGACGGCATTTTTCACCTGCTGCGCCTTGACCAGGCCAAGGACCTCTGTGCGATAATCCTCCGGTCGGTCCGACCACCGCAAGCCGCCCCGGGCGATACTTCCACCCCGCAGATGCAATCCCTCCATCCTCGGCGAGTAGACAAAGATCTCGTAGACGGGACGTGGCAACGGCATTGATGCAATGGCCGAGGGGTCCAGCTTGAGCGAAAGATACCCTTTAGGTGCACCCTCAACTTGCTGGAAAAAATTCGTTCGTAGTGTGGCCTTAATCAATTCAAGGATTCGACGCAACACTCGGTCCTCATTGAGACTAGGCACCTGATCGAGGGCTTTCAGAATCTCCTCCTCCGTTCGCGCCGAGCTGGCCTCACGGCCCTCCACCTCCAAACCAAACCGCTCCCGAAAATAGCGAGCCAACAAGGAAACGATGAAGACATGCCGTGACAGAGTCTCAGCCGTGTAAACCGTGCCGAACCCGAACCTCACTTGATGGTTATAGCGGGCGTATGCACGAAGCACGACCACTTCGCGCCAGCTCAATCCCGAGCCAAGAACCAGAGTGTTGAACTCGTCATTCTCTGCCGCCTCACTCCATATACTTAGAAAGGCTTCCCGAAAACGCTCTGCCACCTCTGGGTCTTCCACGGAAACCGGAAACCGGGTAATCAGTTCAAATTCGTGAATCCAAATCGCAACATCATCGTTCCGGGCAACGAGGTAGGGATGTTCATTTTCCGCACGCAGCCCCATATTCTCAAGAATAGGCAAAACATCCGACAAGGGAACCGGCAGATCGCGATGAAATAGTCGCAGGCTCAGACGCGTGTTATTTTTGTCATATCCACCAATTCTCAGTGAGAGATCTGCCCCTCCGTCCAACTCAGCAATCGAGGCCAGGTCGGCGAGCGCCGTCGCTGCAGAAAAGTGATCTCGGTAGCTCACCGGAAACGCTCCTCGGTAGAGGCTCGTCACCGTGCCGGCCAGTTCCACGCCTCCACTTTCACGCGCGGCCTCGAAGAACGTATCATCCCAGGAGCGGGACACCTCCACCAACTCCTGTTCAATCCCCCTGACATCTACCCCATCATGAGCTGATCCCGGCACGTGAAGTATATACCTTACCCTCGCAAGGTCAGTCTCCCCCATCGTGGTAAAATACTCCACATCATCCGCTTCGAGTCGCTCGCAAAGCAGTTCCTGAATCTTGACCTGCAGAGCCGTATGATAAATCTCCCGCGGCACAAAAACCTGAGCATAATAGAATCGGCCGTATGGATTCCGTCTCAAAAAGAGTCTAACACGCGGACTCTCCTGAACCTGAACGATCGCCATAGCCGTTTCAAATATAGCTCCCTCGGAAGCTTGAAACAGTTCACCCCTGGGATAGGCATTGAGGACTCCATTGAGGGCTTTCCAGTAGTGACTTCCCTCAGCAAACCCCGAAGCAGACTTGACCTGCGCCACTTTGCAACGCACCAACGGAATTTCCGCAGGTGACTCGTGATACACCGCCGAGGTAAATAGCCCCAGGAATCGGCAGGCACTGACTATTTCGCCCTCTTCATTGAAACGCTTCACCGTGATGTAGTCTGGATAGACCGGGCGATGCACCCGGGACCGGTGAGTCGAGTTGACGAAGGTCAGGATCGTTTCAGCTTCAACAAACCGTCGGGCCGACTCCGGTAACTCATCAATTACCCATGACTTCAATTGCTGGTGCAACTTCATCGTCCCAAGCGCTGAACCTTCAACGGGCTCTAGTATCCGTTGCCCGCCTCGTGACTTAATTAGGTGCTCATCAAAGCCAAGGAAAACGAAGTGATTATTTGCCAGCCAATTGAGAAATCCCCCCGCCTCCTCCCTCTCGTCTCGATTCAAATGAATATGAGAACTCGATAAATAGTCAGCCTCAGCCAGGACTCGATCCCGCATACTGCCAAAATCAGCCACGGCTAGCCGGACGTGTTCCAAAGCCTCCTCTACAGCCGCCTTGACCCTGGAGCATTCCTCTTCTGAATCAATCCAGTCGATTTCGACGCAAACAGCAGCCTCCCTGGCTCCTGACTTGCCAGAACCATTGTGGCTCACATCCTGAAGCTGACCATCTCCATCCCGGTCCGACTCAACCAATACACTGAGAATCGACCGAATCGGTAGCCCCTGACGCCCCAGGTCCATTCGAATCGAATCAACAATGAACGGAATGTCAGGGAGCAATACGGCAACAATAGACTGCCTACTTTCACCGTCTCCCGCATCAAGCACCGATACCTTTGGTTCCGGCCCCCGGTAGGACAGGATGTGCCCAAGCATCATCACCGCCGAGGAGACCAGCGAGCGCCCCCGATGGGACGCCATCTCAGCGTAGGGAACGAATTGGAAAAACCGCTGACCAAAATGCTCCGCAATCTCTGGATCCAGAGATCCATATTTCTGTCCTGCCCGTGCAACAAACTCGCTGACGAACTCCTCTTTGGTGATGGGAGTGAAACTCATAGCGGCGATTCAGCCTGCCATGAGTGTGTTAAATCCCGCCAGCGGGAAAAGAAAAATCGTTATCTATTTGTTATCCGGCCGGGGCGGAAACTCACACTCCCAAGGGCGGCACCAGAACCCCTAACAGGGTAAGGTCATTTAGCTAACCCTGTTAGGATCACTTGCTTGTGCTTGGCAGCCGCCTGATTCCTGCCCAAATTCACTTCTTCTCTCCGCCCCCTTGCTCGTCCAGCCCCCCGGTCATTTTGCTCGCGTTGGCCCCCTGCGGAGCTTGCGGCCATGGGGTCTCGCCGGGATCCCATTCCTGAGGTTGGGTCGCGCGAATGGCATCGACATGCTGTTTGAGCCAATCGGGAACATTCCGATTCTCTTCCTGCCCATACACATACGGGAGCGGAGGCTCCATCAGAAGCGGTTTATCCCCGAGCGGCGGCCGCTCACTGGCAGCCTGCTGAAGGCGCCCGGCCAGCTTGGAAACAATCTCAGGGTTGGCCGCGGCAATGTCAGTGGTTTCAGAGGGATCTTCCGTCACGTTGAACAGCATATCTCCCATCAGCTTATAGTCTCCGCTCCGCACCGTGGGAAGGCGCACACTCCCCTCCACATCATAGATGATCTCTGTCCGGGGACTCGGTGCATCACCAAAGAGAGTATCGGTCAGATCGAAGGAATCCACTTCAGTGTCCTGCTCGTGATTTCCTCCGGCTAGTGAAATAAAGGTGGAATACCAATCAGCAACAAACAGCATTTCGTCGCTCGTCGAGCCCGGCTCTGTATGGCCCGGCCAACGCACCAGGCAGGGTGTCCTCACACCACCTTCAAACGTGGTGTTCTTGGTGCCACGATACGGGGCGCTCATCTCTTCGAGCACAGGGCCGTTGTCATTCGCAAAAATCAGCAAGGTGTTGTCGCGAATCCCCTTGTCGTCAATAGCCTTGATTATCTTACCAACGTTCATGTCCATGTTCGCCAACATGGCATCGCGAATCGCCATAGGATCCTCGGCATCGCCTTCAAAACCGGGAGGCGGATTGAGAGGACCATGCACGGCATTGAATGCCACATACAAAAACAGGGGCATCTCTGCTTTAGAGCTCTCGATCACACGAACCGCCTCATCGGCAAACAAGTCCGTCGCATAGCCTTCCTCCTGCACCGGTTGCTGATTGCGGTGCCAGTCGTAGACCGCAAAGCGCGCTGGAGCATTGTGAACGATCGACTTGTTGTAGTAGTCGATCCCCCAGGCATAGAACCCATACTGATGCATAAACCCCTGCCCCATAGGCAGATGCTCAGGCAGCCATTCACCACAGTGCCACTTACCTGAAATTGAAGTGAAATACCCAGCCTCTTTCAAGGCCTCGGCAATCGTCCTCTCCGAGCTGTCCAGCGCATGAATGCGACGAGTCTCTTCACCTGCTTCGGTGTGAGCGAGTGTCAGACCCAGCTTCGCGAGATAGCTCGGCTTGCCGAAGTCCTCGGATCGCCAGTCCATCCAGTTGCGAAACGAGTAGCGCCCTGTCAAAAAAGCCCCTCGTGTCGGAGCACAAACCGAATGCGTGTAGTGCTGAGTCAATTGAAGACCTTCAGCCGCCATAGCATCCAGATTGGGTGTCAGCTCGGCTTTGCCCCCATTGAAGCCCGGCTGAGCCCAACCCATATCATCGCTGAGGATGAAAATGATATTGGGCCGCGAACCTGCTGGATCAGCGGCTTGAGCGAACAGAGGAGCAATACAAAGTGCCAGAAGGATGAATTTTAGCATATGAGAACGATTGAAGCCGGATTTCGGGGACGGTGCAAGCAAAGAGAAGTCACTCAATTGGCAAACTAAGCGCTCAAGAAGAAGCTTGTACGAAAGTCTGTATTGAACTCAGAGCTGCTGAGCAGCAAGACATATTGACCTCCGGCACGACAGAATGGGTGAACGGTGAGAGGACGGCCACTGAAAAGCCGCCATTCCAGAAAACAAGATGGCAGCCGCCCAATAGAATTGTTCAATTCAAAAACGGCCGATAAAGAGGAAGTGCTCCCAATCTCCCATCTGCTCAAATCGCAGGGATGAAGCCAAACTCAGGCATGCTCCAGAGTCGGAGAAGCGGCCTTCTTACGCAGTTCGCCCCCGTAGTTCTCGGCTCGGGCAAAAACAGTCTTGTACACTTCACAGTAGGGATCTTTCGCATTCATCGTCCCCAGCGCCGTGAAAGTCCTGACAGGGCATCCGCCGTGGCAGATGGAAAGGAATCGGCAAGAGAGGCAGTCCTCTTCCTCGACCAGTTTCCCAGGCCTTTCGACAAACTCCTTTCGCGCCGGACTCTCGCTGAGCATCCGGCTGAGATCAGGCTCTGAGAACATATTACCAAAGTAGTGGTCAGGGTAACTCGTGACCCAGCAGTCGCACTGTGCGACCGTCCCTTTCGAGTCGACTGAGATGAATTGGTTCGAGCAGTTCTCCTTCCAGATGCAGGGAAGCCGGGCGGGCTTACCAGAAAAATGATTAATTAAGGCATCGAAGGGACCGAGGGCGACTCCATCATCAAAGCCCTCTTTCATCCAGACATCAAAGAGTTCACCAAGGAAATGAGAAAGCTCAGCGGTTTCGAGCTGGAACTCTATTTCCGCCTCATTGGCAGGTCCTCCGGGAAAGGGAGTATTGACCTGAAAATCATCGATACCCAACTCGTCTACATAGTAGCGATAGAACGCCTCCGCCCCGACATCGAGACTTCCCTGGTGAAGCACCGCGATGACTCCGACTTGAATATTAGCGCTTCGTGCTTCGTCGAGCCGTGCCCGCCACGTCTCTGTATATTTCTCAGCACTGCCACTGAACGTCTTTCGGTGCAAATTGGGAAAGTCCATCGAAGTCCCCAGAGAGCCATTGAACATGTCGAAGATGACGTCGTTCCACTCAGATGAATAGCTGATCAGATTGGTCTGAAGGTAATGAATGAATTTGCGCCCCCGATCTTCGGCAGCCTGCTCCATCAACTCCTTTGCTTTCACATACCACGCTGGCCCCATGATCATGGCTTCGCCGCCCTGCCAGTAGATTTCGCATTCTTCAAAATCCTCCTGGTCCATGTGATCAAGAATGCTCTTCGTCATCGCCGGAAGAGTATCCAGAGAAAGGCGGTGAGGCTCCTTAACTTCGAAACAGTATTCGCAGGCAACGTTGCATTCCGCTGTCGGCAAAAAGATAACACTAAAGGTTCTTCCACTCATGAGTTTTCGTCTATCGATCCTTCAGTTGCGGCTTTGTTAGTCGACCCATAGGCAGCCAGATCCTTTTTCATTTCTGCTCCCGCCCGCCCGATTCGATCAAACAACGGAATGATTCCGGCACAGGAGTATTCCGGATCAGGAACCTTGAAATAGCCACGACAAACAACCTTCCAGGAACAGGTAGCGCACTCCGCCCCCGCTTCTACAAGCCGTGCAATATGTTGATCAACAAAACCTACATCCTTAGGCAAAGTCCAATCAGGCAGAGCGAAGACATCTGGGTCCTGCTCCGTCGCTACCCAGAGCTCCGGCCCGGAACCTCCTCTGGCTAAAGCTAGCATCGAGTGGAAAAATTCCACCGGCACTTCGACCATGGGATCATGGAGATAGTATTCCAGCGCTTCCTCCAGTTCACCAATGGCTTCTGGCCCTGGTTGACCTGGTAAAAGGCGCACCGGGAGATGAACTGAAATGGCAAGGCGGAGCGACTTCAGAAAACCCTCAACCACCGGAATAGTCACCCTGACCGGACGCACATTGCGAACATCAACCAGGCGATAAATCGCAGCATACTGAGACGCGGGGTCAGAAACAATGACATCGATGGCGACATCATTTCCTTTTCGAGCAGCAGTCGCCCACGCCTCCGGTTCATCGAGCAAATTCTCTACTTGAATCCACTGGAGTGCTGTGGACTCAATGGCAAGCCAGCGACAAAACTCTATGGCATTTCGAGCCACAAGAACAAACGGATCCGCACTTAAGGGATCCGCCTCTTCTGCCGACAAATAGGGCAACGGGACCATACGCCCCTCTTCCGAAGAAAGAGGCGACGGTTCAGATGTGTTTAGCGTCGGTTGATCCATCCTCCGCCACCACGGCGATTGACCCAACCGCCACCGCCACCGCCACCATTGAGCCAGCCTCCGCCACCAATGCGACGGTTCAACCAACCTGCCTGCGCAGTTCCCGGACTTGAAATCCAGGCAGCACCTCCTACCGCAGCAATTGTCGCTGCGCTAGACCACTTGCCCATCCCACCGAGGAACTCGCGGCGCTGCAGTGCATCTGATGCCTCAGGTTTCTCTTCCGATTCTAGATTTTTTTCTTCACTCATAGTAGATTAGAAAATTAGATTTTAATTAATCAGGAGTTCTCCCCTGAGGTGAAAGTAGAAAAGTGCATCGCTGCGATTTTCCATGAACCGCTCTTCTTTGTAACAGTCAGGGAAACATTAAGAGGGTAGGCAAACTCTTCCCCTTTCAGTTTTCCTACCACTGTGCCGGAAGTCAGCATCCAACCCATATCGGCGCCAAGATCTCCAATACGATAGTCGTATTCGAAATCTTGCTCACCCTTGTCATAGACCATGAAGAAGTGTTCATAGGCAACTTTGAGTTCTGCCTTCCCCGCCCACATTTCTTCTGGACCAGTCCCCATAATAGCCGCGTCTTCGGCGAGAGTGGCCAGGACACCGTCCATGTCATGAGCGGTCGTGGCATCGTCATGCGCTTTAAGCAACGCTCGAACACCTTCCAACTCCGGGTTTGAGGGATCAGGCTTCTGTGCGTTAGCGCTCGTGATAGAGGCGGCAGACAGACCTGCAACTCCTGCGGCAATAATGTTTCTTCGGTTCATAATCGTGTGGTTTTAACAGTTCCAGCCAAGACAGAGACATCTCCTTTCAAGCCTCTACTGCGAATAATACGTATACTGCTAGGAAAAAGTCGATCGCAAACTCACCTTTTTCTAAACCTGAGCCGTGCCCAGCCCCGAGCCAACCATTCCAATCGATTGGCAATTAGAACGCTCTCACACTGTCCTTTTGCAGACGACGCCCCTTTCGGGCTCCCGACGAATCCCCACATGTCGCCGAGCGAGCGCCGGATAGGCGTGGACGCCGCACATTTCGGAAGCCACCACAGATAGGCCTTTCCTCCCCCCCCTCAGAACTTGCGGTTGATTGACAGTAATCGCACCCTGATCTTCGGCACGTTCGAAAGCGTAGGTAGAGACTGCGAAGTCCAGGTTGAGTGCGAGATCTCTACTCATCAGGTGTCGTGAAAGCGAAGTAAGTGTGAAATGTGAGCGAGCAGCATTCGCGGTTCGCTCGCGTCTGGACTTGATGGAAATATAGATATGAAAAAAACTTTATCATTAATCACCGTCGCACTGTCGGTTTTTTGCTTGAGCACACCCGCTTGTGCCAAAGAAACCGTCGTCGAAACTGGGAAACATTTGAAGGTGTCGGACGAGCTCACGCTTTATTATGAGACCACTGGTAACGGTGACATCCCGATCGTATTTGTGCCGGGGTGGACCATGTCGTCTGCCGTGTTCGAGCGGCAGCGGGAGCATTTCTCCGATTCGGATCGGTTCCGTTACTATTCCTATGATCCCCGTGGGCAGGGGCGGTCATCTAAGACTGGCGAGGGGTATACTTATGATCAACACGGACGTGACCTACATGCCTTTCTTGAGCAGCTGGGCTTACGGGATACGGTGCTTGTTGGGTGGTCGTTCGGTGTATTGAAAGTCACCTCTTACCTCGATCAATTCGGTTCCGATAGTATGCGTGCGTTGGTATTGATCGATGGCACGCCTAAGACTGTCGGAAAGGATTCGACTAAAGATTGGGCATGGGTCGGAGACGATAATTGGCTTTCAAACAATCAGAGTTACACCACTGAGTTATTAACGGACAAGCGTGAGGAGAACATGAAGGAGTTCTGTGAATGGATGTTGGAGAAACCCACTTCAGCGGAGATCAAATGGTCACTCGATATATCGCTGCAGACGCCCGGTGGGATCGCCGCTCTCACCAATGCCACTGCCAATAGCGCGGACTATGAAGCTGCACTCAAGGCAATGGATCCCGAGGTTCCCTTGCTGTTTGTGATGGGGGAAGAGCATTGGCATCCAGTCGTCGATCAATGGATCGCAGCCAACAAACCCAAGGCTAAGTCAGTCGCGATGGGCAAGCACCTTATGTTCTGGCAGCGTTCGAAGGAATTTAATGCGGAGCTGGACAAATTTCTAGATACAGTTGAGTGAGGAGGGTGATTTTTATATTTCCCGGCGGCGTCATCTTAGCGGCACCGAAGTCAACCCACACTGGACTCAGCGTCCGCCCCCTGGGGATCCCGCAGGCTTCCGAATGCCTCGACAGCTACCCCTAGCCGGGTCCGGCGGCAGTCCGACTGAGGGGGCTACGATCCAGTTTTTCCGCACCTGTAATATTCCCCTCAGAAAATGCAGCCACGATCTAATCCCGTTCGTAACCCTTCTGCTAGGGGCCAGATTTTCCTCGACTTGCGAAGTCACCTCGTGGTTCAATCAGCTTAACACTAACCAAGAACTATCGACCCAATGATCCGACAAATTCTCCCCGCCTTACTGGGACTTCTGCTAGTAATCCCTGCAGTCAGTCACGCCCAGATTAAGCCCGTTATTACTGACCCCGACTCTCTCTACCCGGGCAAAACCTATTCACCCTACGCTCAGCGCGCCTTCCCCAGCCACATCTATTGGGGTGACAGCCACCTGCACACGGGGCTTTCACTGGATGCCGGCCTGTTTGGCAATACACTCAGGCCGGACGACGCTTACAAACTGGCGCGTGGCGAGGAAATCATCTCCGCCACCGGCCTCCCCGTGAAGCTGGCCCGTCCTCTGGACTGGCTCATTGTCACAGACCACACCGATTTGATGGGCATCGCTTCTGACATTCAGACAGGAACCCCGAACATCCTCGCCATCCCCAAGGGCAAAGAGTGGCACGAAGGCTTCAAAAAAGGAGGTGCTGCTGCCGGCGAAGCCGCCTTTGACTTGATCACCAATTTTGCCCAAATGACGCTCCCCGAGCAACTGGTGAAAGACTACAGCCCTGGCTCAAAAGTATTCGGTACCGTTTGGGAAGAAATTGTTCAAGCCGCCGAAGACTACAACGATCCAGGCAGCTTCACCGCATTCATCGGCTTTGAGTGGACCTCCGTTCCTAAGGGCTTCAACCTGCACAGGAACGTCATCCTCCGCGACAACGCCGATCGTGCCCTCCAGATTGAGCCCCCCACCACGCAACCGCCGATGGGCAGCACGGATCCCTTTGATCTCTACAAGTGGCTCGAAGATTATGAAGCCAAAACCGGCGGCCGGGCTTTCGCCTTTGCCCACAACGGTAACCTCTCCAATGGCTGGATGTTTCCCACAGAGGACACCTATCACGGTGGCAAAGTGGACGAGAACTACGTCAAGATGAGAGCTAAGTGGGAACCCCACTACGAAATCACTCAAATCAAAGGCGATGGTGAAGCGCACCCCCACCTCTCTCCTGATGATGAGTTTGCTGATTACGAAAACTGGGATATCGGCAACCTCGATCTCACCCAGCTCAAGAAGCCCGAGATGCTCAAAGGTGAATACGCCCGTGAAGCGCTCAAGCAGGGCCTCGCCCTCGAAGCCAAACTCGGTTACAACCCCTACAAATTCGGATTCGGCGGGGCGACCGACAGCCACACGGCTCTCGCCACAGCCGGCGAGGACAACTTTTTTGGCAAATCAACCAGTGTGGAGCCCTCCGCCCATCGCATCGAACACCCCTTCATCGCTTCAGACCTCGGCAGGGTGGAAGGTTACAAGCTCGTCGCCTCCGGCTACACCGGCATCTGGGCCAATGAGAATTCCCGGGCCGCCCTCTTTGACGCCATGGAGCGAAAAGAGACCTATGGCACTACCGGACCTCGCATCGGCGTTCGCTTCTTTGGTGGATGGGACTACACCGATGACGACCTCCGTTCCCGAGCTCCGGCTTTTAAAGGCTATGAAAAAGGCGTTCCCATGGGAGGCGACCTTCCAGCTAAGGGAGATGCCAAGGCCCCCACCTTCATGGTCTATGCGATTCGGGATCCCCTCTTGGCTAATCTCGATCGCATCCAGATTGTGAAGGGCTGGCTCGATGCGGACGGCAAGACCCACGAGAAAGTATATGATGTCGCCGTGTCCGATGGCCGTGAGATCAAGGACGGCAAGTGCTCTACACCGGTCGGTAATACCGTCGATGTGGAAGCGGCCAACTGGAGCAATACCATCGGAGATTCCGAACTCATGACGGTCTGGACCGACCCTGACTTTGTCGCCAGCGAGTCCGCCTTCTACTACGCTCGAGTTCTCGAAATCCCCACTCCCCGTTGGGTGCTCTACGACAAGGTCCGCCTCGGCGCCAAGATTCCGGAAGATGCCGAGTTAATTGGACAGGAGCGTGCCTACACTTCACCTATCTGGTATTCTCCAGAGAAGTGATCTGAATGTTCCAGACGAGCCACATCCTCACCCTTTTGCACAAAGCGGCGCTTCTCATTGCGGCGCTTTGTGCCTTTTCCTGTACGGCCCTCGCCTGTCAGATTTGCATTCCCTACCCCAAAAAGTCTGCGGCGGATCACCTCATCGAATCGGACGCAGTCGTCTTTGCGCGAGAGGATCCGGACCGCCCCTTTCACTTCAGTGCCATCGAAACGCTCAAGGGCGATCCAGGTAATCAACCCATCGACCTGTTTCTTGACAGCAGCACCCGACGCATCCTCGCAATCCACCCTGAACGATCCATCGTCCTTGGCCAGAGTCACTTGGAAGGCGAACCCACCTGGCGACGGATTGGATTGATCAACAAGGACACGGAGCTTCTGGTGCGCAACATTCTCAAGAAAGCGACCCACTGGGTTGAACATCCGGAGCAGCGTCCTGCGTTCTTCGCACATCTCATCGGCCACGAAGCCCCACAAGTGAGCACTCTCGCCCACCTCGAACTGGCCCGGGCTCCCTATTCAGAAATCAGAAGGCATGGAGACGCCCTCTCTCGCGATCAGATCCATGCATTCCTCAACAATATTCGATACGCCGAATGGCATCCACTCTATATCCTTCTCCTCGCTCAAAGCGACAACTCAGACGATCATATCCAGATCCGTGATGCCATCGAAAACGCTGCCAACTACCAGTCAAAACTCAACCTGTCAGCCTGGGCCACGGCACTCATCGAGATTGATCAAAATGGAGGCATTCAAACCCTAACCCATCACTATCTATCTCAATCCTCCCGCAGTCGAGAAGAGCTCGAAGCCATTCTCACCGCTCTATCCGTTCAGGGAGGGAGCAACTCTGGTGATCTCCAGGACCTGATTCTACCCGCCTACCAAGTCGCACTTGAGACACACCCTGACCTCGCACCACTTGTCGTTCAGGACCTAGTGCAATGGCGGCGAGACGACCTTGCCAGCTCAGTCGCCAAAATCGCCAGCACTCGACCCCCTCTCTTCGATTTGACGACCACACTCAAACTGCGCAACTACGCTCGAATGACCTTTGCCCCCGCCGAAAAGTAGGCGTCATCGACGACTACGCTCTAGAAAAGAATCGATCATCGCAAAGCAGTGAAAATGGGAATTGCCCAACGCGCAACAATCGACGCCCCCGAAACTCTTACGCCTCGCCTCTCAATTTCAATGGAGCTATCGCCCGCCTTCAGCTCATTGAGCGCGCAGTTGATTTCGCTGGCTAAATCTAAGACTCCTTGGCGGAGCGAGGCCTTCCACGGGGTGGCCACCGACGCGACAAATGATACCGTTCTCACTCCTGTAGCCGTTACGCCATTCAACTTTACAGACTAATTGGGATTTCAACGCCCCCAAGTCTCAAGCCCAATCGTCAGCCAAAAACTCAGCCAGCAAATTCCTTCATCGCGATTGCGGACTGGGCAAACGCTCGCTAGTAATTACTCTACCCGCCTACTCATTTCTAATTATGAAGATCCCCCATCTTATCTGCTCTTTGATAGCGACTCTCGCACTGACCGTCACGCCGTCAGCGCAGGACTCTCCGACTCTCAAACTCGCCGCCCCCATTGGCAATCACATGGTTCTACAGCAAGGCAAGGCCACTGCCATCTGGGGCACCGCAGAACCTGGATCTCAGGTTGAGATTGCTATCGCCGATCAAACGGCCCGCGCAAAAGCCGATCCTGATGGAAACTGGATGGTCAAACTCAAACCGCTCAAGACCACTTCAGATCCACTTACCCTCACCATCAATTCTGGCGACGAAACGCTGAGCGTGGAAGACATCCTCGTCGGCGAAGTCTGGATGTGCTCCGGCCAGTCGAATATGGCGTGGACGCTCGAAAAAACAGACGGAGCAGAAGCCGCTATTGCTGCAGCAAATCACCCGCACATTCGCCTGTTCACTACGACGAAAAAAACCGCAGCGGAGCCTCAGCTCGACTGCGAAGGAGAGTGGACCCTCTGCACAACGGAAACGGCCCCAGGCTTTTCGGGAGTTGGCTACTACTTCGGAGAATCCCTCAGCAAAGCGCTCGGATCCGACACCCCTATCGGTCTGATCAACACCGCCTGGGGTGGCAAACCGTCCGAGTCATTCACCAGCCTCGCCAAACTGGAAACTATCGGGTCCGCCAAGCCATTGATTGAAGGATGGAACGCCAAACTGGCAGCCTATGATGGCCCAGCAGCTGAAGCGACATTCGCAGCTGCCATGGAAAAATGGACCGCCGCGGTGAAGAAAATCCGTGAAAATGCCCAAGCCTCTGGCAAGAAGCCCGAAAGCTACCCCCGCCGTCCGGCTCCCGCGATAGCCCCCAATCTGGACTCAAACTTTCCCGGTTCGATCTCCAACCAGATGATAGCCCCCTGGACGCACTATGCGATCGCCGGCGCGATCTGGTATCAGGGCGAATCCAACCAATGGCGTGCCCAACAGTATGCCGACATTTTCCCTGGTATGATCGAAGACTGGCGGGAGCGCTGGAATGACGACTTTCCTTTCTACTTCGTCCAGCTGGCGAACTTCAAAGAACCCACTACTGAGCCCGGCGTTCCCAACCAGTGGGCAGAGCTTCAGGAAGCCCAGCGGCTCACGCTCGACAAAGTTTCCAATACCGGCATGGCCATCATCAATGACATCGGAATGGCTGACAATATCCACCCCACCAACAAGGCTGACGTAGGTGAACGCCTTTCCCGCTGGGCACTGGGGAAACACTACAGACATGATACCCATCCGATCTCAGGCCCCCTCTACTGGAAGCACAGGATTAAGGGAGACAGAGTCATCATCAGCTTCGACCACATCGGCGACGGGTTAATGAGCCGCGACGACAACGAACTCGCCCGTTTCGAGATCGCTGGAGAAGACCGAAAATTCGTATGGGCTGATGCCAAAATCAGTAATGACGGAAAAAATGTCATGGTCTCCAGCAAGAAGGTGAAGAATCCGGTCGCCGTCCGCTACGCCTGGGCCTCGAATCCCGAAGGAGCCAACCTCGTCAATTCGGGCAACCTGCCCGCCTCGCTCTTCCGCACCGACGACTGGCCTCTTCTCACCGATGGCGTTTTCACCAAAGCCGGCGACATGGAGCGCCGCCGACTTGCCGATCTGGACACCTACTTCGCGGCCCTCGAGGCCCGCGGCTGGACCGTCCTCTTCAACACGAAGGACACCGACAACTGGACCAATCCCTACGACCACGGCGAGATCGAACTGGTTAACGACGAGATTCGTCTCACCGCCGACAAGAAGTTCTTCCTCTGCACGAAGGAAACCTACGGAGACTTTATCTTCACCGGCGAAGTGCTCCTCCCCGAAGGACAAGCCAACTCCGGATTCATGTTTCGCTGCCACGTCGAACCCGGCAAGGTTTATGGCTATCAGGCCGAGGTTGATGGATCCGATCGCCGCTGGTCCGGAGGGCTCTATGACGAAGGGCGACGCGGCTGGATCTGGCCTAGCATTGAGGGCCGCACCAAGGAAGAGAAGTTTCTGGCTCACGCAGAGAAATCTCAGGCCCACTTTGCTACTCCAAAAGTCCAGAATGCCCTGAAGCGCAACGACTGGAACAAATACACGATCACCTGTAAGGGGGATAAGATCACTATCAATGTGAATGGCGTCGTCACCACTTCATTCAAGGACGACACAGATGCCGAGGGTCACATCGCGATTCAACATCACGGCGAAGACGGCCAGGTATACCGCTTTCGCAACCTAATGCTTAGAAAGCTCTAGAATTTCCATAAATCCGATCATCAAAGCGATCGCTCGATTCCTTTACTACAACAAGGGCGTCTCTAGATACCACCCCCGTTGTCATGGGCATCCCACTCAATCCGGTATCTGATAAGGAAATGCGTTTGACCAAGGGCCTGTTCAGGCCTATTTATGGCCCCCTTTTTTATCAGGGGAACTTTTTCATCCCTTTCAGGAAGTAGAAATCATGCGTGAACGTAGAAAAACCCAGAAAACTAATCTGACTCGCCCCCGCAAAGCAGGCGCAGCCAAGACTCGTCGTCGCCTCGAGCAGAGACGCCGTCTGGTTGCTCTGGGAATGGACGAAGCCAAGGTGGCTCAACTGACATCCAGAGACATCCTGACCTTGCTCAAGCATCCAGCTAAGGTTGGAAAAGACAGCTGAAGCAACGCTGCAAGCCGGTCAGATTCCTGACCGGTGCTTTTCGCGTGACTGCAATTTTGAAGCTCCCCACTCGGGTTGAGCCTGCCCTCACGCAATTACATCTTTCACGACATTTCCGGCCACACCTGTGAGTCGGACATCGAGGCCTTGGTAGCGGAAGTTCAGCCGCTCGTGATCAATGCCCATCAAGTGCATCAACGTCGCGTTAAAATCGTGCATATGCACTGGATCAGCCGCGGCGCTGTAACCGAGTTCGTCGGTCTGACCATACTCAAAGCCCCCTTTGGTGCCACCTCCTGCCATCCAGACCGAGAAGGCTTCCTTGTGGTGATCTCGACCAACTTTGACATTATCACCATTGCTGTTTGTTCCCTGAGCCATTGGTGTGCGACCAAATTCGGATGACCACACAACCAAGGTGTCATCGAGCAGGTTTCGCTGCTTGAGATCTTTGATCAACGCTGCAATGGGCCGGTCGACCTGCTTTGCTTTATCCGGCAGGCGGGTCGCGAGACTACCGTGATGGTCCCATCCCTGATCGAACAACTGAACGAAGCGGACTCCACGCTCGACAAGGCGACGTGCCAGCAGACAGTTGTTGGCAAAACTCGTTTTGCCGGGTTCGGTGCCATACATCTCATGCGTGTCCTTGGACTCCCGGCTGATATCCATCAACTCCGGCACCGAGGTCTGCATACGGTATGCCATTTCATACTGGTTGATCCGGGTCTCGATCTCCGGATCTCCCACATCGGCCAGCCGCAGCCCGTTGAGATGCTTCACCGAATCCACGACCTTGCGTCGGTCATCAGGGCTCACTCCTTTCGGATTCGAAAGATACAACACAGGATCCCCCTGACTTCGAAACTCAATGCCCTGATTGATGGTCGGTAAAAACCCACTGCCCCAGGCGCTGTTACCTGCTCCAAGCACCTGTCCGGTGACCAACACCACAAACCCAGGTAGGTCCTTGTTCTCGCTGCCGAGACCATAATTGACCCATGAGCCAATACTCGGCCTGCCAAACTGACTGAAGCCCGTCAATGACAATAACTGTGCCGGCGCGTGATTGAACTGATCCGTCTGCAGCGTGCGAATGAAGCACATGTCATCCGCCACCCCCTGGAGGTGCGGCATCAAATTCGAAATCGGCAGTCCCGATTTCCCACATTTTTTGAAGTCAAACTTTTCACCTTTCGGGGTTCCTAGAAGCGTTGGTTGCTCCCGAATGAAGGCAAGCTGCTTGCCCACAAAAAACTCATCAGGACAAAGCTCACCATGATGCTTCTGCAGAACCGGCTTCGGGTCCCATAGATCGAGATGAGAAGGTGCCCCCACCAGATGAATATAGATGACCCGTTTGGCCTTCGGCGCAAAATGCGTTCCTTGAGCGCCCAGACCAATCTTGGAAGCCGCACTGGAATCCTGAGCAAACAAGCTGCTCAGGGCAGCGCCGCCCATCCCCATTCCTGCCTGCTGAAATAGCTGGCGTCGCGTCTGGTTTTGAAAGTGTTGTTGGAAGAGATCCATGGCTTTATCCTTTGGTGATGGTTTCGTCCAGATTGAGGAGAATGCTGGCGACGTAAAACCATGCCGCGAGTTCTGTTTTATTAAGTGATTCATCCAGCTGAAAAGCAATGCCTTCACTTTGGATCAGCGTCTCCACTTCCCCGGGAGACAACGAAGACAACCGCTCCTTCAACACACCCATGAGATAGCCTATTTCCGCTTTCTCAGGAGGCCGGGAAAGCACCAACTGAAATGCTCGTTTCAGCCGATCTTCCTCGCTGGCATCAGGCCCTTCCTTGAGAAGGCGACTCGCCAGAGCGAGAGACAGCTCCACGTAAACCGGGTCATTCATTAAAGTGAGGGCCTGCAACGGCGTATTAGTTCGGGGACGTTTCACCACACAGGACCCACGATCCGGCGCATCAAAATTCACGAAACTCGGATAAGGGGCCGCACGCCGCCAGATCACATAGACGCCTCGGCGATATCGATCCTCATCGGTTTCATCCACCCACTTCGGCTCATTACGCCCCACTTGCCGCCAGATCCCCGGAGGCTGATGCGGCATGATGGGCGCTCCCTCCTCTTTCATCGACAACATACCGCTCACGGCCAACGCGTTATCGCGCACCATCTCAGCGGTCATTCGGAAACGCGGGCCACGTGCAAGGAAAGCGTTGTTCGGATCCTTCTCGTAGCCATCCGGAGTCACATTGGAAGACTGCCGATAAGTCGAGGACATCACCATAGCCTTGAGCACATGCTTCATCGACCAGCCCGACTCAACCAGTTCAACTGCCAGCCAGTCGAGCAATTGAGGATGCGTCGGCGGCTGCGCCTGAGTTCCAAAATCCTCCAACGTTGCCACAATCCCGGCACCAAATACCTCTGCCCACCATCGGTTGACAGTGACACGGGCCACAAGCGGATTCTCGGGATCTACAAGCCACTTAGCCAGGCCAAGGCGGTCCTTAGGTAACTTAGGATCCATCGGAGGCAGGGACTCAGGAGTGGCAGCGACCACCTTTTCGGCCTTATCCAAATAGTTCCCCCGGTTCATCACATGCGTCTCTCGCGGTTCATCCATCTCAACCATGATCAGCGTGCTCGGAACCGGCACGGCTGCAAGCCCGCGCTTCACCTGTGCCATCTCCTGATCTAGTTTCTTCAGCTCCGGGTTGGACTCCATGAAGAAGGCATCCAACGCTTTAATATCCTGCTTAGACTTTTTCTTGGAATCCTTCGTCAGAATAGTAAGCAAATCATCGGTTATCTCATCCACGGTTGGATCCCCCGTCATCACCGAAATCCGAACCCGACCAATGGTACGGCCCCGACCATAGTTCTGATCCAGCGTGAACCGCAGAGTCATCTTCTTCGTGGCATCCAAAGGCTTGTCTAATCGAAACGCAGCCCAGTGAGATTCTCCAAACTGGGATCCAATGGCCCAACCCGTTTTAGGATTGCCGTCGATGGCCTTCTCAACTTCCCAACCGCCTTGAGAATAATCAGCCCGGGCTCCGTGAAGTTCCAGCTTCTGCCCTTTCCTTTTTCCCGGTTTAAGGACTTCGAGCGAGAGCTCGCTCAGAATGAAGTTCGGACGTTTCTCGTCACCACGCCCGGGTCCCGTTCCTGGAATCTCTTCGTGGGTCAGCGCCTCCACCCGGATCGCCCGGATGTCAGCCAGATCCACCGATGCATCCATCGTGTAAACTACGGTGCCAGGAACATTCCCCGTCACCAGAATCGACTGATCATCCAAAGCACGAAAATCTTCTCCGCCATTCGTTTGAAATTGATCGATCGTTAGAACCTGCCACTCAGGACGATCTTCTACAGAATTACGCAACTCATTCTCCCATTCCTCGCGTCCACCACTTTCGCTCATCATCTTCTTGCGATCCGCAGTCAACTTCTTCAGCTGTTTGTCATACTCAGCGCGCTTTTGAGTATCATCTTCCGACAGAGGCAAATCCATTTTCGGCCCGGTGAAACTGTAAGACACTCCCTTGCCTCCATTATCCACCTCCAAGGGGGTGTTGTTGAAGAAGGCAAACATCCCGTAATAATCTTTCGTCGTGAATGGATCGTATTTGTGATCGTGACACTGAACGCATCCTAACGTAGTCCCTAACCAAACGGTCCCGGTCGTGTTGACCCGATCCACCACTTGATTGGTTCGGTTTTCCTCAGGATGCACGCCGGCTTCCACGTTGCAGGTCACTGTCCGATGAAAACCCGTCGCAATTTTCTGATCCAGTGTCGCATTAGGCAACAGATCTCCCGCCAGCTGCTCTATTGTAAACTGATCAAAGGGCATATCGCTGTTGAATGCATCAATCACCCAGTCGCGATAGGCCCAGCTATCCCGCAACTGATCCGCCTGGAATCCATTCGAATCAGCGTAACGAGCTAAGTCCAACCAGGACCGGGCCCAGTGTTCCCCGAACCGCGGCGATTTCAGAAGTCTATCAACCACCTTTTCGTAGGCCTTATCAGAATCGTCACTGATAAAACGCTCCACTTCCTCAGGCGTAGGAGGCAACCCGGCCAGATCAAACGACAGACGACGAATCAAGGTGCGACGGTCCGCTTCTTCAGATGGCTTGAGCCCCTGCTCATCGAGCCGATTCAAGATAAACGGATCGATCGCATTGCGCCCCCAATTTTTGTCAGACACCTCGACATCCGTCACTTGAACAGGCGGGGTCAACGACCAGTGATCGTCATACTCAGCACCTTCCTCAATCCAACGGCGGATGATCTCCTTTTGCTCATCCGTCATCTCCCGCTTCGATTTCGAAGGCGGCATCAAATCGTTATCATCATCAGTGCTGATTCGATAATAAACTTCGCTATCCTCAGCATTGCCCGGAACGATCGCAAAATAGCCATCGAACTTCTTCTTGGCCTCTGCTTCTACATCCAGTCGAAAGTCGCCCTCGCGAGCCTCTTCATCAGGACCATGACAGTGGTAACACTTATCAGAAAGGATTGGGCGAACATCGCGATTGAAATCGAGCTTCTCCTCGGCATGAAGCGAGGTCGAAAGAACAAGGCTGACAGCAGCTGCGGCGAAAACTCTAACTGGGGGGAATTGTTCCATCATTCGTCAGGTGAAAATCGGGTCGGATCTCAACTCACTTATGATAGGAACTCATGACTCGTCGAGCTACTACGGTTTCGCGTAGAGAATTCATGCATTACGCCCCATAAGATTTGGAGAAGGCTGATACCAATGCGGCAAAGGCAGGTTGAGGCGTCCTATCTTCGCCCAACCCGAAGAAAACCGTTTTTCCTGTAATTCTTACCAGAAATCCTTCAATACGGGGTGAGCGGGCCATCGCTCGCCTCGATTCTATGAAACGCACATTCTGGTCCTTCGCCTTACTTCTACTCATCACCTCACCTCTTGCAGGCGAAGAAACGCCCGACGTTTCCCCCGCCATCAGCCAGCCGGGCGAACTCTTGTTCTCCTCAGATTTTGACGGCGATACCATCCCTTCCGAGTGGGTACCCCTCCACGGCACCCAATGGTCCATCGTCGACGGCGCGCTCCAGGGCCAACCTTCCACGAGAGAGTTTCAGGAAAGGCGCATCGCCGACGGGAACAAATCGCATAGCGGCGGAACGCCTAGCAGCCGACTCATGGTCGAGGTAGATGACTGCATCATGTTGCTCCGATTCAAATACAGCGACGGTCTCAAAGGAGCACATTTTGGATTCAACGATGGTAGCTTCGCAACCGGAACCGGCCACGTCTGCCGCTTTATCACCAGTGTGACAGAACTCGCTCTGCAAGCAGACCAGAACGCCAAGGTGGATGACGATGCCGACGAAATCATTGCGACCTCGGAATTCACCATCGAACCCGATACCTGGTATTGGATGATGCTCGAAGTCGTAGGTGATCAGTTCGCGGCTCAAATTTCCGGTAGTCCTATGCTCAAAGCACGCCATCCCCGGGTCGACACCCCCAAGGATCAGATTAACCTTCCTACCCGAGGCGGCGGCTCCATCTACTACGATCACGTTCGCGTCTGGAATGCGGAACCAATCAACTAGCAGAGACCCATATTGCTATGAAGTTCCACCTACTGCTCCTCTCTTTTCTCCTCGGTGCTGGCATCCTTACTGCCACCGAAAGGCCCAACATCGTCTTCGTCCTTTTCGATGACATCGGCTACGGAGAGCCCGGCTGCTACAATCCTGACAGCCTCTTCAACACACCCAATCTCGACAAACTCGCTACTCAGGGCATGCGCTTCACCGACGCTCATGCTCCAGCCTCCTGCTGCACCCCAAGTCGCTACGGCTTTCTCACTGGGCGCTACCCCAGTCGTATCGGAAAGTATGATGTGTTAAACACCTTCTCCCCTCCCATTATCCCGACCAGTCGCCTGACCATTGCCTCCTTTCTCAAAGAGCAGGGCTACGACACCGCCTGCATTGGCAAGTGGCACCTGGGACTCAACTGGATCGGTCGAGAAAAAGGAGGAAAGGATGGTGACCTGAAAATGGGTGAGAAGATGATCGATGGTCCCGTTGACCTCGGCTTCAACACTTACTACGGATTCACCCACGCCCGAAATATCGGGACCATCATCGATCAGGACACCGTCGTCGCCCAGGTGACCGAAGTCGAGAATCAGCCCATCATGATAGAAAAGGCGGTCAGCTATATCCACGAACAGGCCGATTCGACCGAGCCATTCTTTCTCTACTTTCCCATGTGCCCACCGCACAAACCCCACGTCCCCGCACCCAAATACATCGGAAAGGGAGGTATGAAAGGCAAGGGCGGCAACTACGCGGACTGGATTTATCAGGGAGATGACATGCTCGGTCAGATCATGACTGCTTTGGAAGAATCCGGTCAGGCCGGCAACACCCTGCTTATCACGAGCGGAGACAACGGCGCCTCAGGCAAGGAATACGAGCCTCTCCGGGAACACAAAGGCAGCATCTACGAAGGCGGCACTCGCGAACCGTTCATCGCCCGCTGGCCAGGAAAAATCAAAGCAGGTGCGGTCAATGACACCACCGTTGGCATCATCGATGTCTTCGCCACCTGCGCCGATATCATCGATGCGAACATCCCTGACAATGCCGCCGAAGACAGCGTCAGCATTCTCGACACGCTTCTCGGCAATGAGTTCACTCCTCCCGCCAGCATCACCCAGGCACCTCACGGTGAGTTGGCCATTCACGATGCTCCCTGGAAACTGATCTTTCACGACGGCGAGCGACGGGAACTATATCACCTCCAGGTAGACCTCAGCGAGACCACCGACGTGCTCGCTCAGAATCCCGAAGTTGTCGGACAGCTGACCGCACAGATGCAGACATTGATCGACAACGGGCGACGCTCCGAGGGAGCCCCTCAGGAAAACGAAGTCGTCATCGATCTCTCCATCGCCAGAAAGAAGAAGAAATCGGAATAGATCTAACATCCCCCTCCTGATGAAACACACCGTCCTCCCCCTGATCGCTGCGCTGCTAGCGCTGCTACCCTTTCGCGCAGTCGCCGAAAAGCCGAACATCATCGTCTTCATGACCGATGATCAGAAATACAACGCCGTCGGTTACAACAACCCGCAGATCATCACCCCTAACATCGACGCGCTTGCCGAAAGAGGGCTCATTTTCAATCGTTGCTACGCCACCTCATCCATCTGCATGCCGGCCCGCTGCAACCTGATGACGGGCATGTATGAGTTCAAGACAGGCGTCAATTTTGAATCCGGTAAACTCCTTCAGGAAACCTGGCACACCAGCACCTACCCCGCCCTGCTCAAGGACGCTGGCTACACCACCGGCTTCGGTGGCAAATTCGGATTTGGCGTGAACAAAGATGTCCACCTCGCTGACTTCGATGAATGGGTCGGCTGGGGCGGCCAGGGAAGCTTCCATACCGAGAACTCCGGCAACGGAGGCATGACCGACAGCGGCTACGCTGAAGAACACCCTCACGTCACTCGTGCGCTCGGTGCCTTTGGCAGGGACTTCGTCAAGAAGCACGCTGGTAGCAGCCAACCATTCTGCCTCAACATCTGGTTCAAGGCACCTCATTCCCCCCATGACTACATCGATCCCATCGACGAAGCCAAGTATGAAGGCGTCACCTTCGATACGCCGGAGAACTGGGGCTACGAAGGCAAAGCCGGTTCGGAGCACATCCCCGTTCAGGCCAAGGTGAGCCGCCAATGGATCAAGGGCGACGCCTACTACCCCAATAAATTTCAGGACACCGTCACCAAGTACAACAAGCTCATCGCCGGCGTCGACGATGCCGTTCAAATGGTGCTCGACGAAGTCGAATCTCAGGGGGCCACCGGCGACACAGTGGTCATCTTTACTTCTGACAATGGCTACTTCGGCGGCGCCCACGGCATGGGCGACAAAGTGCTACTCTACGAAGAAGGATCCAAGATTCCCCTCGTCATTGCCGATCCCCGCACCTCCTCCCATAGTCGCGGCACCAGAACCAACTCACTCGCTGGCAATATCGACATCGCCCCCACCATTCTCGAACTGGCCGGAGTCACTCCGCCCTCTTCCATGGACGGAGTCAGCCTCGTCCCCGTTCTCAACGATCCCAGCGCCAAGGCCCGCGAAGACCTCCTTCTCATCCAGAACTGGGGTTGGGCCGAAGATGACTTCAGTCGATCTCTGGCAGTCATCCACGACCGCTACAAGTATCTCTACTGGTGCTACGGAGACGAAAACCTGACACCCGCCGAAGAACTCTACGACCTCGCCAGCGACCCCTACGAGCTGAACAATCTCGCCACCAGTCCTGAATTCTCTCAGGCCATGGAAGAGATGCAGGCGCGCTATGACGCCTACCTTGAAACCTGGAAAAAAGACGCCGTTGCTGACGAAGCCTGGACGCGTATGGGTCAGGTCTTTGACAGGAATCTCGACTGGAACCAAAAACCCCTCCGCAACGGCCGCGGTGCGGGAAAGTTTGAGACGCTCGAAGCTGCCTACAATGAGCAGACAGGTAAGGCTGTGCCTGACTAGCGCGCTTGCTCGGGCAAAGTCATTTTGCTCGATGCTTTAAAAGCGGACGCAATAATCTCACGAATTCGTGTCCATGACACAATCAGGGGTGTAGCGGTACTACATCGGCCGTTGACAACTCTCCTTAATGAGACAATTCGTATAATTTGAGAATTATCCAAAATAAATCTCATTTTTCTCTTTTTATATCTCAGGACTTCCAATTCGAGATCATGACGGCTGCTGCCCCCACTTCAAATCCTCCAGGAAAAGGCTCCCCCAAAAAATCACGCCGTAGCAAGCTCTGCGAGGCACTGGAAGCTGACATACGCCGCCGAGGCCTCCGCTCGGGAGACACCTACCTCACCGCTAGCGAAGCTGCAGAATTGCTTGGAGTGAGCCGCGCTACCGCTCACCGCGCCTTTCAAGTGCTCGCCAGCAAAGGTATTCTCAGTTCAAAACAACGAGCCGGGACCGTCGTCGGGCCCAATTTTCGCCCCTGGTATGACACGCCGGCTCAACCCGAAGAACAAATCCGCATCCTTCTGGTTCAGCAACGCATTCGCGAAGGACGCTTCTTCGAGGACCTCCTTCGCTCACTCCACGAGACACTTCCCGGGCGCGAGGTCACCATCTCATACGTGCCAGACAAGGGCGCGTTCGAATTCGTACAGGAAATTCTCGACCAGTCCCCCGAGCGCAAAACCGGCTACCTCGTTCTCGGCTGCCCCCGCAGTGTACACGAGTTGATCGCCGACCTGGAACTCCCCGTCGTAGTCATGGGGCCCACCTATTTCACGGCATCCGACCTACCTTCGGTTTCGGCCAACAACAAGCAACGCGGCCAATTGCTCGCACAACACCTACTTGATCAGAAACATTCGCGTATCGCTCTTCTCATGCCGGAAACCTGGCTGCCTGGCGACATCGAAGTCTACGAAGGCGTCAACGAAGCCCTCTCCAGAAATCAGGTCGCTCACGGGGCGCTCGTCCTTAGCAATACCCCACAAGAGAAAAAGGCACTCACTGCCGAGATTGAACGTCTCTTCCAATCCGATTCACCTCCCACAGGAATCATCTGTAAGCAGCGCTCCGTCGGGATCGTGGAGGAAGCACTGGCTCAACTTCCCAACGGGATCGGCAAAGAGGTCGAAATTCTGATCGAGATCACTGACATTCGAGCTGACCTACAAGGGCTCTACACTCATACCACCTGTCAGGCGAACCTTCAGGAACGAGCGACGCGAGCTTCCGAAATGCTGAAAACCTTGCTAGAGGGTGGCGAACTGGAAGAACGCCACATCAAGTTTCCAGTCGAATTGGCCCGCGCAGCGACTTAACCCTGTTAGGTCAAGCATTCGACAGGGTTAGCTCTCGCAGGCACAGACGCAAAAGGCCCGCTCGTGAGAGCAGGCCTTCGCAAAATCAAACGCGAGTGCATCTGGCACCCGCTATCGGCTACAAGTGATATCAGCCAAAAAGCGAAGTCACTGGCTTACCGTGGTTACCGAAGACAAACGGACGACCGGACGGTGAATAGAGCTCGTAGCTGAGGTCAATCCCGAGACCGTAACCGATCGTGGCGTGAAAGTCTTCCACACTCACCTTATCGGATCCGACACGACGTCCAATTTCATCAGACTCACCGTAGGCCTGACCGCCAGTGATACCGCCACCCGCAAACATGGTGGAGAACACCGCTGGCTGGTGATCTCGTCCTGCACGTTCGTTGATCCGGGCAGTCCGGCCAAAGTCCGTGCCCACCACGATCATGGTAGAGTCGAGCAGACCGCGCGATTCAAGATCGGTAATCAAAGTCGAAATCGCCTGATCGAACGGAGGCAGTCGGGTAGCAGTGGAACCCGATACATCAGCGTGCATATCCCATCCGCCACAGTGAACCTCAATCACACGCACGCCATTCTCGACGAGACGACGAGCGAGAAGACAGCCCTGTCCCAAGTTGTTCATGCCATATGCCTGGCGATCGCTTTCACCGGAGAGGTCAAACACACCCAGCTCTTCACTCTGGAGCAGACGAGACGCCTGATCGTAGAATTCGATATACCCCTTCGGGCTTGAGTAGTGCTGATACTTGTCGACAAAGGTCTGACCAATATCGAGCGACATATCCATGCGCTGCTTGAAGCGATCTTCAGTCGTTGTGATCACCGAGTTAGCGATGCCGGCCTCAGGGTTCGCCACCGGAAGCGGGCTCAACGCGGGATCCAGGTAACCTGAATTCGAAGTCCCCTTGTTTACCACCACACTGTCAGGAAGAAGATCGTTGCGCTTACCGAAGTATTTCTCAGCATAGGGACCAATGTGCGGGTGCACGATGGTCGCGAGCTGATTGTAACCGGTCATCATCTGGTACCGAGCCTGAGCATGAGCACCGTTGGTGCTGCTCATGCTGTTGATCACAGAGACCTTGTCAGACTGCGCTGCGATCCCCTTAAGGTGCTGGCCGAAAACCATTCCGTCCGCTTTGCCATTGATGATCTCGGTACTGCCCATGTCGGCCGACTTCTTGGGATCGAAGGTGTCGAGGTGAGTCATACCACCGGAGCAGTAGATGTAGATCAGGCTCTTGGCTTTTCCGCCGCCCGCAGCAGCCTCTTGAGCCATCGCTTTCTGAGACAGGGCTGAACCAAAAGTGGTCGCCACGCTAACGCCGAGGGAGGCCTTGGCCGTGCGCTCCATGAAGGTGCGTCGGCTGAAGTCGTTTTTACCGGCAAGTTCGTTAATATTCATTTTAAAATAAGGTTGGGTTGGAATTTAGAAGATTTACGTTTGGCTTACTGGATAAAAAGAAATTCGGGGGTGTTGAGCAACGCCCAGGCGAGATCGCGCACACCGTCGTCACCGTAGTCCTCCATGATCGTGACGCCCTTCTTTAGCTCTTCGTCAGTGGGGTAGCGGGAAAGCATGGTGAAGAAAACGCCACGCACCTTGTCATCCATACCGTCCAGCGCACTCAAGTCTTCAACGACTTGCGAAGAACTTCCAGTGAGACGAGTGGTCACGGGGCCATTCATCAAGGCCAGCACCTGAGGAACCGTTCCATCGAAGATGTGGTTGTCGGTCACCATACGATCTGACTGACCGAAATCAGACAGCAGGTTCACGCCGGCAGCAGGCTGCTCCATTCGCGAAGAGCGCAGCATCTTGATTCCATCCACCACGGGAATTTCAGGATTAGTCACATTCAAGGAACTGGTCTCAAGCAGCATCGCTTCGCCTTTGTTGCGAGTCTTGCTATAGGCTTCGTACTTGGCGAAAACCTGCGCCATCGAATCGTTCTCGAAATCGACATTCAAGACTTCCTTCATGAAAGAACCGTCACCGCCGTAGACGTTGTCGATTTCAGAACCATAGGCGAGCGTCAGAAGAGAATCCCAAGCCTGCTCAGCACGCATGCGGCGAAGCACCGGACCCTGAAACAGGTAATGATCGCCTTCATCAATGGCGCGGTCGTAAGTCGAGTATCCCTGATAGGCCTGAGTGTTGTAGAGGATGCGCATGAACTCGCGCAGGTCGTAGTTCACCCGAACCATTTCCTGACCAAGGAACCTGAGCACCTCAGGCTGCCCGGTGTGCTCTTCCCAGTTCATAGGGAAATCAATCACGGGGCGAACTAATGCCTGTCCAAAGGCACGCTCCCACATGCGGTTAGCGATATTCAACGCAAACCGATCGTTCTCCGGAGATGTCATCCACTCGGCGAGAGCCTCACGACGAGAGTTTCCACCCATTTTGGCGTTTTCTCCGTATAGGGTCAAAGGGGTCATCACAGAACCACCGACATGATCGATAGAAGCAGGAACGGGAATATCGATTTTCTCGTTGTCTTTGATGTTGAGCCCCAACGCCTTCACGTAGTATCCGAACTGACGCTTGTCATTCCGGTCCTCCATGTCGACCCCGTTCTTCGACGCATACATCTCGAAATCTTTAGCCCAGCCCTCGGGTGCGCCCGGAATAGAGGCTTGAATTCGCGAACCATCCGCCGCCATATACCTCCCTGCAATACGCTGAGTCTGACCGAAGAATGCGGCCATCTGATAGAAATCGGTCTGGGTCCACTCCTCAAAAGGATGATCGTGACACTGAGCACAACTCACATCGATACCCATCATGACCTGACCAAAGTTGGAGAAAGCATCGAACTCCATGCCTTCATCCCGCTCCAGAAATCCTGTCGCAGGATCGTGCCCCAGGTTTCCTGTAGCAGTGATCATCTGAGTCACGATTTCGCTGTAAGGCACATTGGCCTCAAGCGAGTCGCGCCACCACTGGGCGTAGGGGGCATAATCAACCTCGCGAGCCACTCCATTGCCCTTGATGCGATACATGTCAGCGAAGTAGTTAAAGAGGTGGCTGGCCCGCCCTGAACTGGCCAGAAGCGTATCGATCAGCGCCGCTCGCTTATCTTCACGAGCACTGTCTGCAAAATCCTGAAATTCTTCCCGGGTAGGAATGCGGCCAATGATGTCGATATAAACGCGACGGACAAACAGGTCATCCGGCAGGCGCTCATTAAACGAGCGAATGTCAGTGCTCTTCGCCAAATTGCTGGCCAGCAAATAGTCGATCTTCTTGGCAGACGCCATTGTCATGGCATCGTCACCCACCAAAGCGAATCGCTCGGCCGCCATGTGGTCGTCCTTGATCAGCTTTGAAAGTGGAAACTTCACACTTTGACCGTTTCTCAACTTCAGTTGAATGGTGTCCCCTTCGAGACGTTCAAAGATGGCTTCGAGTTTCTTCCCGTCTGTACTGGTCCATACTCGCGCCTCTGACGAGTTTGGAACCAAAAACACGGCCGCGAGCAGGGCAGCCACGGGAAGACAGGGTGGTAGGAATTTCATCATAAGTTCAGTCGGGTTTTCAAAAAATAGGCCGAAACATCCAAATTAGAGGTATCTCAGAGAATCGATTTTACCAAATCGGCATGCTGCGGTTCAATAAGAAGATCCCCAAACCGCGATCCCGTTACAAGAAAACGGCCAAAAACTGCAATAATCCGACCAAACTAGGGGCTATTTGGTCAAAAACGCATCGCTGGCGACCACTTCCTGCACGAGGCGGTGCAACTGATAGTCGTGCGAAATCAAGTCCTCCGTGAGCTTATCCACCGCTTCTTCATCGGTCAGCTCCAGCGAACGGCCCAGCGCATAAGTCAGTAGCTTTGTCACCAGAGCCCGTGCGAACTGCTCTTTTCGCTCCTCCATGAGGTAGCCCTTAAGGTCGTCCATGCCACCGATTTCAATCGCGCCCGGAAGCGTCGTCTCCGTCACGACCGGCTGTTGAAACATTTTACCCTTTTTGCCCGGATCTAGACGCGGGATTTCCGTTCGAAGTAAACCATCCGCCCCAAAGCCCTCCATGGCGATACCCCAGGGATCGATGCTCCGATGACAATCGTTACACGCCGCCTGCTCGCGGTGAACCTCCAACTGCTCCCGCACTGGCAACTTGGCAAAATCAGGATTCTCCGTTTCCAGAGCGGGCACATTCGGCGGTGGATTCGCCGGAGGATCATCTAACAAGCGCTCACGCAGCCACACCGCTCGGAGGACTGGATGGGAGTCCTCCCCCGTCGAATGCCCTAACAACACACTCGCCTGAGTCAACAACCCACCTCGCTCTGACTTCTCTGACAAAGTGACCCGCTCGAATTCCATGCCACGCGGACTTTCCTCCAGGCCGTAGTGCCGTGCCAAGGGCCGGTTCAACATCGCAAAATCCGAGTCCAGAAAATTCAGCGCGCTCATGCGATGATGCAGCACTTCCGCGAAGAAGTGTTTGGTCTCTTCACGAATCGAAGGTTTGAGATCATCATTCCATTCGGGATAGAATTCAGGATTCACCGCCACGCGATCCACCGCCCCAACATCGAGCCATTGATCGACAAACTGATCAACAAAGTTCCAGGAGCGCTCATCCTTCAACATCAATGCCACCACCTGCTTCAAGTAGCTCTTTCTGGTGAGGCGTCCCTCACCCGCCGCAGTGAAGAGTCGATTGTCCGGCATCGTTCCCCAGAGGAAATAGGAAAGCCGTGAAGCAATCTCCCAATCACTCAGCGGACGCTTCTCCTCTCCGGACGGCTCCACCAGGTAGAGAAAGTCAGGCGAAATCAACACCATCGCCAGCGGCTCGCGAATAGCCGCTTCAAAACTGGCAGCAGTCGAGCGCACCTGATCGAACAAAGCGAGGTAAGGCTGTAATTCAGCATCATCAACCGGCCTCCTATACGCACGCTGCATGAACCGATGCAGCACTTTGCCGGCATAGGCCCGTTCGTCGTTTTGCTTCTGCTTCGAAGGAAACAGGATATTGGCATGATGCTTTGGCGGCCAACTCTCAAACACCGGTCCGACAAATTCAACCGACTCGATTTCAACTTTCGGCAGATGCGTCTCTTCCGGCCACACCTTCACTGTCTTTGCCTTCTTCTTCCCCTCCGCCGGCTTGACCACCACCGTCTCCTGCTTCGGCAGCGGTGATCCATCGGTATAGAGATTGGTCACCCGCAGGAGCAACCCGGGATACTTGCCCTGCTCCCGGTCCGGCAAGGGGAAATCTTCGATGCGCCCTCGAAACTCGTAGGTCTGAATTTCCTGCGAAGTCACATCCACCTCTGACGCCACCTTGATCGGAGAATTGGATCCCACCGTGTATCCAACCCCCAGCTCCATCCGCGGATAGCCTTCCCCTTTCACGAGATTGGCACGCGCCCGAATGCGCACCAGAAACTCTCCGGAATCGGGATACTCATCCAGGATTTTTCCCAGGAACAATTGAGTCCGTCCCAGCGTGTTAGAATAATCGCTCCCGTTAGCGGCAGAGGCCACTTTCACATTACTCTCCTCAAGCACATGACGAAACACCGGCGGATTCCCGTCAGTCACGATGACTTTTCCCAGGGCCTGACGAGCTTCGTGCAGATAATACTCCAACTGCATCGCTGACATCTGCAGGGTCGCTCCGTTATTTTTAAAACCATCTTCCGACAATCCCTCTGGAGGCAGTGTTGTGGTGTAGCTGGTTTCGATTCCCAGCAAATCGGTCATCGTGTTTTGATACTCCAGGCGATTGAGTCGACGCACCACCGGACGACCGCCCGTGCTCTTCATGACCTTGACCACCACTTCGATCTCTTCATTGATCCAAGCGATCAAAGTTCGACGCTCCTCGTCGGAAAGTCGCGGTTCATCCTCCGGCGGCATCTCATCGAAGTTGAGCACGTCCAGGGTGTCATGCCACGTTTCCGCAGCTGCCGAGTCATTGAGCAGATCCGCGCTCAGCGTGTCGAAGCGAATGTCATTTTTCTGCTTGTCCGAACCGTGACAGGAGAAACAGTGCTTCTCCAGAATCGGGCGAACGTCCGATTCGTAGTTAGTGGCCGAACCATCTGCAGCAGTCAGCAGCAGAATCGACACCGCCAAGCTGGAGGCCCACCTCAACATCAGGCCAAAATCTCTTTCAGCTCTCCCGTGCTATCAGCAAAAGAATCCACCGGCACTCCGATGCGATTCAGCACCGTCTGATGCACATTAGAAAACGGAGTGTCTGCGCCGAATTTGTGAAATTGTCCGTGCTTCAGCCCCAGCTTTCCACCACCCGCCAGAACGATGGGGTAGTTTGTATTGTTGTGAGTGTTGCTGTTGCTACTGCCGTACATCACCACGGTGTGATCCAGCATATTGCCGTCCCCCTCCGTAGTGTTTTTGAGGCGCTGAAGAAAGTAACTGAATTGCTCAGCTCGAAACTGATCCCATTTGCCGAGCGATTCGGTTCCGGCACCGCCTTTATTGCCGCCGTGTGCCAACGAGTGACTCGATTTCCCAAAGCCCAGCAATTGAGGAAACTTGCCGGCAATCGACGTCGCCCCATTCATGTTATCGAGTTGATAGGTCGCCAGACGCGTTGAATCGGTTTGAAAGGCGAGGAAGAGAAGATCATACATCGTTTTCATCAACTCACCGGGCGTGGTGTCATCGGCATCGAGGTGCAACCCGGTCGCATTCACGCTCGGCTTGGGAATATCGAGCCATTGCTCAGAACGCTCCACTCGCTCTTCGATCTGACGCACCGACGAGAGATACTCATCGAATTTCTCCTGATCCTGTTTGCCCAACTTGTTGCGAACCGACTTGGAATGATCCAACACCAGATCCAGCATGCTGCGGGAATTATTGAGATGGTTACGCTGATCGTCCTTCGACCCCTTCTCCACCCCAAAGAGGCGATTAAAAACCAGTCGCGGCTGATTGATTGCCGGAATCGGCTGACCGGTCCTGGTGTAGGACAAGGTGCTTGAGCGAGTCACTTCACCCACCCCGCCAGTATTGGACAAAGTGATCGAACGAAAGCGCGTTGCATCCCCAATTTGTTCCGCAGCCAGTTGATCCATTGAGATAGAGTTGGTCAACTGCGCCCCTTTCAGAAGAGCCCCGGTCAGCCAGATATCGGCAGTGTCGTGCCCCCCAATGGAACGCCCGTTAGGGTGAGACAGGCCACCCAGCACACTGAGGTCCTCACGTAGCGGATCCAGCGATTTCAAACTCTCGTTAAAACGATAGTCACCGCCCTCCCCTTCAGGAAACCAACGCCACTTCGCCATGTCATCTTTCCCGTTCATGACCACGCCATAGGGAAAGTAAACGCCGCAGAACCTCTTGGGTCGCGGTGCCGCCGCCGCACTCACATTCATGCACTCCAGAAACGGAAGCGAGAGAGTCACGCCTGCGCCACGAAGGAAAGTTCGACGATTAAGATGCCAGGGCTTGTTCATTTTCTTAGAGGTTAACGGTTCGTAAAAAAGTTACTTCGTCAGGAAGGAATCACTGACCACCACCTCTTGAACGAGGCGGTGCAGTTGGTAATCATGTTGAATGAAGTCTGCGGTCAGTTGATCGATGGCTTCTTCGTCGGTCAGCTCAAGAGAACGTCCCAAGGCATACGTCATCAGCTTAATCACCAGGGCACGGGCAAATTGATCACGCCGCTCGTCGAGCAAGTAAGTCTTGAGGTCTTCCATTCCCGTAAGCTCGACACCTCCCGGCAGCCGGGTATCCGTCATCACCGGCTGGGAAAACATCTTCTTTGAGTTTTTCGGATCCTTTCGTGGAATCTCCGTTCGCCCCAGCCCATCCGCTCCAAACGCTTCCATCGCAATCCCCCACGGATCGATGCTGCGGTGACAATCGTTGCAGGCGGCCTGCTCACGATGAATTTCCAGCTGCTCTCTCACCGGCAACTTGGCAAATTCAGGATTCTCTGAATCCAAGGCAGGAACATTGGGTGGCGGATTCGCAGGAGGGTCATCCAGCAGCCTTTCGCGCAGCCAGACCGCGCGCAGCACGGGATGGGAATCTTCTCCCGTCGAATTTCCCAGCAACACGCTAGCATGTGTTAGGACCCCGCCCCGCTCCGAGTTTTCAGGCAGCACCACCCGCTCAAATTCCATGCCCCGGGGCCCCTCCACTCCATAGTGGCCTGCCAAGGGCCGATTCAGCATCGCAAAGTCCGAATCCAGAAAATTCAAGGCACTCAATCGATGATTCAATACTTCGGCGAAAAAGTGCTTCGTCTCCTCCCTGATCGACGGCTTCAGCTCATCATCCCAATCCGGGTAGAACTCGGGATTCACCGCCACTCGATCCACCGCCCCCACATCCAGCCACTGATCGACAAATTGATCAACGAAGCTCCATGACCGCTCATCCTGCAACATCGCCGAAACGACCTGCCTCAAATAGTTCTTCTTGGTCAGCCGCTCACCTCCGGCAGCTGAAAAAAGCCGATTGTCCGGCATAGTCCCCCACAAAAAGAAGGAAAGGCGCGACGCAATCTCCCAATCGCCGAGCGGTCGCTTCTCCTCACCGCCCGGTTCCACCAGATAGAGAAAATCCGGAGAAATCAGCACCATCGCAAGCGCCTCACGAATCGCTTCCTCGAAGGTCGAGACGGTAGGCCGAACCAGATCAAACATGGCCAGATAGGGCTCCACCTCGCCCGGCGCAACCGGTCGGCGAAAGGCCCGATTCATGAAACGTCTCAGTACCTGCCCCGCGTAGCCCCGCTCATCCACCTCGCGTTTCTTCGAGGGAAACAGAATGTCCGTGTGGTGCTTAGGAGGCCAACTTTCAAACACAGGCCCGACGAACTCAATGGATTCGATGTGGACTTTTGGCATGTGGTCTTCTTCTGGCCACACCTTCGTCGTCTTCGCCTTCTTCTTTCCTTCCGCCGGTTTGATCACCACGGTCTCTTGCTTAGGAAGCGTAGACCCGTCGTCATAAACATTCCTCACCTGAATCAGCAATCCAGGGTACTTGCTCTGAATACGCGACGGCAGCGGAAAATCTTCAATCCGTCCGCGAAACTCGTAGGCCCGAACCCGCTCCGTCATGAGCTCCTTCTCACCAACGAGCAGCATCGGCATCTTGGTATCCACCCGGTAGCCCATCTCGACTTTCATCTGCGGATACCCGTGCTCCTTTTTTAAATCAGCATTGGCCCGGATCCGAACCAGAAATTCGCCATGATCAGGATAGTCGTCCAGCACCTTTCCGAGAAACAATGAGGTCCGCTCCAGCTGATTCGAGAGTCTCAAGTCCTGCCCACTGCGTGCAGGAACTCCATTGCTCACCTCAATCACATGACGAAACACTTCCGGCGCGGGTCCGGTGACAATCACTTTGCCAAGAGCCTTTCGCGCTGCCTCCAGATAATATTCCATCTGCATGGCCGACATCTGCAGAGTTGCTCCGTTGTTTTTGAATCCGTCTTCTGACAACCCTTCGGGTGGCAGGTTGGCCGCGTAATTGGTCTTGAGCCCGAGCAAGTCGGTCATCGTATTCTGATACTCCAAACGATTGAGACGGCGCACCACCGGGCGGCCGCCCGTGCTCTTCATCGCTTTGACCACCGCCTCGATCTCTTCATTGATCCAGCCCGTCAAGGTCCGGCGCTCGTCGTCCGAGAGACGAGGCTCGTCCTCCGGCGGCATCTCGTCGAAGTTGAGAACATCGAGCGTGTCGTGCCAGGTCTCCGCTGCGGCCGAGTCAGCGAGCAAATCCGTGCTCAGCGTATCAAACCGAATATCGTTCTTCTGCTTGTCGGGACCATGGCAAGCAAAGCAGTGCTTCTCCAGAATAGGCCTGATATCCCCCTCGTAGTCAGCCCCGGCGAGAGATGACTCAACAAGAAGGGCACCGATGGCGACAACCAAAGCAACAGAGGGACAGCGATGACTCATGAATAGGGAGGCCGACATGCGGGCCACATAAACATGCTCCCTCCGCGCCATCCCGCAATCAGGAGCTAGTAACGCACTCGTGCCCCCCGCCCTGACGCGATAGAGTAGAATTTCCTGTAACAGTCCACGGTTTGCCGCAAAAAGCAGCCCCGAGTAGACCTTCTTGCCTCAGCGAGCGATCACCTGATTCAACTTTGCGGTGAGTTCTCGAACAATCTCCGGATTGTCTGCCGCCGCATTAACCGTCTCATTCGGATCCACTTCGTGGTCGTATAGCTCGACGTTGACTGGTTCTGCGGACGGATCACGGTGATCCCGCCACAGCACGAGCCGATAGCGCTCTGACCTGGCGGCATAGCCCATGAGGTGATTCTCAAACAACTCGCGATCCCAGGCATCCCCCTGCTGGGCGATGATTCGACCTTCCACTTCTTCGATGAGAGGCCCAAAGAACGTCTGCCTCATCCCCTCGGACAATGGGTTCGCCGCCCACTCGCGCAGCGCGGGATTCGGGAACTGGCTCACGACGACATCATTCCATTTCTGGTCTGGATCATCCAGCAAAGGTGAGAAGCTCCGGCCTTCTAAATGATCAGGAATTGAAACTCCTGCTTCTTCACACAAAGTAGGATACATATCGATCAACCCCACAAGAGCCTCAGTTTTCTGTCCCCGTGTCTTTTGGTCAGGGGTCCACATAATGAGAGGAACTCTCGTCGCGATTTCGTAGTTCGTTGCCTTGCCCCAGATTCCCATGTCTCCGAGATGCCAACCGTGGTCACCCCAGACAATGATGATCGTATTGTCGCGAATGCCGGCCTCCTCCAGCGCCGCAACCATCAGCCCAATCTGGGCATCAACATAACTGACACACGCGTAGTAGGCATGCAGCAGTGTCTTGGCGAGCTCATCGCCGATCGGCCCTTCCTTGGGAATCCCGTAGCGCGTCCGCAGTTCAAACGAAGCGTGCAAACCCGTCGCCGCTCCGTCCTTGGGCGCTTCGGTCTGGGTGGCCAATTTGATCTCATCGCGATCATAGAGGTCCCAATATTTCTTCGGTGCACTAAAATCGAGATGCGGCTTCACAAATCCCAACCCAAGAAATAGAGGCTTGTCAGGACTCATCTTGAGATGGCTTTTCATCGTCGCGATGGCGAGCTGGGTATTGAATCCGTCGATGTAACCATGATCAGGCACATCCGCGTCCTCGTAGGCGGGGCCGTGGATCAAGCCGCCGGAACCTTCTTTGCCATACTTGGCAAGCATCGCCTCTCCTTCTTTCTTCCATATTTCCTGGTTCTCCGGCTTGGCGTAGCCGCCCGGATTCTTGGGCTTGGGCACATCCACCAGATTCCAAGCAGGCCCTCGACTCCAGGACTTATCCATATCCGTCATCTTCCCGTGATAGATTTTTCCGCAGTGAACCGCTTCGTAGCCGTTCGCAATGAGATGCTGAGGCAAAGTCACAATATCAGGATTCAGTTCGCGAAAGTAGGCCGTATTCTCCACCACTCCGATCGTGTCGGGTCTCACTCCTGTCATCAGACTGGCACGCGACGGACTGCAGATCGCCTGCTGACAATAGGCCCGATTAAAGAGCAATCCTTCAGCGGCCAGTTTGTCGAGATTCGGCGACTTCGCGATGGGTGAACCGTAACACCCCAGCTCCGGGCGAAGATCATCGATCGCGATAAAAAGAATATTTGGTTTCTCCGCAGAATCTGCACGCTCCAGCGGAGCCGAAACAGCGAAAAACAGGATCAGGAAAAGGAGCAGACGTTTCATAAAATCTCTAGAGAGGGTCTTATCAAGGATGACCAGACAACGCAACACTGCCCCTCATCAACAAACCTAACGCTCTCATTTGAATTTCAGCCAGTTCGCAGCTCAGCTTGAAACCGCCCTGCGCAAAAGTGAACATATTTGCGATTTATACCCATTGTGCGCGACAGGAAGACCCTCTTCATTCAGACTATGATTTGGAAACTGTCCCCTATTGTTTTTGCACTGACAGCTCTTTGCGTGAGCCGCGTCAATGCCAGCGATGGCACCACCACCAGCTACCTGACCTACCACAACCAGCCCATGGGGACGGCCGAGAAACCGCTGGTCATGCGGACCTACTTCCCCAATCCCGACCTCGAGCCTGTCGTCACAGCGCGTCACGGATCCGGCGAAGCCACTCCACGCTATTCCGCGAAAACCGGAACGTTTGCCAAAGATTATGAAGACCAGGCCATCCAGGGTATTCCAGCCGCCTTTGGCGTCAACGCCGGCCCAGATCTCTCCTACGTCTGGGACACCACCGAGTGCCGCCTTCTTTTTGCCTGGGCCAACGGCTTTCTCGACATGGAGCCCTACTGGGGGCAGCCGGACAGAGGAAGCCGAAAGTCTCACGACTACGTGCCCCGCCTCATTGGCAATTTGTTCTACAAAGCACGCGGCACTCACCCGCTTCAGCTCAATGGAGCCCCACTCTCCGGCGACCTGACCTATCGGGGGCAAAGCCGGCCCGGCGGCCAACCTGAATTTCGCTTTCAGGCGGGCGACAGCGAAATCACCACCTCCATTCAAACGGGCGATTCCCCTCAGACGCTCAAGGTGACCTATCATTCATCCAATGCAGAAGACGAACTCACCTACCTGGATCCTGAAACCCCGGTCGAAGTAGTGGAGCAAAGCCCCGGGAAACTCAGCCTCCTCATCCGCCCTAATGCCGCCGAATCCCACACTGGATTCCAACGCGAAGTGATCGAGATCACCGAAGCGAATGCCGAAGCAGGCAGCAAGCTCTACGTCAACTTCGGCTGCATGGCCTGCCACACCATCGACGGAGGCAAAGGGCATGGTCCCACCTTCAAAGGCCTCTACGAATCCACCCGCGACTTCCCCGAACTCGGCACCATCGTCGCCGATGACACCTACCTCCGCGAATCCATCACTCAGCCCGCCACCAAGTCCATCCCCGGTTACCCCATCGGCATGATGCCCGCCTACCCGCTCAACGAAAAGCAGGTCGACTCCCTGATTCTCTTCATCAAAGAACAGCAGTAGCCACTTCCTTCCATTCTCAGCTACTCCACTTCTCTACTCCTCAACTTCTTTCTACATGATCACCCGCCTTCTCACTCTCCTTCTTCTCGCTGCCGCTCTGCTTGCCACAAATCTGAACGGCATCTCCCTGAGCGCCAACGAGAGCTACGTCATCGAATCCATTCCCTTTCCTGATGACCTCCCGCCGGAATCCGGAGCCATTGATTTTGACTCCACCGGCGACCTCTATTTTGCGGCCCGCCGCGGAGATATCCTCATCGCCACGCCAACGGAGAAACCCGAAGACTTCGCATGGCGCCACTTCGCCAGCGGCTTCCACAATCCCTGCGGAATTTACATTCTCAAGCCCGGCCACATTATCATCAGCCAGATGGCCGAACTGACCGAAGTCATCGACACCGATGGCGATGGCACTGCTGATGAGTACAACGCTCTCTCCATCGATTTCGGTCTCAGTGGCAATTACCACGAGACCATGGACATCTGTCCCGACGGCGAAGGCGGTCTCTACCTAGCTCCCGGCACCGCTTCGCACAACGGCCCCACCTTTGCCACGCCACGCGGCAACTACTCCCCTGCCGGACGCCTGGGGCGAAACTATTCCGCCGCCCAACACCGCGGCTGGATCCTTCATTGGCATCCTGATAAAGGCATCACTCCAATTTCATCCGGCTACCGCATGCAAAACGGAATCGAGCGAGGACCCGACGGCTCAATCTGGGTGGGCGACAATCAAGGAGACTGGCGGGCCGCCTCACCCGTTTACCACGTCACCGAGGATTCCTTTGCCGGTCACCCCAGCAGCCTCGTTTGGGACGAGCGCTTTGCCGGGATCGAGAATCCACTCTACCTGCCCCGCCTGCTGCTCGACGATCTCTGGAATAAACCAGCCTTCCAGTTGTCCCGCGACATGATGAATTCCTGCGCCGAGCCCGCCTTCGACACCACCGAAGGCAAGTTCGGTCCCTTTACCGGCCAGATGTTGATCCCCGATCAATCCGGCGATCGCATCGTCCGCTGCATGCCTGAATGGGTCGACGGCGCTTATCAGGGAGCTGCCACCGTCTTCCTCCAGGCCGATGGCCTCGAGCGCGGCAACAATCGCCTCGCTTTCTCACCTGACGGAACCACCCTTTACACCGGCCAAACGGGTCGTGGCTGGGGCAAGATTTCCGAGGGTCTCCAACGTATCCGCTACACGGGCAAGATGCCGATCGACGTGCAAAACTGCCAACTGACCGACGAGGGATTTGACCTGACATTTACTCAATCGGTCAAGGATCCCGGCTCGATCTCCATCGACCGATTCCGCTACGAATACGGCTACACTTATGGCGGCGATGAAAAAGAAGTCACCCCGCTCACCCCGACTGCGATCGAACATGACGGCGATTCAGTCAGCCTGAAACTCAAAGAAGACGACTTACTTCCCAACTACCTCTATCGCATCACGATTCAGGATACGATCAACGAGGCAGGAGAAACCTATTCTGGAAACCTGATCTACACCCTCAACCGCCTGCGCCGCCCTGACACCGATCAAGAGGTCACTATTAAGCCAAAGGATAACGGCTTCACCATCCAGATCGACGGCAAGCCATTCACCGACTACCTCACCTCGGGATTCCCCGGCCCTATCCTCTATCCCATCCACAACGCTTCCGGATCAGACATGACCCGCGACTGGCCTGTCATCGAAAACGGCCGCGAAGGAGAGTCCGAGGATCACCCTCACCACAAGTCTCTTTTCTTTGGTCATAAATCAATCAACGGAGTCGATTTCTGGCACGGAGGCAAAGAAGGCTCCGGCACCATTGAACACGCCCGCACCATTGAAACGCGCAGCGGCGATGACCGCGCCCTCATCCTCACTTTTAATCATTGGAAAGACGCCGAAGGGAAAATTATCCTGACCGATACTCGTGAGCTCCAGTTTGGCGTCAACGACGGCATTCGTTTTCTCGACATCGAACTCAACCTGCACGCCAGCCACGGCGACCTCACCTTCGGCGAACAGAAAGACGGCGCCCTGGGCCTTCGCACTCACCCTGACCTGCGCCTCAAGCCAGATCCTGAAAAGGGCGTCGAAGAAGTCTTCGGCCACGCTGAGAACAGCGACGGCACCACCGGTCCTGAAATCTGGGGGCACAAAGCGGACTGGGTTCACTACTGGGGGCAGATCGATCGACAGGACGCCGGCGTGGCGATCTTCTCACATCCCGGCACGCTCCGTCACCCCACTTGGTGGCACGCTCGAGATTATGGCCTCATCGCACCAAACCCGTTCGGTCCTGTTGAAGACACCGGTGATGGTGAGTTCACCCTGCCAAAAGGACAAAGCGTGACGCTTCGCTACCGCTTCCTCTTCCACGACAAATCGCACGACGATGCCGACATCGTTGCCCAATACGCCGACTACATCAATCAACCGCTGGTACCCAGGACCTTGACCTTGCCCATTCCTGATCCCTCTGCAGCGCCTGAGTTTAAACTCAAACGCCCCAAGGACGTCATCCCGCGCGGCGACGTCATCAGCGAAGGCGTGCGCATGATCGGGGGTGTGGTGACCAGGGCACCAAAGCTGCGGCCTAGCGGTCTCATGGAAGGGGCGAAGATTTACTCCGATCGCGATTTCCGTTTCGCCAAAGTTCCCGACCATCTCCGGGGAGGCGACTTCCTTGCCACCTTCAACAATGACAAGGAATCCAAGAAGCCAGCGAGCTACAAAATCAAGGTAACCTCGCCAGGTTCGCTCATCGTGCTGGTCGATACCCGCGTCGATGACTCTCTCAAATGGCTCAGCGATGGCAAAGGCCGCCCGATCTTCGAAGCAACCAAGGACGAGGTCACAACGGACTCCAACTTTAACTTTCGAGTCTACACCGCTGAGGTCGACCCCGGTACCTACATCCTCGGACCACAGAGTGGAGGCAGTTTCTATTCCGTCGTCGCAATCAATCGAGACTGAGTGGCGCGGGTCGAATTTCGATCATCCTGGAATACTCTCACCATAGGGCTGCCCCCATCAAGCAATGGGGTTATCATCTCGACAACCTGCGCAGGCACCGCTATCAACTCACTATACATGAGAGCATTGATATCGCTTTTTTTAATCCTGACAGGAGGGCTCGCATCTCACTCCAGTGCCCACGAGTTCACTGATACAAAAGGCAGGAAGATGGAGGCTGAATTGGTCTCTCACCTTGAGGACACTGTTGAGATCCAGAGAGGCACTAAGCAGTTTTCCGTGCCTATCAGCATGTTCGCTGAGGCGGATCAGAAATTCATTCGTTCATGGATTACGGCCAACCCCGGAAAAGTGGGTTACAAATTCAACTACTACATCGATCTGGATCAGGCCAGAGTGGAGAATAGGTCAGTCGATGGCGCCGCTTACGACGATCGCCTCAAAACGATGCCGCAGGATTACGACGTCATCGTCTACAACAAAACTAAGTCCGACTATTCAGACATCGATATTCGCTTCGAAATCTATGTGAACGATCAGGTCGAGACCAAAGGAAATCGCTACGCTGCGCTGGCATCAGGCACGAAGAAGACCGACAAGGTTCAAACCATCCCCGGAAAAGTCACTGGAGTATCAATTCCGGCGGAAGGGCGGGTAGAATTCATACCTCGTTTTGATATCCACAGCTACGTCGATCGGGATGGAGGAAGAGTTGATCAGGCAGCTAAAGATTCGGTCATCGGAATTCGCATCCGGATCTACAAGGGCGATCAATTGCTACATGAATACATTGATTCTGAAGATAGTTCCCGGATGAAGCATGCGAACTGGTCGGGGACCAAAGCTAGTAAAGCGACCCCACTCAAGTAGGCCACAATTTCCCGCCGGTTCTGCGTGACGATCGCCATCCCGTTTGTCAGGCCGGGAAGATGATGACATGGAGTGCCCTCAGAAAGACAGGAATCTTCCTCCCGTTTTTCACATTGACAGTGATGGTTGGGACCGCCGGGGAGCCTTACCCGTGAAGAGCCTCGTTAGCGAAGCAAGTGATCACCCCTAAAGAAAACATGTGGACGGGAGGCAACGCTGCGCGCAAGAATCCTGCCGAGGGAGTGCTTCAGGACCTTCATGCATGGCTCACGTTCGATCAGCAGCATACCACGCCCCCTGGGCGACTAACATAGAGTCTAATCTCATCAACAAGACCCCTGAGTTATTCGACTCGCCATGTAGCTAGCATACCGCTCGGTGAGTCAAGGCTTGAAGTAGTCATTAAATCTACTATAGTATACATACCTGTGGACACGTGTCGTATACTTATAGTTGATGATCACCCAATCGTGAGATCGGGGATCACCTTTCTTGTTTCACCAGAGCCTGATTTTGAAGTAGTCGCAGAGGCCGAGACTCCCGCTGAGGCCTTGGATGCCGTCTCAAACAATGAGATCGACCTGATCATTCTGGATTTGACCATGGGTGGCAATGACGGTCTTGAGTTACTACGTCAGATTCGAAAAATTTCGGAAGAGACTCCAATCCTGGTGTACTCGATGAACGACGAAATAACATGGGGAGAACGCGCAATTCTTGCCGGTGCGAAGGGCTATATCCCGAAACATCGGGAAATGACCGAGTTGCTCAGTGCGATGCGCGTCATATTGGCAGGGCAGCTGGCGCTGGGCAAAGAACTAGAGGCCCGGCTATTGAATAGACTCTCAGCAAGCAATGGAGGACGGCGGGCCCGAAGCGGAATCGGCAGCCTAACGGATCGTGAATTACAAGTTCTGAACCTGATCGGAACGGGTCGCACGACTGGAGAAATCGCGGCCGAACTAAAATTGAGTCCGAAAACAATCGGAGCTCACCGGGAGCATATCAAAACCAAGCTGGGATTGAGGAGCGCGGCAGAGCTTGCCAGCGAGGCCGTCAGACTCGTGGACCAAAGAACCGTCTGAATTACCCAAATTCGACAGTGCTTCAGCCCGACTTCACCCAGTTAGTGAGCGGGGAGCCTGAATCGAATGAATCCTAGATGCATCACTAGGACGGCCCTCGCTGAAATCATCACAATCGCGAGAATAGCAACAGTGTCTCGGCAACGGTTAGACCTTGACCGGCGCCATACAGCCACCCATCTTTGGCCCCTGTTGGATCCACCCTCGGTGAACATGATCTCAAAAAAATTCATTCGTATCTCTACAGCATTGGCCACCTACTCAGCGGTCATCGCGTTGACGGCATCCTGTGTCACCACAGGCAGTCAGTTAGGGGAGGCTGACACAGATAAGGATGGCGCCTTGGATATCTCCGAACTGGAAGAAGCGCTGACCCAGTCAGTATTTGATGTAGGAGATACTAACAAAGATGGCAAGATCTCGATCGAAGAGGTGCGAAAAGCCGATCCTGAGCGTCCTGACTCGAAGTTCAAAACAGATGACAAAGACGGCTCTGGATACCTGTCCTACGAAGAATTGAAAGTGATCGTCGACAAAGAGAATTCGTTCGATGAGCTTCTTACCCGAATCGACGAGAACAAGAACGGAGTTGTTGATCCAAAAGAGGCAGGAAGGCTACGCAAGGCCATCACTGCCGCAGAGAGGGATGACAACCTCACCCCGTTGGAAAGATATTTTGACCAATGAATCACCTCAATAGTTTCCTCCTTGCTTGCATCCTCGCAGTCTCGATTTCGCTGAGTTCCTGCGGTGGAACTCATACTACCCGATCGGCTAATACCACAACCGGGGCTGTTTGGGGAGCTGCGGCTGGAGCTGTCATCGGCAATAATAGCAGCCTTGGATCATGGGGTGGAGCCGCCGCTGGCGATGTCATCGGAGGGCTGCTTGGAAGTTCCGTCGGCAGTAACCAATCTTACTATTCCTCATCACCGAACAAGCAGTATGACTTCCGAACGAGGTGGTAGACCGAGCCCCACCTTGTATCGATCTCTCCCACATCACTGATTTCAGGCAATCAGTCTATAATCGACCTGTCGATTCCGACTCAATCAGTTGTCACCCGATTCCGGCCTTATTCAGCGCACTGAGTATGCTCGGCCTTCCATTTGCGAGCATGGCTATGTTCCCATTCTTCGGAACTTTGCTGACGGGTCTCCGCGGCTCGATCCTGATGATCGGACTCGCGGGCTTCATTTTCTGGATCTGCTTGAGTTTTTATCGACTGAAAATCGCCGACTAGTGGGCGCTCCTTGACCTGATGATCGTTTACGGTATTTCAAATTTCCTCACATTTTCCCGCATCGACGTTATGGAGATCTACAAGAAATTGGATTATCCGCTGTCCCAAATCGATCTAATTGAGAAACAAGGATGGTTCACGAGCGACTTCATGATGTGGAATGCTCTAATCTGGGTCCTGCCGGCGCTGCTCTACAAGTTTTGGATCAAACGCTTCTTTCGCACTGCAACGACCTCAGGATAAAGCGATCAATCCGCCGCGACTCCCGCCAACCCCGGCTACCGCCAGCAGTCAAACGGCGGGATTGAAAAAGCGATCTCCTAGCAGTAGATTGGAGAGGAAATCCGAATGAATGATCAGACCGAAAGAGACGATTTAGGGTCAGAAGGAGCGGCACAAATTAATCTTGGTTTTCCGCCGAAGTGGCCGCGAGTCGCCGGGGTGACGGCGGTAATCGACGTTCTGATTGCCATGGTGATCGCGGCACTGGCAGCGATCACTTTTCAGTCGATTGCCGGGAATTCGCACAGTCCGGGAAACTTCGAACTCCTCTCGGCGCGGCGCGTGGAGGTCTTCGGAATGCTTGTCCTGGTGAACGCCTTCATCTCGGGAGTGGCGACACACTACTTTCTCTCCAACCGATCCTTCATCACGCGGTTCCTCGCAGTGATTTCCCTGGGTGCCTGCCTCGTGTTCGCAGCGTTCATTTTTCTCGATGCCTTGTTTACGGCCGGCCAGATGCCGGGTGGCGATTGGGCGGGGTTGATTGTCGTCTATCCGTTCCTAGCGGCGGTCGTCATTACGCCGCTCTGTGTGAGTGGGTTTCTCCATTTCAAAGCGCTGTCGAAGTTGGCGGATTATGCCGGGCCGAAGCCGGACTGGCCGATCCCGGCGGAGGCGGCGCTGTTTATTTCAATCGGCTTGGGAACCCTGTTAGTGGGAGTGGGGGGCTGGCAGATTCACTCAAAGGAGATGCGGGGCATGGGGGAAGATTGGGCACAACTGCAGGAAAAGAGAGCGGAGGCTGGCGTGCTATTGGATCAAATCAAATCCGGGGAGGCAACCCAGGAGGAATTGATCGGAGCCCTCCAGGTTCAGGATATACGGGTCCGCGACGAGGCGATCGCCAGGTTGTCGGTAACGGAATCGGCTCCGGCGGTACCAGCGTTGGTTGAGGTGTTGAAACACGGCGCCCTTGGAAATGCGGATCGCGCCGCCCTCCAGTTGGGATTAATCGGTGAACCCGCTCTTCCCCTGCTAACAGAATTACTAGGGGATGCAGAGGCGCGGGTTCGCATGCGGGCATCGCTTGGGCTCGGTGAAATGGGAACGACCGCGACACCCGCTGTTCCGGAGTTGTTGCGGGCGTTAGACGACGAAGACGAGAAGGTGCGCGCGGCGGTGCGCGTCGCACTCGGTTGGATCGATCCCGGGGCGTTGCCCGCCACAGAGCAGGCAGGCGGCAAGATGACTGTCACACGGATTTCCGTTGCCGGCGACGGCACGCAGAGCGATGGCCCCTCGCGGTATCCCACGGTGAGCGCTGACGGACGGGTCGTGGCGTTTTATTCTGAGGCTTCGAATCTCGTTCCAAACGACGAGGAGGGTCGCAGGGACATCTTTGTCTGCGATCTCGCGAGCGGTTCTCTCGAACGCATTCCCGCCGCCGACGCCGGTTACGAGGTTTATTACAACAAGGAAGGGCCGTCGCTCTCGGCCGACGGACGCTTCGTCGCCTTTGCCTCGAACGCGCTCCGGCTGATTCCCAAGAGCGCGAGGCGTGGGCGAAAAGGGCGGGCAGTCTCGAATATTTTCGTCTACGACCGGGAAACGGGCACGATCGAGTGGGTGCCTGTCCCCAAAGGCATCATTCCAAATCGCCGCAGTCCCGAGATTTCGGCCGACGGGAGATTCGTTGCTTTTGTGGGGCAGGGGCTAGAGGTCTACAACCGGGAGACAAAATCTTTGGAAAGCCACGCGCTCGGGATCGTCGGGAGTACCAGTGACGGGCACACGCAAACCCCGTCGATTTCCGGCGACGGGCGCTTTGTCGCTTTCTTATCCAAAGCGAGCGACCTGGTCGACGGCGATCACAACGACAAGAACGATGTTTTCGTATTCGATCGCGAGACGGGAACGGTCGAGGGGATCGAGGTCGGTGCGAGAGACCGCGCGGGACTCTATGATCGCTCGAGTCCGGTAATCTCGGCGGACGGGCGGTTCGTTTCGTTCGTGGGGAATGTGTTCACGGTGATTCCCGATTACCCGGAGGAACTCCGCGGGCGTAACGACTCAGCGTGTTTATTTGTAACCGATCGGGAGGATGGATCAGTGCAACTAATCGCGGCCGATGGCGTGCGAGCCTACGGTGGGGAACCGGCCCTAAGTCGAGACGGGCGATTTGTCGCCTTCATCAGTGGGCGGGGCGTCTTTGTTTACGACCGTCAAAGCGGTTCCGTCCAGCGCCTCCCGGCGGCCGATCACGGATGCGGGCCCATTGAGCGGAGAATCGGTTCTTCGCGGCCGGCGATCTCTAGCGACGGGACAGTGGTAGCGTTTTCTTCGGCAAATTTCTTCCTTGTCCCCGGCGACACGAACTGGGTGGAAGATATTTTTGTGGTGACGATTGGGCGTGATTAGTGGGCGCACGGGGCGCTGACCCACGCAGTAACTGCTCGTGGAGGGCATCATCCTATCTTACCTGCTCGTCGAAGCGCCCTCTTGAGCTCCCCATGAAGCGCTCTCATCACTCCAATGAAAAATTTGGGAAGTGTTTCTACCTGACTGGCCAGTGATTGGCACGCTACGCGCTATGGGACTGCTGGTATCATGAACCAGCAGAAACTTAATATACTCGATTTCAAGAATCCAAGTATTCAAACGCTCCATTTCACGTGGATTGCATTCTTCATCACGTTTATCGTTTGGTTCAACCATGCACCCATGGTGGTGGCCATCAGAGAGACATTCGATCTGACCACGGGTCAATGGAAGGCGCTCTTAATTCTGAACGTGGCATTGACGATTCCAGCAAGAGTGATCATTGGAATGCTTGTCGATCGCTTTGGACCTCGCATCATCTACAGCGGACTATTGGTAGTGTCAGGATTTCTATGTGCCTTTTTCGCTCTGGCCCAAAGCTTTGAGCAGTTGGCTCTGGCGCGATTCCTGATGGGATTTGTCGGGGCGGGGTTTGTGATCGGAATTCGCATGGTCGGCGAATGGTTCCCTGCCAGGCAAGTCGGACTTGCCGAGGGTATCTACGGAGGATGGGGAAACTTTGGATCTGCTGCCGCGGCCATGAGCCTACCCACCCTGACCATGCTATTTGCCGGAGAAAACGCTTGGCGATATTCTCTCCTCATCACTGCGGTGATCGCATTTTCCTACGGAATTTTTTACTTCATAGTGGCCCGGAACACTCCTAAGGGAGCAACCTACTTCAAACCAAAGAAATCAGGAGGCCTCGAGGTCACCAGTCGACGAGATTTCTACTTTCTCCTTGGTATGAATGTCCCCATGTATGCCGCTCTAGCAGTTCTAGCATGGCGACTATCTCCCAGCGGCGTTGGACTACTGAGTCAGCCCGCCTGCTACTTGATGTGGGTCGCTCTGGCCCTTCTTTTTGTCTTTCAAACCTGGCAGATCTATCAGGTGAATAAAGAGATGCTGTCCAACCCCTCAGAAGTGCCCGAAATGCATCGCTACAAATTCAAGCAAGTCGCCATTCTCGACGTCAACTACTTCGTTACATTCGGTTCGGAACTGGCGGTCGTTTCGATGCTGCCCTTCTTCTTTATCGAAACCTTCGGGCTTGAACCCGTCAAAGCAGGTCTACTTGCCAGCGGCTTCGCCTTCATGAACTTGCTGGCTCGTCCTGGCGGCGGCCTGCTCAGCGACAATTTCGGGCGTCGTAAGACAATGCTAATTCTCATACTGGGGCTCGCGGCAGGATATAGTGTGCTATCCATGGTTACCAGCGCCTGGCCTGTTGCCTTCGCTGTTGTGGCAACCATGATGTGCTCCTTCTTTGTTCAAGCTGGCGAAGGAGCCGTATTCGCTATGGTTCCACTGATACAACGCCGCATGACCGGACAGATTGCAGGAATGGCAGGCGCCTACGGTAACGTCGGGGCCGTCACCTTTCTGACAGTGTTCTCCTTCGTGGACGCGTCGACCTTCTTCATCGTCATCGCGGCCTCCTCCGCATTTGCCTTCGTTGCCTCACTCTTTCTTGAGGAACCCGAAGGGCACATGGCAGAAGTGCTTCCTGATGGATCGGTCGAACTGATCGAAGTTGCCTGAATCTCCGCCACTGTTTGATGATGTCCTCCCTACTCAACTCTTGATGTCAGTGTCAATCGACGAAGTCAGCGGTCTGCGCTACGGGCAGGCAACGGATGCCGGTGCCAAGCCGCGTAACGAGGACAGCCTCGGCATTCGTGTGCCCGAGGGAGGGCTTTCTTCCGAGAAAGGAGTCTCCATCGTCATTGCGGACGGAGTTTCAGTGGCTGAAGCAGCCCGGGAGGCCGCGGACCTCTGTGTTCTTGGCATGCTGAACGACTACTACAGCACACCGGACACCTGGCAGGTGAAAACTTCGGCGCACCGCGTCCTCACCGCGCTGAACCGATGGCTCTACTCCGAGGGACAAGGATTCCGGGACGAAGGTAAAGGCTTTGTCTGCGCCATGAGCACCCTCATCATCAAAGGGCGGCGCGGCCACATTTTCCATGTCGGCGATACCCGCGTGTGGCACTTTCGCGATGGGAGACTGGAGCAAGTCACGCGCGACCACGTTCAGCAGGTCTCGAATAAGATCACCTATCTCTCCCGCGCGATGGGGCTGGGCCTAAATTTGAGAATCGACTATCAGGTGGTAGAAGTCCAAGAGGGAGATATTTTCTTACTCACCACTGATGGAGTCCACGATTGTGTCAGGCAGGAAGCTCTCACCTCGCAACTCAAGGAATCATCCAATGAAGTCGATTTTGATGCGGCCTGTGAATCCATCCTCGAGTTGGCCAGGCAGGCAGACAGCCCTGACAATCTCAGCTGCCAGATGCTTTCGGTTCAATCGCTACCTCGTGGCGGCAAGGCCGATCTCTTTCGTGAACAGAAGCAACTCGCGTTCCCTCCTGACCTCGAACCCGGGATGAAGCTCGAAGGCTGGAAGGTGGAGCGATTGATCGATGCCAGTCCCAGAAGTCAGGTCTATCTCGTGACTGATCAAGACAGTGGCGCGAAGGCGGTCATGAAGACCCCCTCGGTCAATTTCCAGGATGATGCGGGGTATGTGGAGCGATTTATCATGGAGGAGTGGATCGGCAAGCGAGTTAACTCTCCTCATGTAGTGAGGTCGCTCGATAAAAAGGTCAGTCCGAAGTTCCTCTACTTCATCATGGAATATATCGAAGGAAAGCCATTGGAACAATGGATGGCTGAAAATCGCCGGCCTGATATAGCTCCCGTCGTTGAAATTGTTCAGCAGCTAGTGAGAGGACTTCGTGCACTTCACCGCAAGGAAACGATTCATCAGGATCTCAAGCCCTCCAATATTATTCTGCAGCCCGACGGGACAGCCAAGATCATTGATCTGGGTTCTGTCCATATTGCAGGGGCAAGGGAATCGGATCGAATCATTGAAAAAATGCGCCCGCTTGGCACGGCCCGCTATTCAGCTCCTGAGGATCGTCTCGGTGCTTCTCCCAACCCGAAATCAGATCAATTCTCTCTCGCTGCCATTACTTATGAGATGCTGACCGGGGAACACCCTTACGGAAATAAGTATGAATTGGCTACCTCTGCCGCCCAGCTGGCGAGGCTCAACTACACGCCCTCCCTCAAATACAACCCCTTGGTACCGGGCTGGATTGACGAGGCCCTCAGGAAAGCCCTTCGAATTGATCCAATCCGACGCTACAACACCCTGTCCGAGTTCATCGGAGACCTTGAAAAACCCAATCCAACATTCATCCAGAAGGCCAGTGAGTTGCCGCTAATAGAGCGCAACCCCCTCGTGTTTTGGAAATTGCTAGCAGCTCTTCTGGCTGCGGCTCTAGCGGTCACTCTTTGTCTCCTGATTACAAAATAGCTTAGGCGAGAGAGTAAACTGCTAGGCCAGCACATCTTTGATCACATGCCCATGGACATTCGTAAGACGACGTTCCAGACCGTTGTGATAGAAACTGAGCCGCTCGTGATCCAGCCCTAACAAGTGCAGGATTGTCGCATTGAAATCGTAGACCGACGTCGGGTTGGCGGCAGCCTTGAAGCCAAACTCATCGCTTTCGCCATAGCTGAACCCCTTTTTGACTCCGGCTCCGGCGAGGAAACAAGTGAAGGCATCTGGATTATGATCGCGACCAGTTCCATTTCCCTGAAGGAAAGGCATACGACCAAACTCGGTGCACCAGACGATCAGCGTATCTTCAAGCAATCCCCGTCGTTTCATGTCACTGATCAGCGCGGCAGTTGGTTGATCCATGATCTCAGCCTGCATCGCGTGCGTATCGGCAATATTGGAGTGGGAATCCCAGTTTGTGATTCCGTTTCCACCAGACGGATCACTGCCATTGAAGAGCTGAACGACACGAACCCCTTTCTCAAGCAGGCGCCTGGCGAGAATGCAATTCTTCGCATACTCACGCTTCAACTCGGTTCCCGTGTCAGTCCCATACTCCTTATGAATCGACTCAGGCTCGGCTGAAAGATCCATCATATCGGGAACCGACATCTGCATTTCACCGGCCAATTCGTAACTAGCCACCCGAGCGGCCAAATTGGCATCACCTGGATATTGCTCGAGATGCTTGGCATTGAATCGCTTGAGGAGATCAATCGTCTTCTTATCATCTCCTGCGGTGTAGGAAGCCGGGCGCCCCAGGTTTGCGGGAGGATTCTTGGCATTGAAGTCAGTCCCCTGAAAAGACGCTGGCAGGAAGCCACAGCCGAAATTGTTCTTTCCGGAACGAGCCAGCCCTCGCGGATCATTAATCGCAACAAACGCCGGTAGGTCCTGACTCGCCGAACCCAGTGCATATGTGGCCCAGGCACCAAAAGAAGGGAAGCCCTCCATGGTGAATCCAGTATGGATGAAGTTCTCCCCTTGCGGATGGGCACTGGTCTGCGTGTGCATCGAATGCAAAAAACAGAAGTCATCGGCGAGAGCCCCCAAATTAGGGAGCAGTTCGGAAGTCATTTTACCGCTCTGACCCCTCGGCTTAAACTCCCAGAAAGGCTTTGCAATATTCCCCGTCGGCCCCTCAAAAGTCACCGCCGGTATACCGGGAGGCTTCTGCCCATGTAACTTCGTCAGTGCCGGCTTGTAGTCGAATGTGTCGACATGACTGACGGCTCCCGGGCAAAAGATGACCAGCACCTTTTTCGCCGCACTGTCGAAGTGTGCCTGACGAGGCAGGTAGGGATTGTCAGGATCAATATCAGGACGAATCGGGACCTGACCGCTGAATGCCGCAGGATCGTCACTGGAGGCGAGACCTTCATTGGCGAGTAACTGCGCGAGGCCGAGGCCACCGAGAGAAAACCCGGTGTTCTTCATGAAATTTCGTCGATCGAGGAGATGACGACCTTTGGAGGTGATGTGTTCAGCTTCGTTCATGGAGATAGAGTTCTGTTCAGTTCTGCAGTGAGATGGTTCACTACATCAGGATGCGCAGCGGCCACATTGACGGTTTCCCCGGGATCATTTTCATGATCAAAAAGCTCAACAAAAATCGGCTGCGCCGACGAATCCTGATAATCCCACCAGAAAGCATTGGGCCTATCCGCACCGACGAGAGTCGTCGATTCAACTGCGATGAGAAACAGGAAGGCAGGTAAAAAATTCAATCTCATGGAAGGAATGCATACTCGTTAGAATTGATAAGACTGCGGCAAACAAGCTGAAGCTCAACGCCCTGGCAGACTTTCAATTCATCCTCGTCTGGCGCACGAGACAGAAGGAGTTCAAAGGCACGGATTATCTGACCATCCACATCTTCTCCTGCCTCGGATCTCGCGCGCTCAGCAACAAACTCCGACTGCTCAACAACGAAGTCGCTATTCATCAAATTGAGAGCCTGAAGAGGTGTCGTGGATACAGGCCGTTTTGCCCTGACTTGCCCACAATCAGGGAAATCAAATGCCGTGAATATACGATCATCGACCCGTCGCATTCGCTCTTGGTATAGCATCCGGCGCCAAGTATTTTCGCCGTGATTGTCGACGACCTGCCATTGCGAATACGTCTTCTTTACATTGTGGATACGGAAGCTGCGTCCCCCGAGAGTGGGGTCCAGCTTACCCGAAGCCTGTAGAATCCCGTCACGTATCACCTCTGCTTCAACCCGCAATGGTGGGAATCTCCATAGCAATTGGGTGCCGGCATCAGCGCTCATCCCGGATTCTGAAGGGTGACTGGTTCGACGGAATGCATCGGACATAACCAGAAGACGTATCATCGCCTTCATCGACCACGGAGCCGCCTCCGTCTCGGTTGGTTCGATAAATTCCGCAGCCAGCCAATCCAGCAATTGGGGATGAGTGGGCATGGCGCCCGCCACACCAAAATCACTTCCTGTCGGTACGATACCGGCACCGAATACGTGATGCCAAATCCGATTCACCATGACGCGGGAGGTGAGCGGGTGATCAGGACGTGTCACCCATTCAGCGAAGCGCAGGCGACGTTCGGAATCCGGAGTCGATGAGTCCAATCCGAACTCTCCTTCCAATATCGACAACCCGGCGGGAACGACTTCATCCCTCGGATTCTCAGGGCTACCCCGATGGAAGACATGGGTCACAGGGGGCTTCTTTGAAAATTGCCCCACAAAACTATGCCGCGGTCCGTCTTCACTAATCTGATCAATCAGCAAATGCAGTTCATCGGACGCACTCTTCAATTCAGGCTTCGATTTCAGAAGTTTTCCCGCACTAAAACTACCTCCCAATGGCATCCAACTTCCGTCGGGCTCCAACGCAGAAATTTTCACCCCGGGAAAACTTGAATTGTTCTTTTTCTCCAGATAATCGGTCTCGAAAAAGTATTCCCGATTGATACTGAATCGGAACCGGTTGACCTCCTTCGGCTCCGAGAAATGAAGTTCGATCCAAGGCTTCTTATTACTTCCTTTTGGGGCCTTAGACCTCCAGACCATCGTTCCAAACACACCATCGTTCGCATTACTAATACCGCTACGCTCATCGGCCATTTCCTCATCTCCTACTAGATCGGTTCCGGCCGAGGCGAGGGCTAGGTTCTCATTGTAGGCAACGGGACCGTAAGCTTGCAGCTCATCAATTGATACAGATGGTCGATCGAACTCGACTCGCAAGACATTCGTTTTTGCCGTCGGAAACTGTATCTCAGTAAATCCGCCCCAATTCTCTTCCCAAACGCCCCCTCCATCACGAAGAATAGAACGCTGCTTGAACATTTCCGATCGTAGCTCCTTGGCGACCACCTTCCTCGGATGATCATCTGAAAACTCAGGGTAACGCCCTCCAAACTCGACCCCCTGAAAAACCGCAGAGATCGCGTAGTAATCCGTAATCGAAATGGGATCGAATTTGTGATTATGACAACGAGCACATCCCACTGTAACACCTAACATAGAGGCCCCTACGGTCTGCATGATCTCATCCATGCGATCAGCACGAGCCTGTCGAATGGCGGTGGGCTCACGACCCACGGTTGCCGCAGGAACGTGTGGTCCCGCTACAAGGAATCCGGTGGCCTCACCGACTCCCATCTGATCCCCTGCCAATTGCTCTGTGACGAACTGATTGTAGGGTAGATCCTCGTTGAATGCACGGACCACATAGTCACGATAGATCCATGCCCCCTTCCGATAGAGGTTAGCTTCCGACCCGTTTGTCTCTGCCCATCGGATTACGTCGAGCCAATGTTGTGCCCAACGTTCACCGAAATGCTCCGAAGCAAGTAGTTCATCAACTAGCCCAGCATAGGCGGCTTCAGAATCTGCCTCGAATGCCGTCGCGAACTCTGCTGCTCTCTCCGGCGTAGGAGGTAACCCTGTCAGTATGACAGACACCCGCCGAATCAGCGAATGGGCGTCAGCAGGTCCGTTGGCAGAAATGCCCGCCTCATCAAGTTTAGCGAGAAGAAAAGCATCCACTGGACTCTCCGACCCAACGGGGACTTTCGGTCGCTCTACCGGCTGAAAAGACCAGAAATCCGTACCTTCTTCAACCTTCGAGTCCATCTGGCCCGGCCAGTCCGCTCCGGCTTCTACCCATTCCTCAAACAGCGCTACTTGCTCTGGCGTAAGCGGATCCCCCTTCGGTGGCATGATCATATCAGGATCACTTCCATCGATCACTTCAATCAGATAGCTGGCCCTCACATCCCCGGGAACGAGAGCGGCAATCCCTGAGTCTCCGCCTTTGAGCATGATCGCCCGGTCATCCACACGAAACTCCGATTTCTGTTTATCCGGGCCATGGCAGTCCAGGCACTCTGATTCAAGAATCGGGAGAATCTGTGTTTCAAAATCAACAGCCTGGGCAGCAGAAAAGGCTGTCGCGAGCGACAAAACGAGTGTTGCGAGAGTGGTGAAGTGGCGTCTCATCATAGTATGACTTCCAGCGGTACTAAATCTTAACGGAAAAAGCTCATAAAATTACCCCTTCCCTAGTGAGTTCGGGCCCGACTGCGCTCAAATAGTTCTGCGATTTCATCAGGAGCGAGCGCTGCTTTAAAAATCGCCAACTCATCCATGCGCCCGTTCAGGTTACGAATCGCAAACACGGGGTCCTCGCGATGAGGCAACCCCCAATTCCCGATCTCCGCATTTCCTAGATGAAGCTTATCGACATAAAATTTGTCGGTAATCTCCTCGCGACTGATCTCCTCGCCGTTGACATAGTGGCTCACCGCCCGGTTCTCAGGGTCGAACACTGATGCCAGATGCATCCATTGACCACTCATGGATTGATCCCACATCGGTGGAGAAAAATAGATGTGAGCCAGACCTGCAGCCTGAGGAGCCTTGGGGTTCTTATAGGTGTCGTCAACCATGAGGGAAAGCATCATTCTCCCATCTTCCTCAATTTGCCAGTGTGGCTCCCCATTCTCATAGCCATCTCCCATCAACAGCGCACTGTACCATCTGTCGAGGCTATCAATCCGAACCCAGCACATGAACGTAAACGCAGGAAACTCGCCCGGAATGTTCACCCTTACCCGCGAGCCTGGACGCGGAAACTCCAGCGCCTCTTTCAGTCCCGGCCAGCGGCCTGCCACCGGCTCAGCCATCACTACGGCCCCGTCAAATTCAGCATTGCGGGGATGAGCCATATTTGGAACCAAGGTCTGACCAGTTTCGCGATCAAAAGTGTAGTAGGCAATCAGTCTATCGTCCTGAGCCAATGCTTCTCGATGAGCCGTCCAACGGTCATAGTCCGAACGGCGCTGCTGGTCAGATTGATTCCCCATTTCATCGGAATCAGGAAAGCGCACTTGCCCCACTTCAACGGGCGACGCAGCTCCGTCTGCAGGCAATCCCCAGGCGGCTCCTTTCTGAACGAGGCGCTCTGCTTCTTTCTGATGACGAATCGCAATCTCACCGTCAAAGACTTCGACATGCCCCTTGCCGTCTCGAACCTCCAATCCAAACTCGGTACCCAGATCCACAATCTCTGTCGATGGCCCCTGCAATCGAAATCCCCGCGCCGCCGGAGGAACTCTCATCCTTACCGCACCCTCGCGGCACTCTGCCTCCCAGGCTGACTTCAGCGAAATCTGCGCAGGCCCCTGAACGGTCATGACTGCTCCTGAGAAAAATTGAATTTCTGCAGTCCCTGAGACCAGTTCAAACACCTCCGCACCGAGTAATTCCCCTTCCCTACGTACCGATTTCGCTTCAGGCCACCCCACGTCGAACAGTCTCCCCACCACGGCAAATCCATTCGCAGAAGGCTCCTCGGAATCCGCCCTCGTCGAATTCGTTCTCGCAATCTCACCACCCTCCCCAGCAGGAAGAGCACGCCAATACATCCAGGCCGATCCCAGCAAAAAGGCCAGAGCTGCCGCTGCCGCCATTCGCGCTAGCGAAGGAAATTTGATCACCTTCGCCGAAGCTTCTTTCTCAGGTGCCTCGTCTACACTCAACCAAGACGACCCGGCATCGCTACTCGACTCCACTCCCGATGCTTCGTTCTGCAGCGTATTATCCAGCGCCAGGTACCGACGCATCGCAGCCCGCAGGACCGGGCTCTTCATCATGCCGTCCTGCAAAGCATCAAATGCCTCGGCCTCGATCGTGCCGTCGACGTAGGCATCAACCCAATCCTGCTCCTCTGCCGAAAGTGATTTAAACGGTGAGGAATCCATCACGCCTGGCCCGGTTGCTGAATTTTAGATTCCACGCAATGCATCAGCTGACGCCGAATCCGCTTCAGTCGCATATAGAAGGCCGCTGCCGTAGATCCGGCCTCCTCAGCAAGATCCTTCACCTTCACTCCTGGAGTGTAGGCTAAAGTCACGAACCTCCGTTGCTTTTCAGGAAGCTCCAGCAGACACGACTGGAGCGCATCATGCTCATTATGACGTGTGTCTAGCTCCTCAATCCCCTCATCGGCCATCAATTCCAAAATATCCTCTCTGAACACATGGCGGTCCCTCGCCATTTTTCGACGATAGGCTAGCGACTCAAAGCGAGCGATCACACAGGCCCACTTCATGAAATTGGTATCTGGATCGTATTGATCAAACTTCCGCCAGATCACAATCGCCGTCTGCTGAAGCACCTCATCGGCATCAGTCCACGTCGGCAGCAACGAGCGAATAAATCGCCGAAGGTCCGGCTCGTAGTGCGCAAACCGCTGCACGAACACCTCGTAGCGTGCGTCTTCAGAGGCAGGTTGATTCTCCAATGGGACCATGGGCATCACTATAACACTGCCGTTGGTTGAAAAACCTAACGCTTTCGGGTGAAAAAGGGGCAGCAAACCAGACGCAACAGGGTGAGACCAGTCACCCAACCCTGTTAGTTCGGCTCACCTCACAGGCCTCCGACCACCCTCATGAACAAATGGCTGAGACTCACCGTGATCCTTCGATACGAAACTCACGCCGTATCAGTTTCTCCAAACCAGTCTCTACAGGCAGCGAGGAGCCCCCCGTTTCCTCAAATAATCGGCCGGGGCTGTTTCCCGCCAGATCTTCGAGCACGGGATCGACAACAACGGAATACTCCCCTTCCCTCCAAGGCATCTCCGGATTCCAACTCCAGCTTGTTTCGTGCTGACCTACCTCAATAGCGCCATCCACCCGATCCCCTCCACCGTCTTCGATCCAGATCAGACGCTGCAGGAGAGCATGATCGAGTGACTCCCCCAATGCGATTACCACAGGATCCATTGTCTCGGCTAGCGGAGTCGTCACGATCCACGAGTCCACTCGAGGCTGGTCATAGTCCGGATCGACCACCTCAAATTTCTTCCGAAAGCCACCCTCTAGCTCGCGGCGCTCTCCGTCCTTCCATTTCGATAGAATCTCTAACGTGTACCGTTTTCCTTTCTCCAGGGCCCGCCCCTCCTCCTGATGCGGCATCAACCCCCGTTTCACGCGTCCCGGATCGAAAAACAAGGTAAACCGCATCTGGCCTCCATCCCACAACTCCTCGCCCAGCTCGAGAAACGGCAACGGAACCGCTGCCCCGTTCTCATCAAGTAACCGGATGTTCTCGTAGGCTTCTCCCCGACTCATGGGCCTGGAAAAGTGAAGGTAGAATTTGAGTAAATTCTCGGGCAACTGATCCGCGCTCGGGAAAATCGCCACCAACTCAGCGGGCGGAGTCGGTTC